>NZ_CP032695.1:1292463-1615578 GCF_003627755.1 Rhizobium jaguaris | reverse complement strand
CCTGGTTCTTCCAGCGCGCGATCTGCTCGATGCAACGCTTCGGATATTCGTCGAGCGGAATGCCGAATTTCTCGATGAGGTCCTCACGGCCTTCCTTGATGAAATAAGGCGTGTACTCGGCGAAATGCTCGGAGCTTTCGGTGACGAAATAACCGAGACGCGTCAGCATTTCGTAGCGCACCTTGTTCGGGCAGCGCGGGTTCCAGCCGGGCTTCGGTGCCTGCCCCTCACGATAGGCGCGGACGAGATCGGGATAGAGATCGCGATAGGAACCGTCCGCCTGGCGATGCTCGAATTTCAGATAGAAGGCCATATGGTTGATACCAGCCGAACGGTAGCGGATTTCGTCATAGGGAATGTCGAGATCCTTGGCCAGTTCCATCGCCGTGCCCTGCACGGAATGGCATAGACCGACCTGCTTGATCGTCGGGTACTTCTCCGCGATCGCCCAGGTGTTGATCGCCATCGGATTGACGTATTGCAGCATGATGGCCTCCGGGCAGACGGCCAGCATGTCCTCGCAGATTTTCCAGAGATGCGGCACGGTGCGCAGACCGCGCATGATGCCGCCGACGCCCAGTGTATCGGCAATCGTCTGGCGCAGGCCGTATTTCTTCGGCACTTCGAAGTCGGTCACCGTGCAGGGCTCGTAACCGCCGATCTGGAAGGCGACGACGACGAAGTCGGCGCCGTCAAGTGCCTGGCGCTGATCGGTAAAGGTCTCGACCGCAGCCGATGCACCAAGTGTCGAGGCCAGTTTGCGGGCGACGATGGCGCTTTCTTCCAGTCGCTGGGAGTTGATATCCATCAGCGCAATTTTTGCGCCCGCAAGTGCCGGGCGCTGCAAAATGTCACCGATAATGTTCTTCATGAAAACGGTCGAACCGGCGCCGATAAAGGTGATCTTGGGATTGCCTGCCATGTAAAATCTCCTGAATGCTTATGAGGCTACCTCGAACGCCGCTCTGACGAGGCGCTCGGTGTAAGCGGTCTTGGGATGGGAAAGAACGTCGTCGACAGGCCCCTCTTCCATGATCTTGCCGTGCTGCATGACGATGACGCGATGGCAAAGGGCGCGGACGACCTTAAGGTCGTGGGAGATGAAAAGATAACTCAGGCCTCGTTCGTCCTGCAGCTTGCGCAGGAGATCGATGATTTGCGCCTGGACAGAAAGGTCGAGCGCCGAGGTCGGCTCATCGAGCAGGATGAATTCCGGTTCGAGCGCGATAGCCCGGGCAATGGCGATGCGCTGGCGCTGGCCGCCCGAGAATTCATGGGGGAAGCGCGACAGGATGTTCGAGGGCATGCCGGCGCTGACCAGCGCTTCCTTCACCCGCTCCAGCCGCTCCGCCTTGTTGGCGCCGATATTATTGACCACCAGCCCCTCGGCGATGATCTGGCCGATCGGCATGCGCGGGTTGAGCGAGGAGAAAGGATCCTGGAATACGATCTGCATGCGCGAGCGCAGCGGTCGCATCTCGGTCCGCGAGCGGCCGTGGATCGCTTGCCGGTCGAAATAGATTCCGCCGCTATCAGCATCGATCAGCCGCAGGAGCGCCTGGCCGAAAGTGGTCTTGCCGGAGCCGGATTCGCCGACAAGCCCCAGCGTCTCGTGCCGGCGAAGCTCCAGGCTGAGGCCGTCGACTGCGACCAGCTCACGAAGATCAGGTTTGAGGAAGGTGCCGTGGCGCAGCATGAAAGCGACCTTGACGGACTTGCCCTCGAGAATGGTGTCGCAGTCCGGCGGCAGCGGCTTCGCCTGCCCCCGCGGCTCGGAGGCGAGCAGATGCTGAGTATAGGGATGTTGCGGATGGGCGAAGAGCTCTTCCGTCGTATTGTGCTCGCGCATCTCGCCATGCTGCATGACGTAGACATAGTCGGAAAACTGCCTGACCACGGTCAGATCGTGGGTGATCAGGATCACCGCCATGCCGAGCTGTTTTTGCAGGTTGCGGATCAGGTTCAGGATCTGTGCCTGCACGGTGACGTCAAGCGCAGTGGTCGGCTCGTCGGCGATCAGCACGTCCGGGTCGTTGGCGAGTGCCATGGCGATCATCACGCGCTGACGCTGGCCACCGGAAAGCTGATGCGGATATTGCTTGAGCCGCGCTTCCGGATCGGGAATCTGCACTTGCTGCAGCAGCGCCAGCGCCCGCCTCTCTGCCTCACGGCGGCCGATCTTGCGGTGAACGCGGATCGCCTCGACGATCTGGCTGCCGATCGTATAGATCGGGTTCAGCGAACTCATCGGCTCCTGAAAAATCATCGAGATGCGATCGCCACGTAGCTGCCGACGGGCGCGTTCGGAAAATTTCAGCACATTCTTGCCGTCGTAGCTGACGGTGGATGTCTTCGAGACGACGGCACGTTTCGTGAGCAGACCCATCACCGTACGGGCGGTCACCGATTTTCCCGAGCCGGATTCGCCGACGATGGCGATGGTTTCGCCGCGATAGAGCTGGAAGGAGATATCCTTGACGGCATCGATGATGCCGTCCTCGACCTTGAATTTGACGGCGACGTTGCGGGCGTCGATGACGGGCGGCACGGTTTTGCTGGCAGCATCCAGCCTGGCATCGGGGGCGAAGGGATTGACGAGTGCGAGAGCCATGGTCTGTGTCCTATCAATAGGGATCGATCGCATCGCGCAGGCCATCGCCGAGCGCATTGAACGCAAAGACGGTGACGAGCACGAAGGCGACGGGTGAGAGGATCCAGGGATAGGAGCCGATGACAGAATAGGTAGACGTGTCCTGCAGCATCAGCCCCCAGGAGATCAGCGGCGGCTTGACCGCGAACCCCAGGAAACCGAGGAAGGATTCGAGCAGCACGACGCTCGGGATTGCCAGCGTCACGGTGACGATGACGTGGCTCATGACGTTCGGAAAAATATGCTGGAGGATGATGCGTCGGTCGGTCGCCCCGACCGCCATCGCAGCGCGAACATAGTCGATCCGCGCCAGGGCCAAAGTCTTGCCGCGCACCTCGCGTGACATCTGCGCCCAGCCGAGCGCCGACATGACGATGATGACGAAGGCGAGGAAGACGTTGGTCGGCGCCGTGACCGGGATCAACGAGGTCAGCGCCAGATAGAGCGGTAATTGCGGAAAGGCCAGCACCAGTTCGACGAAACGCTGGATCCAGGCGTCGAGCGTGCCCCCGAAATAGCCGGAGACCATGCCGACGGTCGTGCCGACGACGGTGACGATGGAGACGACAGTCAGTGCGATCATCAACGAGATGCGCGAACCATAAATGGCACGGGAGAGCACATCGCGGCCGAACTTGTCGGTACCGAGGAAATGCACCGGCTGGCTGTCGGTCGAGCCGAAGAGATGGCGGTTTCCGGGGATCAGGCCAAACAGCTTATAGGGAGCGCCCTTGACGAAGAAGCCAAGCAAACGCGGATTGTTGTAGTCCGGCCCGACGATCGGCTGGAAGGTGACCGGATCGAGCTCCTCGGTTTCGGCGAGCGCATAAACCCGCGGCTGGAAGACGAAATTGCCGTCCTTGTCGTGGAAGCTGATCACCTGCGGCGGCGCAAAACCGGTATCGGTCGCCTTTGGGTCGACGGGTGCGACAAATTCGGCCAAGAGCGACATCAGCAGCAAGAGGACGACAAGGATCAGGCCACCCATGCCTGTCCAGGAGCGCTTCAGGCGGCGCCAAACGAGCGCGATATAGCTTTCATTGCCGCTTTTCGGTTTAATCTTATCGTCGTCGAGCGGAGGTGCGGGGGTGCTGAAGGCGAGCATCAGTGGATCCCTCCCTGTTGGCGGACACGGGGATCGAGCAGGGCGAGCAGCATGTCGGCGATGATATTGCCGACGATCAGCGTCGCTGACAGCACCATCATGAAAGTGGCGGTGACATAAACGTCGCCGACTGCCATCGAGCCGACGATCGCAGGCCCCACGGTCGGCAATGCAAAGATGATGGCGGTTTCGATCTCGCCAGTCAGCATATAGGGCAGTACGACACCCTGATACATGACGAGTGGATGCAGGGCATTGGGCACGGCATGGCGCATGACGACAGCACCGCCGGACAGGCCCTTGGCGCGGGCAGTCTCGACATATTGCGCATTCAACGTGTCGAGCAGATTGCCGCGCATGACGCGCATGTTATAGGCAAGCCCGCCGAAAGTGGCGATCGCGACGACCGGCCAGACATGCTTGACCAGATCGACGAACTTGTCCCATGACCACGGCGCACCGCCAAATTGCGGCGAATAGAAGCTGCCGATTTCCGAGACGTTGAGCTGGAAGACGAGAATATAGACGATGATCAGCGCCATCAGGAAGCGCGGCACCGTCATGCCGAGGAATGAGATGCCGGAAAGCAGGCTATCGATCCAGCTATATTGTCTGGTGGCAGCCCATATGCCGAAGCCGATACCGAGAACGGAGGCAAAGAGATGGCATACGAGAGCGAGCGCCAGGGTCCGCGGCAGGCGCTCGCCGACAACATCGGCGACGGGCTTGTTGTAGAACATGCTGTAGCCGAAATCGCCTCGGGTCACGATCCCGCCGATCCAGTTGAAATACTGCACGACGATCGGCTTATCGAGCCCATGTTCATGACGGTAGATCTGCGCCTGAGCATCGGCCTGGGCAAAGGACGCGCCACCCTGGTTCATCAATTGCGAGCGGATGAAGTCGGCATAATCACCGGGCGGTGCCTGGATAATGGCAAAAGTCACCACGCTCAGGATGATGAGCACGGGTACGGCAGAGGCTATGCGCATGAGCAGGAATCGCAACATGGGACGGTTCGCTTCTCTTCTTACCGCCGGTGGTCTGCATCCCTAAGGATAGCACGGACCGGCTGGGTTCACCTTTGCCCGACTGCATCGCGATGCAGTCGGAATACTTGGCTTGTGGTGGGCAGTCGGCCCGGTGGCCGGCTGCCGCGCTCCATTAGTTGATCGGACCGGCGCTGCCCGGAGCGCCCGGAAGCTGCTCGGGGAACAGCTCGTATTTGCCCTGCTTATCGGCCGCGACCCACAGGCGCTCGCGGATGATGGAGTCCTCGGCCCAGTTGAACATGAAGATTGGCGTACCCGGAGGAACATTCGAGAAGCGCTTGTTGATGATGAGCGCGCCCGGATATTCGGTCAGACCGATGTTGTAGAGGTGTTCGGTCGAGAGCTTCTGATATTGCTTCATCAGAGCCACGCGCTCGTCGCTATTCTGTGTAGTCGTGAACTTGTTGACGATATCGACCATCTCCTTTTCAAAGGGCATCAGGTCCACCTGACCACTTTCGGGCGCGCGGTGGTTCCAGCTCGTGCGCGGGCCAACCGGAGCAAGCTGTTCGGTGTTCTGAACCACCGAGGCCAATTCCGTGCTGTTGCGTCGGACCATCCAGTCGAAGCGGCCGCTATAGTTGGCGTCGTCGCGCTTCGGTCCGTCGAGTGCGTTGATGATGACTCGAAGCCCGAGTTTTTCCATCTGGGCCACGACGCCCTCGGCAAGGCTCTTGTCCGTGGTGTAGTCGTTACTGACCAGCAGCGTGATTTCGACATTCTTGCCGCCGGCGACACCGGCCGGGAAATTGACGATGCCGTCGCCGTCGGTGTCTTTGAGGCCGGCCTTCGCCAGCTCCGCCTTCGCGGCGGCAAGGTCAAAGGGATAATAGACGGTCGAGTTGCGGTCGTAGAAGCTGGTGCCCGAGGACAGGCCGCCCGGATAGATCGCCGTGAACGGCCCCTTGACCAGGGAGTCACCGATCGCCTTGCGATCGAGCGCCATGGTCACGGCCTTGCGGAAATCCTCGTTGCGATTGAGCTCGCGGATTGCCTGGCCTCGTGCGTCCGGGTTACCCCAGCCGTTGGCGGAGAAGTTCATCTGCAAGTTATAGCCAATGAGCCGCGGACCGAAGGCAAGACGCGCGGGAGCGTCAGGCTGGGCGGCGCGCTTCAGCGAAGCGACGAAGTTTTCCGGCTGCTCCAGATTGGAAAGATCGCCGGAGCCGGCAACTGCCTGCACGTCGCGGTCCGCCCAGGTCGAGAGCTTGTAGTGCAGCTCGTTGAGGTAAGGCAGTTGATTACCCTTCTCGTCGACCTTCCAGTAATAGGGATTGCGGCGCAGGACGATGATGTCGTCGGAACGGTATTCGACCGGCACCCAGGCACCCATGACCGGTATGTTCATATATTCCGGCGGGAAGGCGTTCTTGAACTGATCGTAGGTGTTCTTCGAATATTTCGGGTGCTGCGGCTTCAGGATATGCGATGGACCCGGGCAGAAATTGGGATAGGCCATCGTGTAGAGATATTGCTTCGGGAAAGCGTCCTTGAAGGTCCATTCGACCGTATAATCGTCGATCCTCTTGAGTGTCGTGCCGTCGCCGAAGGCTTCCGGCGATGCGCCACCGCCGAGCGGCGAGACATTCGGATCGATAACTTCATCTTCCCAGTAAAACATGATGTCGTCGGCGTTAAAGGGTACGCCGTCGGACCATTTCGCCCCTTCGATCAGGTGCATGGTGAGCTTGTGGCCGTCCGGCGACCATTCCCAGCTCTTGGCTAGATTAGGCAGTGGTTCGGTATCCTTCGCCTCGACCTGGAACAGCGGCGCGGTGCGCGTTAGGCACTCCGAAAGACCGATATCGATGCCGCCCCACCCTTGCGTCTGGCCGGCGCCGTAGTTCCATCCTTCCGGCCGGCCGCCGATGACATGGCGCAGCGTGTCGCCGTAAACACCGACACCGTCGGGCATGTTGCCGGTCTTATAGACGAGCGGCTCCTTCGGCAGGCGATCCTTGACCGGTGGCAGCTTGCCGGTCTTGACGAATTTGTCGGTGACCCAACCCGGCTCGTGATATTCCGGCAGCGCCTTGAACTCCAGGATGGAGTCGCGCGGCACGTATTTGATCTTGCCCTCGGCCGGGAAAACCGGCGGCACGGGTGGCACCGTCGGTTCGGATGCGTAGGCGCTCATGGCGATTGCGGATGTGGCAATCGTCAGCGCCGCAAGAATGCTGATCGGTCGAACATGTTTCATCGTTTTCTCTCTCCCATTATCGCGAGCGTCCCCGTGGGTGCGCCGCACTCCTCTATCGAACGGGAACCGGCTGGCGTCGTGCGACAGGTCTCCTCCTGAAAGCCCCGCCGCAGCCAACCTGTCCCGAATGCCCATTCCTTAACCAGCCTGCTTCATGGCTGCTTTTTCGGCTCTCAGCTCCTCGATCGAGCGCACGTTGCGGCTGGCCGCACCCTTCCAATCGCGGGTTTTCACCTTGCCGCGCGACAGACGGTCCTTCGCACCTTCGACGGCATCCGCATATTGGGGCAGCCAGCGGGCTTCGGCGACGATCATTTCATCGACCATCTGCCAGACTTCCTCCGGCGTCGATACGGCACCGACCAGCGGATCATGCAGAACCGCAAGCTTCAGCAGGTCAAGATCGCCGCTGACGGCGGCGTGAACCGACATGCGCTGGACGTTGATCGAGGAGATACAGGTCGCAGCACAGGCTTCCGGCAGCGTGATTCCGGCCACCATGTTGATGCCGAAGCGATCGACGAAACCGGGCGATTCGATGATGGCGTCGGCAGGCAGATTGGTGATGACGCCGTTGTTCTTGACGTTGAAATGGCCGCGATAGACGCGATTGGTCTCCAGCGCCTCAAGGATATGGCTCGCATGCTCGTTCGAGCGCTTGGCCGGATCGATCGGCTTTGAGGCGCTGTCGAGGATCTGCGGGAATTCCGTCTCGAACCAGTTGCGCGTTTCGGTTGAATGGCGAAGATAGCCGCCCGTCTCGCCGTGGATCCAGTCGGACATGTCGATCCACTTGTTGATCTCGTCCGGCCGCTTCCGATACCAAGGCAGGTATTCGGAGAGATGACCGTTGCTCTCGGTCGAATAGACGCCAAAACGCTTCAGCACATCAATGCGCAGCTTTTCCTGTTGCGAATAGACCGGATGGGCCTCGAATGCGGCGACAAGCTCATCCTTGCCGATCTTGCGGCCATTGAGGCGCAGGTCAACGAACCAGGTCTGGTGGTTGATGCCCGAGCAGATGTAGTCGAGCTCCGACTTGTCCTTGGCGCCGAGAACTTCCGCGATCTGCTCGGCCCCGTGCTGGACGCCATGGCAGAGACCGATCGTATCGACCTTGCCATACTTGATCGCCGCCCAGGTGTTCATCGCCATGGGGTTGGCATAGTTGAGGAACTTCGCGCCTGTTTCGGCGACCTCACGGATATCTTTGCAGAAATCGAGAATGACGGGAATGTTGCGCTGGCCGTAGAGAATGCCGCCGGCGCAGATCGTATCGCCGACACATTGGTCGATGCCATACTTCAGGGGAATGCGGATATCTTCGGCATAGGCTTCCAGCCCGCCGACGCGCACGCAGCTAATGACGTAGCGCGCGCCAGCCAGCGCCTTGCGGCGCTCCGTCGTGGCGGTCACGCGCGTCGGCAGCTTGTTCGCCTCGACGATCCGGTCGAGGATCGCCTTGATCATTGTCAGATTGTGCTCGCTGACATCGGTGAGCGCGAATTCCACGTCGCGGAATTCCGGCACGCAGAGAATGTCGGTGAACAATTTTTTCGTGAAGCCGACGCTGCCTGCGCCGATAATGGCGATTTTGAAACTCATGATCCTCACCTTGAAGTCGATCAAACAATCAGCAGCGGAGAAGAAGATGGTGTTTTCATCCCATCATCGCGCCGACAGCGCAACAATGGCAAAATCAGCACTTTCTCCTCCTTCTGCCGGTCCTCATCGGCAGGTGCATGCTGTTTTCTGGGCGGAATTATGCCTATAATCATCGGGCCGACCAGAGAACTATTATGCTTTCAAGGGTAATTTTGTGCTGCAAGATTTGATCGCCAACGGCCAAACCATGCGGACTGTTTCGCTGCCGCGCGGACGCCACCGGCTGCATGCCATGCCGACCAGCGCCGGTTATGAAATAAGGGATAACGAGCTCTACGATTGGGACGGTCGCCGGCGCGGCCAAACGCCATTCACGGTGTTGCAGCATACGATCAGCGGCAGCGGCCGGCTGCGTTACGAGAACCGCAACTACCGTCTCGGCTCCGGCGATACGTTATTGGTGCTGGTGCCCCACAATCATCGCTATTGGTTGGAAAAGGGCGAGCGCTGGGAATATTTCTGGATATCGATGAACGGCGAGGAAGCGCTGCGTATCCATCGCCTGATCCTGGCCGCCGCAGGGCCGCTCTTGAAATTGCAGCAGTCGACGATCGATCATCTTGCGGATTGCAGCCTGCGGCTTGTAAGAGGCGCCACCACGCCGGCTTCGGCTTCAGCGGTGGCCTATGAAGCCGCAATGGCGCTTTACGACGATGTTTTCGGTTCGCATGCCGTCGCTGCCGACCGGTCCGCCATGCAGACAGTCATCGACTATATCGACGCCAATCTCGAGAAACCGCTGCCGGTCAGCGAACTTGCCAAGGTGAGCGGTCTCAGCCGCGCCCATTTCTCACGTGTCTTCGCCGATAGTGAAGGTCTGCCGCCGGCGGAATTCGTCCTGCAACAACGTATGCAACGAGCGGCCAAGCTCTTGACCAAAGCGGCGTTCATTCCGGTCAAGGAAGTGGCGATCATGTCCGGTTTCGACGACGCCAATTATTTCTCGAAGGCGTTCCGCCGCACCTACGGGATCAATCCTACAGAATTCCGCACCACCGGCATGTACGCGGCAGTGCGGAGCCCCGGGGAGGAAATCAGAAGCACAAGAGCCAGATAGGCCGATTATGCAGAATGCGGATGCAAGTCGCCGTCGTCACGCGGCGTTTCCAGGCGTGCGAGTTTGCCCTCTTCCGCCTTGTAGAAATATTGACTCGCCACCAGCCAGCCCTTCAGCGGGCGCAGCGGCGGAATACAAGTGAGCAGCATGAACGGCAGGGTCGTAAAGGCGTGCACCCAATAGGGAGCCTGGAAGGCGACTTCGAGCCAGACGGCAAGAGCGACGCTCGGGATACAGGCGAAGCAGATGACGAAGAAGGCCGGACCATCGGCCGGATCAGCAAAGGAATAGTCGAGGCCGCAAACTTCACAGGACGGGCGGAGCGTTAGGAAACCCTTGAACAGATGTCCCTGACCGCAGCGCGGGCAGCGGCTGCGCACACCGGTCTGGAGCGGGGGAAGCGGCGGCCATGAATCTTCGGATGACATTGTTTGTCCCTTCCAAAAATCGGGCATTCGCCTGGAGGCGTGATGCCCGAGAGCCTCGCAGGCGAAGCGCCCCATGCGGCTCGTCTCGAAGCTGGGCGGCCCTATCGGCGACCTTCAAGTCACCCGCCGTCCTGTTGAAAGTTGTATGACATGAAATGCATACATCGTCAATTATTGTATGCATATTGTTTCGAAATATATGCAGCCGCGGCAATTTGTCCAATCAGATGACGATTGCCGAAGCTGCCGGAGTCTCCGCCAGCAGGTCGGCGACAATGCCGAGGCTCTGGCGCAGATGTCCGCGATCTTCTGCGGCACCGAGCCCGAGGCGGACCGCTTCCGGCGCCGGACCAAGGGCAAAGGCATCGCTCGCGACTACGCCGATGCCGGCGGAACGCAGCCGCGCCGTGAACTCGCCACGCGGCCAGACAGAAGGCAGCCGCAGCCAGGCGTGGAAACCCTCGGGATCGACAAGCAGATTGGCGGCGGGTAGCAATTCCGCGGCAATAGCCTGGCGCAGTTTCGTTTCACGACGGATCGCAGCAAGCACAGCTTCCGCCGTACCGTCTTCGATCCAGCGGCTGGCGATCGCAGCCGAAAGCGGCGAGGCCATGGCCGAGGTGGCACGGATGACACCTGCGAGCCTCGTTGCCGCGCGTAGATCCGGCGCGGCTAGATAGGCGATGCGCAGCGCAGGCGACAGGCATTTGGCAAGGCCGGCAATATGATAGACCCGCTCTGGTGCAAGCGCCGCCAGCGGCGCGACCGGTTGCATCGGCAGTGCGCCGTAAGCATCGTCCTCAATGACCGCGACATCATAACGGGCGGCTATATCGAGAATGGCCTTGCGTCGCGACAGAGGCAGCGTGATCGTCGTCGGATTGCTGATGGTAGGATTGCAATAAAGCGCCTTGGGTCTCCTATTAAGGCAAACTTTCTCAAAAGCTTCTGGAATCAATCCTTTATCGTCGTTTTCTATAGCGGCGACGGTCAGCCGCAAGTGCGCCGCGACAGAGAGCAAGCCCGGATATGTCAGTGCCTCGGCGCAGACAGTGTCGCCTGGAGCCGTCAGCATGCCGGTGACAGCAAGCAGCGCACCCTGGGCGCCGGGACAGACGAGAATACGTCCCGGCCGGATACCGGGCAGCCGGTTGGCAAGCCATTCTGCTCCAGCCTCGCGATCGCGGGCAGCGCCGCCGGGCTGTTGGTAGCGCAGCAGCAGGTCCAACCCATCGCTGGTTTCCAACCCGTTGATCCCTTGCCACATCCGCGCCGTCAGGACCTGATCCTCGAAGCATGGCGGCAGGTTCATGCTCATGTCGACCAGCCCGCTCGGGAGGGATTTTTGTCGCAACGGAGCCGTCCGGCCCTGGCTGACATAGGTGCCCTGCCCGACCCGGCCTTCCACCAGACCTCGCCTGCGCGCTTCGGCATAGGCGCGGGTGACGGTGGTGAAGTCGATGCCGAGCGCTTCGGCCAGCGCCCGCTGCGGCGGCAGGCGCGTACCCGATACCAGACGGCCGGCGTGGATATCGGCCTGCAACGCATCGGCGATTGCCAGGTAGACCGGCCCCGCCGTCTTGCTGACGGAGGGAGTCCAGAAAGCCGCTGCCTGATCATCGCTCATCTCGGTATCTCCAAAAGGAATGTATGTATATTGTATGGTTTTTGGAACTCAGGCAAGAGGGTGGCGATCAGGAAATCCTGATCCGATATCCGATTTCGTTGCACCGTCGTGGCAGGCCTGTATAGATGTCGCCCGACCGCGACCGCAGTCCGTGTCGCGACCGCATTTTTTCTAAGCAACACGCCTTCGTCCGGGATGCGACGGGCTCTATCGATAGGATTGAATATGCGTTCTGTTGTCGCCTTCAATGAGTCCTGGACTTTTCACGAGGGGTTTTCGGCCGCTGATGCCGGCAATCGGCATGAAGGGCAGCCGGTCACCTTACCGCACACAGCGGTTGAGCTGCCGTTCAACTATTTCGATGAAAAATCCTATCAGCGCGCTTTCACCTATCAGAAGGTCCTGCCCTGGAGTCCGGATTTTGCCGGACGTGAAGTGTCACTTGTGTTCGATGCCGCCATGGCCGATGCGGTCGTCTACCTCAATGGCGAGGAGATCATCGCGCACAAGGACGGCTATACGCCCTTCGAAGCGCGGCTGACCGGCCGCCTGAAAGAGGGCGACAACCTGATCACAGTCAAAATCGACGGCAGCGAAAATCCGGAGCTTCCGCCCTTCGGCGGACGTATCGATTATCTCACCTATGCCGGCATCTATCGCGACGTCTGGCTGAAGGTCGCAGCACCTGTCTCGATCGCCAACGTCAAGGTGGAGACCGGCAATGTGCTTGCTGCGGCAAAGTCCGCCACTGTTCGCTGCGATCTCGCCAATCCACAGGGCCTCGCCGTCAGGGGCACGGTAACGGCCACCCTCCGCGCTACGGACGGCACGGTGCTGGCATCAGCCTTCACCGAGACGCCGGGCAGCAGCGTGACTTTTGCCTTCGACAATCTGAATAGCGTCTCGCTGTGGGAACTCGGCAATCCCGTGCTTTACACTGTCGAGGCCGAACTGAAGACGGAACATGTTTCGGACCGATATGTCGCGACATTCGGCTTCCGCACCGCCGAGTTTACGGCCGAAGGCTTTCTGCTGAATGGCCGCAAGCTCAAGCTGCGCGGCCTCAACCGCCACCAGGCGTTCCCCTATGTCGGCTATGCCATGGGCCGCTCCGCGCAGGAGCGTGACGCCGAGATCATGAAGGACACTTTGAAGTGCAATGTTGTGCGTACTTCGCACTATCCGCAATCGACCTGGTTCCTCGATCATTGCGACCGCATCGGCTTGCTGGTCTTCGAGGAAATCCCCGGCTGGCAGCATATTGGCGGCGAATCGTGGAAGCAGGAATCGATCCGTAACGTTCGTCGCATGATCGAACGCGACTGGAATCACCCGTCGATCATCATCTGGGGCGTCCGCATCAACGAATCGCAGGATTCGCACGATTTCTACGTCGAGACCAACAGGCTTGCGCGCGAACTCGATTCGACCCGCCAGACCGGCGGCGTGCGCTACATCACCGAGAGCGAATTGCTCGAAGACGTCTATACGATGAACGACTTCATCCTCGGCAACGAGGAGCTGCCGGGCGCCAATCGGCCGCGCACGCCTCTGCGGTCGCAGCAGGAAAATACCGGCCTCTCGAAGAACGTGCCCTATCTGATCACCGAGTTCGGCGGCCATATGTATCCGACGAAGATCTACGATCAGGAGCAGCGGCAGGCCGAGCATGTGCGCAGGCATCTGGAGGTGCTGAACGCGGCCTATGGTGACCCGTCGATTTCCGGCGCCATCGGCTGGTGCATGTTCGACTACAACACGCATAGCGATTTCGGCTCTGGCGACCGCATCTGCTACCACGGCGTCATGGACATGTTCCGCGAGCCGAAATTCGCAGCTTACGTCTATGCCAGCCAATGCGAACCATCCGAAGAGATCGTCATGAAGCCTGTGACGATCTGGGCGCGCGGCGAACGCAATATCGGCGGCGCGCTACCGCTCATCGTGCTGACCAATTGCGACGAGGTCGAGCTGCGTTACGGCTCGCTGACCAAGCGCTTAGGACCGGATCGTGAGAATTTTCCGCATCTGCCGCATCCGCCCGTTATCTTCGATCATCGTCATTTCACCCAGGATGAATTGGGCGTTTGGGGCATGGAATGGGAGGACGCGCATTTCACCGGGCTCATCGGCGGTAAGGCTGTCACCACGCTGCACATGGTCGCCGATCCTGTTCCAACGACTCTGGAAGTGAAGGCCGACAGCCTGACGCTTCGCGCCGGCGATCGCGACACGACCCGGGTTATTATCCGCGCGCTAGACCAAGCCGGCTCCCGCCTGCCCTTCCTCAACGACATCGCGACAATCAAGATCAATGGCCCCGCCAAGGTAATTGGCCCAGAGACGGTCGCCTTCCAAGGTGGCACCACCGGATTCTGGTTGCAGGCAACCGGCGATACGGGAGCGATCACGGTCGAAGTTTCGTCATCGCGCTTTGCGAAGCAGACGGTGACGTTGGCGGCGGAGTGAGCGGCTGAAGAGCGGGGCTCAGGCGATGACGGGATAACCCAACGCAATCGCCCGCCGCTCGAGCTCAGCCAGCGGTTCATAATCGGCATCGCCGAGAACCTCGAAACGGCGCAGCGATAAGACGTCACGAGCATCCGCAAGCGTGGGTTCGGTTGCGATGTCAGCGAGAATTTGACGCAGCAACGTCAAATCCCCCGCCGAGGTTTCCGAACCGGTGATGAACGGCAAGCCAGGTCCCGCAACTGTTTCTGTCAGAATGCGGACATCGGCGACACGATCAGGATCGAAGCGTTTGGCGTTGCCGAAAGTGATGCAGTCGATGGCGGCGACATCGGCTTTTCCGGCGGCCACCGCATCGATGCTGCGCAGATGCCCGCCGGTTTCGATGACGCAGCCGAAGAAGCGTCCGTTTTCAGCAAGCGGCGCGATCGCGGCTCGGAAAAGATTGGTGCCGGAATTGCTGCTGGGATCGTTGATGGCTGCGGTCAGGCCACGGAGATCCGCAAGCGCCTCTACCGGCGAATCCTTGCGGACGATGACAAAGCTGCGCATCGACGGGCCATCACAGCCCGGCAGGTCATAGACTGGCGTTGCTACCAGCTGCACCTTCCCTCGCAGGCGTTTGACATAGGGAAAGCCGCAAGTCTGCGCCAACAGAAGCCCAGGCCGTATCCAGGCTTCGTCATGCGTGATGTCCTTCTCCAATGTCTCGGGGACATCCGCTATACCCGCTTTTCGCAGCCGGTCGCGCATATAGGCCCAAAGAACGTCTGTCGCGGCAACGAGCGGCGGCTGACCGGTGTACATGGCGATGTTGCTGAGGCGCATAGGGCGGAAATCTCGGGAGATCGGCAAGGTCTTATCGATCCCATACACCGCTCCGGTTGCTGGCGCATCCCGGAAAGTGCATTTGCTCGTCGAAGCATCCGCCTTCGTTGTTCGGGCACGTCAAGCGTGCCTTCGCCCTAGGGCAAAATGACTCTCCTCGTCGGCATCGTCGATGTCGGGTCTGACATCTTCGAGCGCCTGCAGAACTTTCGCGCGGAACCACGCGTCGTGAATAGCGCTGTTGCTCACAAGTTCGAGCGGCAGAGCGCCCTCGTTCGCCGTACGGGTCAGCAGAATGCGGACAGCATCCGATACCGTTAATCCCATATTCTCTAGAACGGCTGTTGCCCGTTCTTTGATTTCCGCGTCGATTCGGGTCTGAACCAATATATCCGATCCCATTTCAGCCTCCTGTGGCTGCGGAACAATATCATGCATTCGCATGACATCTTCCAGTGGCCGAACATGAATTCAAAAGGTCGGCGCGTGCACAGTCACTGGCTCGGTAGTAGCGACACGTTGCGGCGTTTCCGTCGCGGGCGCAGGGAACTGTCCCTCGAACAAGCGTTGGATGGCGACGGCGCTGCGGTTGTTGCTGCGCGGCGAGACCGGTTTGCGTGCCAGCAGTTCCTCATCGATGATCGCCTGCATGCCCTCCGTGAAATTGCGGAGACTGAATTGAGCCGCATGCGCACGCAGAATGTCTGGGCGGAAGGCAGCTTCATGGTCTTCGAAGTCATGCACCGCGTCGATCAGCGCCTCCATCGATTGTTCCTCGAACAACATGCCGCTGACACTGGGAACGACAGTTTCCAGCGCGCCGCCGCTGCCATAGGCGATAACGGGCCGACCGCTTGCCATGGCCTCGACCGGAACGATGCCGAAATCTTCTTCTCCGGGGAAAATCAGGGCGCGGCAGCGAGCCAGTTTCTCTTTCAGCACCGAGAATGGCGCACGGCCGAGAAAGGTGACGGTCGGTCCGGCCAAACGCTTGAGGCTCTCCATTTCCTTACCTTCGCCGATAATGACCAGGTTGCGGTTCATCTTTGTAAAAGCCCGAACGGCGAGGTCGATCCGTTTGTACGGAATGAGCTGGCCGGCGCAGAGGTAGAAGTCTTCGGTTGCCGCAGCCGGGGTGAAATCGTCGACCGAGACCGGCGGATAGAGGACGGTCGCCGGGCGGCGGTAATATTTGCCGATGCGGGCGCTGACATGGTGGGAATTGGCGATGAAGCGATCGACGCGCAGGCTGGTGTTGACGTCCCAGGACCGCAACAGCGGCGCCAGCACCGGCAACATCAACCGTGAGGCGAAACCGGCATTGGAGCGATAGAAATGATAGTGATCCCAGAGGTAGCGCATCGGCGAGTGGCAATAGCAGATATGTGTCGCCTGGGGCGATGGGATAATGCCCTTGGCCGGGCCTGATTCGCTGGAGATTATCAGGTCGTAACCGCTGAGATCGAAGCTCTCCAGCGCGAAGGGCATAAGCGGCAGCAGCGATTGGTAGCCCTTGATTGCGCCCGGGATGCGCTGCAGGAACGATGTCGTGACCTTGTGTTTCCTGATTTTTTCGGAAACACGGCTTTCATCATAGACGAGCGTGAAGATATCGGCGTCCGGATACATGTCGCAGAGCGCCTCGATCACCTTCTCGCCGCCCCGCATCGACACCAGCCAATAATGAACGATCGCGACCCGCATCCCGCTTCCTCCGTCGTTGATCGGGACATCATTGTGCGGCCGGCGAGCAATGCGACAGAACCCACATCGGTCCTCCATCGCATCCAAATGGTTGAAGGTCATGACCAAAAGGTCTAGGCGGCGAAAAAGGTTTAAACTCAATGATATATTCGCCGTTACTCCAACGCTGCGCGCCGCCCGTTCTTTCCTCAGAAGGGATTAGGCATAACCCTACGGCAGGGGATTTACTCGAAATGCGTTCAGGGGATGATCTCAGTCCATAGCGCTGCAGCAGGTTGCAACGGCGCGACTGACACGAAAACGAGATCGCGCCTCATGTTGACAGCTTCTGCTCCTCATAGACGAGCCCGCCGGAAGACGCCGGGCACCATCCTCAGCCTGTTTCTCACGCTCGCACTTTCTGGAACCGCCTTTATCGACAGGGCAAGTGCCGCGCCGGGCCAAGACTACCACATCAAACCTCAGACGCGGATGAAGGTAGCGATCGTCGAATGGGTCGCTTCGACGGGCGAATATAAGGAATGGACGGCGCTGAACGGCGAATATACCGTCTCGCAATCCGGCACGATCTCCGTCCCTATGATCGGGGAGATGTCGGTCGCCGATAAAACCACCAGCGATGTCTCCGCCCAGATCGGCGACCGGCTGAAGCAGATTACCGGTCTCGCCACCGCGCCCACTGCCTCCGTCGAAGTGGTGAAATATCCGATGCTCTATGTCTCCGGTGAGGTGGAGAAGCCCAGCGAACTGGAATTCCGGCCGGGCCTAACGGTCAAACAGGCTGTCGCCATGGCTGGCGGTCGCCAACGCCGTTCCAGTCCGACCGGTGAATACAACGACGCACAACAGATCAGCTATGCCGGCGAGATCAACCGGATGGAGCTGCAATTGAAACAGCTCAGCGCGCGGCGCGCCCGCTTGATGGCCGAATTGAATGACCAGACGACCATCGATTTTCCGCCGGAAATCAAGGCGGCGCCCGAAGGCTCGGCCATCAGGCAGATCATGACCAGCGAAATCGATGTGTTCAATGCCAGGGCCGAAGCGATGCGCCAACAGCTTCAAGCTGCCGCAGAACTCGAAACCTTGCTGCGCAACGAGATCGACATTCTTGAAGAGAAAATGGCATCCCAGGACGAGCAGGTGAAGATCGCCCAGGACGAATTGCAGGACATTTCCAAGCTGGTCGACACGAAGATCCTCACCACGTCGCGCAAGACCTCCTTGGAGCGCGTCGTCGCCGACATGCAGAGCGGCAAACTCGATCTCGTCGTCGCCTCCATGCAGGCCAAGCAAAAACTCAGCGAGACCGAACGCGATGCACTGAACCTCAAGGGGCAGCGCAAGACTGAGGTAGGACAGCAATTGCAGGCGACCGAAACCGAATTCGAAGACACCAAGCTGAAACGCACCACGACGCTGCAGCTGCTGCAGATCGCCGGCGCTTCGGTGTCTCGCTCCGAGAGCATGAAGGCGATTGATCTTCAGCCGCTTGAATATTGGATCACCCGTGGTGGCGACAATGGCACTGCCACTGAGGTGCCGGAAACGGCAGAGCTGCAGCCGGGTGATGTACTGGATGTTCGCTACAACGTTTCCAACAGCCTGGATAGCGCGATGCTGTCCTCAGCCGATCCCACACAGTCCCAATAGATTTCAAGATTTCATCGAAGCAAGGTCGGGCGGAAATATCATGGCAGTTCACGAGATTGGTAAAAGCGTACCCGGTGCTCAGTCCGAGGCCAAGCGGCCAAATGGAAGCGAATATATTTCCTTTCGCGATATTTGGCGTTTCCTGCATCGTCATATGCTGGTCTTCATCGTCGCTACAGCGCTCGGGCTCGGCATTGGCGGGTTCTATGTACAGACCACTCAGCCGATCTATACGGCGACGACGCGGCTTGTGATGGACCCGGAACAGGGTCGCATTGCATCCCAGGACGCCTTCACCGGCACGGTCATCATCGAAGCTGCCGAGATTGCCAGCCAGGTTGAAATCGTCAAATCCGAGGCGATCGCCCGCGCAGTGATCGAGAAGCTCAATCTCAGCGAGGACCCTGAGATCGTGGGCGGTATGTCATGGCAATCGGCCCTGCGCGACCAGCTGCATGGTCTCATCTCTTATTTCAAGCATTCCTCCGATGAACCCGTCAAGGTTGCGCCGACCGAAGACGATCTGATGCGCCGCACCATGGCCTCGTTCCTCTCCCATGTAACGGTCAATCGTGTCGGCCAATCTTACATTCTGGAAATCGGCTACAGTTCGGTCGATCCCCGCAAGGCGGCGCTCGCCGCGAACGCCATTGCCGCCGCCTACATTCGTACAGGGCTCACCGAGCGCGCCTCGGCAGCCCAGAGCGGCGCGAAATGGCTCGAGACGCGACTGATAGAAGTCGGGCGACAGGCGCGAGAGGCCGCAATGAGCGTCGAAGAGTTTCGCGCCAAGAACGGCATCATGGAGATCAGCACCTCTTCCTCTCTCGACCAGCAGCAATTGTCGGAGATCAGTAGCCAGGCGCTGGCAGCTCGGGCACAGACGGCGGCCGAATCCGCCAAGCTTGCGACGCTCAACCGCCTGATGGCCGGCGAAAAGCTCGAGGGCGATGTCGACGAAATGATCAACAACCCGCGGGTACAGAAGCTGCAGGAAGATCTCGGTGCGGCGACAACCAAGCTCAACAACTTGGCCAGCCGCTACGATGCCGGCAATCCGGCAATTGCCGCCGCTCAGGATGAGATCGATCGGCTAAAGGGCGAAATGCAGAAGGAATACGCCCGCATCCAGGCCGTCTATCGCTCCAATCTGGAAGTGGCACAGACCCGCGAGCAACTGCTCAACGACGAACTGGCCGCGCTGACGGAGACCGGGACGGACAAGAACCTGGCCCGTGTCGAACTCTCCGAAATGGAGAGCCGTGCAACCACCTATCGCCGCATGTATGAAAGCATCCTGCAGCAGCTGATCGGCGCACTGCAGAAGGAATCCTTCCCGCTCGGCAATGCCCGTATCGTCACGGCCGCAGCCGTGCCCTTGGCGAAGACCTGGCCGAAATCTTCGATCGTCATCCCCTTCTCCGCCATGCTCGGCCTTGCCGCAGGGCTCGGGGTAGCGCTCATGCGCGACGGAATGGATCGGCGCGTCAGCTCCAGCGAAAAGCTGCGACGCGAGCTCGGCATCACCTCGCTCGGCCATGTGCCCGTTTATGCCAGCCCGGCCTTCGTGCCCGGTCATATCGTGACGAGTAGCACTTCCTGGCGACGAACCATGTCGCCGCTCAGATCCGTGCTCGACACGCCCTATTCGCAGTTTTCCGAAGCCTTGCGCAGGGTAAAGCACTCGGTCGACTCCGCCTTCCCTGCGAATGCACCCATGGTGATCGGCATCACTTCGGTCGGCACGGGCGAAGGCAAGACGACGATCGCGACAAATCTCGCTCAGCTCTATCAGAACGAAGGCGCGTCGGTGGTGCTGGTTGATGCCGATTTCCTCAATGCTCGCCTCAGCGGCGTGGCGATGGAATCGGGAGTGGATTTCGGCATGGAAGTGCTGCGCATGAACGAGGTGCCGCGACGCTATTCGGTTGCGCATGAAAATGGTCTGTCCATTGCAACCATCGAACATGATCCGGAAGCCGACAGGCAGTCGGCTCAGGCCTATGGCAGCGGCGTTCCGGTCGTCACCGTCGACGAGACCGAGAAATCCGTCGCCGCGTTCCAGCGCTATGGCCATCTGCCGGCGTTGAAGGCAGAGATCGATCTGCTGCGCCGGCGTTATAAAGTGGTCATCGTCGACATGTCGGCTTTCGAGGATTCGGCCGATACGCGCGTCATCTGCTCCTATCTCGAAGGCATCGTCGTCGTTGTCGGGCATACCAAGAAGATGACGGTGGAGCGGCTGTCCGATGCGCTTGCAAGCTTCGGTACCACGCCGATCAATATCCTTGGCATTATCGCCAACCGCAGCAGCGAAAAGCGCCGGCATGTCGAACGCCGGCACTGGTGGCGCAAGCCGCAGGCTCGCGAAACCCGTTTTTCCGACAGGCGGCTCGAGGGCCGTCCGTCGGGCCGTCCGCTTAAACTTGTCGTCGGCATCGCGAGCACCGGTCGTCGGGACATACTGTCCTCGATCCTCCCGCATATCGCTCGCCAGACGCGCAAGCCCGACGAGGTCGTCGTCTGCCTCGCCTCGCCGGAAGACATCGATCCGAGCTGCCTGCGTGATCTCGATTTCCCGGTACGGGTGCTGATCTCCGAACGGGGACTCTGCCGCCAGCGCAACCGGATCCTCGACAATACGCCGGATGCGGACATCGTCCTCTTCGTCGATGACGATTTCCTCATGACGCCGAACTATCTTGAGGAGACCGAACGACTGTTCCAACTCCATCCCGACATCGTCATGTGCACCGGTACGGTGCTTGCCGACGGGATCACCGGCCCCGGTATCTCCGTCCGCGATGGATTGCGGCTGGTCGAATCCAAGAGCCGTCGGCGGTCGGAGCCGGTTGCGCAGTTCCAGCCGGTCTACAACGCCTATGGCTGCAACATGGCTATCCGCACGACGATCATCAAAGCCGGTAATCTGCGCTTCGACGAGAACCTGCCTTTCTATGGCTGGCTCGAGGATGTCGACTTCAGCCGGCTTGTCGCCCGATATGGCCAGGTGGTCAGCGCCAAACAACTGGAAGGCGTGCATCTCGGCACCAAGGTCGGCCGGTCGCCCGGCGTCAGGCTCGGCTATTCACAGATCGCCAATCCGGTCTATCTCATGCGCAAGCGCACCATGAGCGCCCGCCACGCATCGATCCAGATCGGCCGCAACCTCATTGCCAACTTCGTCAAGGCCTGGCGGCCTGAGCCTTGGGTCGATCGCAAGGGACGCCTGAAGGGCAATGCAATGGCCTTGCTCGATTTGCTGAAAGGCAAGCTTGCTCCGCAAAATGTCGAAGCGATGGAGTAGTTCTGTGACCCCATCCCGTCCCGATCGGGTCGTCATCATCAACGACCGCTCCGTCAAGGTCGGCGGAGCGTCGAATCTGGCGATCCTTTCTGCCGATCTGTTGCAACGCGCCGGAATTCCGGTCGCTTATTTTGCCGGCGATGCCGCCGGCGGCGATCCGCCGGCGCCCGATACCATCAATCTTAATGGTCAGCCCCTAACGCAGCAGGGGCGCATGAGTGCGCTAGCCGGCGGGCTTTACAGCAGGAGCGCCTACACCGCCCTGCAGGATCTCATCGCCCGCGGGGACACGCCAGCTACGATCTACCATGTGCATGGCTGGTCGAAGATTCTATCGCCGTCGATCTTTCGGGCGCTGTGGCCGGTACGCGAACGGGTCGTCCTACATGCCCACGACTATTTCCTATCCTGCCCGAACGGCGGCTTCGCGAATTATCGCAAGAACGATGTCTGCCATCTCACGCCGATGTCGATGCAATGCCTGATGACGCAATGCGACAAGCGCGGCTACCACGAAAAGGTCTGGCGATCGGCGCGGCATCTGCTGCGCGAGCACTTTTACCCGACCCGCCAAACGCCCGCCAATATTGTCATCGTGCATCAGCGCATGCGCGATTATTTCGACCGTAGCGGTATAGAAACAGACAATATCGAGATCATCCGCAATCCGGTTGAACCCTTCCTGAAGCAACCCATGGCGCCATGGAACAAGCACAATTTCTTCTTCGTCGGACGGCTCGAGCCCGAAAAAGGGTTTGAAGATGCTGCCATGGCGGCGCGGCTTGCCGGCATAGATCTCCATGTCATTGGCGATGGCGCCGGCCGCGCGCTGCTGGAGCGCAACTACCCCGAGGTCGTGATCCATGGCTGGAAATCCAAGGAGGAGATGCGAGGCATAATCAGCAGCGCCCGCGCGCTCGTCGTGTCGTCGCGTGTGCCGGAGCCTTTCGGATTGGCGGCCCTGGAGGCGGTGACCAGCGGCATTCCAGTGATCCTCCCCGACGCAGCACTTCTCAGCCACGAGATTGCCGAGCTTGGCTGCGGAGTGACCTTCCAGAGCGGCAAGGTGGAATCGCTTGCTGCCGCGATGCGCCGGCTTGCGGGCGACAACATGCTGATCCGCCTGATGAGCGTCAATTGCATGCGCCGTTCAAGCGGTCTCGCTCACACACCAGCCTCCTGGCGGGATGCGCTGATCGCTCTCTATGGTCGCATTCTGGAGCGCACGAGCGACCGGACGGCTTCGGCCTCCTTAGAAGATGATTATCCCGAAACCGCTGAACAATCGCCAATCGGGTAGTCGAGTAGACGAAATACCCGCTGACCTAGCCGTGCATTCTCGGCCTTACGTCAATGGGACTAGGGCAATACCCGCAGGGTCAATTGTCAAGTTTCAGGGCAACTGGC
Source organism: Rhizobium jaguaris (assembly GCF_003627755.1). Lineage (NCBI taxonomy): Bacteria > Pseudomonadati > Pseudomonadota > Alphaproteobacteria > Hyphomicrobiales > Rhizobiaceae > Martinezella > Martinezella jaguaris. The sequence continues at coordinate 1,592,426 of NZ_CP032695.1, read as the reverse complement.
AGCTTTGCGGTATGGTTCGGAATGTCGAGAGGTTCCCAAAAATGCTGTCGGCTTTTGATGGCTATGCTCATGATGAGCAATCGCTGCACGATTTGAAACGGACAGCGAGGCGCAGCCGCACCAAGCGTACTGTCGATATATTGCTTTCGGTCACGGGGCTGCTGTTTCTGGCCCCCGCGCTTCTTGTGATCGCCATCGCACTGCTATTGGTCGATGGCCGCCCCATCATCTACCGCCACACTCGTATCGGCCGCGAGGGCCGCACGTTCCAGTGCTTGAAATTCCGCTCCATGCGCCGCGATGCCGATGCGCGCCTCGCGGAATTGCTGGAGCGCGAGCCGGAGCGGAAGAGAGAATGGCTGGCCACCCGCAAGCTGATGAACGATCCGCGGGTGCACTGGCTCGGCAAATATCTGCGCATGAGCAGTGCCGACGAACTGCCGCAGCTCCTCAACGTGCTGCGCGGCGAGATGAGCCTGGTCGGACCGCGCCCGGTCGTGGCTGCCGAGCTTGAACGCTACGGATCGCAATTGCACTGCTATGTGGCGCTGCAGCCCGGCATCACCGGCCTATGGCAGGTCAACCGCTGCGCCGACACCTCCTATGAGGAACGCGTGCAGTTCGATGTCGATTACTACCACACGTGCTCATTCTGGACGGACATCGCCATTCTCTGGAAGACGGTCGGCGTCGTGCTGCTTGCTCGCAATGAAAAGGAACGGCTCACCAAATGAAGAAGATGGCGACCGCGGCCCAGATAGCGAGACAAAACAATATCAGCAGCCAACGAAGTACCAATTTCCGCCGCTGGAAGCGCCGCCGCCCGGTTGTGGCGCGATCGGGATCGACGTCCTTCATGACCTGTTCTGCTTGTTGTCTCATGACTGTTTACGAAAAGCCCTCGGTTGAGCGAGCACCAGTTAAAACCATCGTTGTGGGCCTGAACAGCAACTTACGCAACGTTAGGCCATTCGACGCCAATTTACTTCGTTTTTTGATTGTTCCCCATGGCGCAAGATTGTGTCTCGAATGGGAGCAATACGTGAGTTATCTACAGCATAACTGGTTTTTCTTAAGGAAAACCATTCAATATTACGGAGCAGTGATGAGTCAACAGTGGAAAGACACAGGGATTTTGACGTCCTTTCGTTCGACTCAGGCGGTGCGTTGATGGACGGCTTCCCCCTTCCCCCTTCCTCTTCCCGCCGCTCCCACCTGCCGCGTTGGCTTCGCCTGCGTTTGCCGTCCGTTATCGGCGACGGCGCTTCGACCTTGGGTTCGAAGATCGTGTCCCAGGTCGTGCAACTCGTCGTTTTCCTCGTCGCCGCTCGCGTATTGGAGTCGGCGGAATTCGGCCTCTACGCTTATAGTTCCGCCGTCGTGATCCTGCTCGTCGTCGTTGCCGAAGGCGGATGGGGCGAATTCATCATGAAGACGGAGTGCACACGGGACGAGCTCGACCAAGTCGGCACGATCTCGATCATCTCCGGGATGCTGGTGACGATGGTCGGCCTTTCCATTGCCGCGGTCGTCTGGTTTTTCTTCCATCAGCCCTGGGAAGGCATGCTGCTCTGCCTCTTCAGTTCTTGGTTCCTGCCTTCGTCGCTTTCGGTCGTCTATGATGGGCTGCTGGTCGCAAGGGGGCTTTTGCGCAAGCAAGCGGCTATCCGTATCGCATCAGAGGTCACTGGGCTGGGCGTCACCATGCTCGGTCTGTGGATCGGTTGGAATATCTTCTCGCTCGTGGCGGGACGGCTTGCAACACTGCTTGTCGGCGTATTCGCCTCCGCCATCGTTGCAGGCTGGTATCCAAAGCTGCGCCTCACCTTGCCGTTCGCGCGCGAAATTCTCGAGTTCTCGCGTCATATTCTGGCAAACCGGCTGATCATCTTCCTGCGTTCTTATTCCGGCACGCTTGCGATCGGCAGCTTTCTTGGCCTCGCCGAGGCCGGTTACTACCGCGTCGCCGAGCGGATCATTGCCGCCTTCTCCGAACTCATTGGCGAGCCGGCGCGCATGCTCGCCTGGACATTGTTTCGCCGAGTGGCTGTCAAGATCGATGCCAACGGCAAAACGTCCCGCGATGTCGGTACCTCCGCGACCACCTTCATGACCATCCTGATGGCGATCTCGGCGCCTATCTATCTCGGCCTGTCGCTGATTTCATCGGGCTTGATCGACGTGGTGCTCGGCGACAAATGGGCGCCGGCAGCGATTCTCGTGACGATCCTGTCGGCGAAGCAGGTGCTGCTGACGCCTGGCTATGTCACCGAGCCGCTGTTATCTCTGTCCGGCAATATCAGGCGCATGCCTGCCGCACTGCTGTTCAACGGCGCTATCTCCGTCGGCCTGATCGTTCTACTGGCTCCCTTCGGCGTCGAGGCGGCGGCCTGGGGTCAATGCCTGGCATCGCTAATCTCCTTTGCGGTCTCGATGCATCTGCAGCGCAATTATGGCGGTCTCGCATGGAGCCGGGTGATACGCGACTGCGCCTATGTCGCGGTCGCCATCGCAGCAATGGCGGCAACCGTCTATTCGCTGGGCTATCTCGCAGAAGCGTCTGCCTTGCGCCACCTCTCGACCCTCGCGATACAGGTCGTGTTCGGTGGAACGATCTACGTGCTCACCCTTGCTATCCTTCAGAAAGTGATCGGCATCCCGATCCCGATCTTTGCGGGCGGTCGGCGATAGTTCCTGGAAGTTTCGAACAAGAAAGGCCGCTCGCGGCTGATTGAGGAAATCGCAATGACGACCGCATCCTTGTCAAAGAACACGCGCTCGATCCTCGGCGGCACGGTTCGCAGCCTTGGCCGCTCTTTGTCGCCGCTGCGCGCCGCCGGCGGACGCCTGCGCTATCTATCGCCCTTCCCGCGGCGGTTCACGGGAGCTTACAGCTCCTATGAGGCCGCCTTCGCCGCCGCCAAGACCATGCCAATGGCCGGTTACGACCACGAGGAAATCGCCAATGCCGGCTTCTCCCTGATGTGCCAAGTCTTGCCATGGGACTATCCGGTGATGTTTTGGATGCGTAACCTGATGCAGGAGGTTGACGGCCTGATCGATGCCGGCGGCCATATGGGGACCAAATACAGGGCTTTCCGGCCGTTGCTGCAGTTCGATGAATCCTTCCGCTGGATCGTCTACGACCTTCCCTCGATTGCCCGCGTCGGGCGGCGCTTGGCGCAGCAGGAAGGCTTGACCGGCCTCACCTTCGTCGACCGGATCGAGGATGCCGGCGGCATACCGCTTTTTCTTGGTTCCGGCCTGATGCAGTATCTGGACGTGCCGCTCTCCAGCCTGTTGCGGCGCCTGCCGGCCTTGCCTCTGCATCTGATCCTCAACAAGGTCGCGTTCCACAAGAGCGGCACCGTTGTGACGTTGGAACGAATAAGCGGCTCATATGTGCCCTATCAGATGCGCGATGAGGCCACTTTCCTAAGCGATGTAACGCAGCTCGGTTACAAGCAGATCGACCGGTGGGCGATCCCATCGCTGTGTCATCTTATTGATACCCATCCGGAATTAGGACCAAGTGAAAGCGCCGGCTTCTACTTCCGCCTCGGCTAGCGATATTCCCGAAATGGTGCGCAGCGGATCCTCGTCACGCCTTGTCGTCGGGGCTGCTAACGATGGCGATATCGGCATGCCTCAGGGTATTGTCCTGGGCTGATCTGCGGTTACGAATCGCTGTGATAACATTCACTCGCAATTCTTTGTTTTTCTATCGGAATTTCGACTTGGCGGATAATCGTCCAATCGGCATAGACGCGTATCTCAGCTACCGATTTTGGATAGGTCGTTTGGCTTCGCGTCAAACCTTTCTGGCCGGAAAGCCATGCTGAAAACGGCGTGAACGGGCGCTAGTCTCCAAGACGAGAGCCGCTGATTTTCATCGGGAGCGAAAGATATGGCTAAGGTCGGATTGCGGGAATGGATGGCGCTTGCGCCGGTGTTTGCCTCAGGAAAATTGGCACGCTTTGGCGATGATACCGGCGGTCCCCTACTGCGGTTCGAGGCCGATTTCTGCGCCAAGTTCGGCGTGCAGCATGCGCTGACGATGAGCAGCGGCACCGGGGCACTGATTTCCGCGCTGGTTGCAGCCGGCATCGGCCCCGGCGACGAAGTGCTGGTACCCGCCTACACCTGGATCGCCACCGCCGCGGCACCGTTGGCGGCCGGCGCTGTCCCGATTCTCGTCGACATCGACCACACTTTGACGATGGACCCAGCCGATATCGTCAGGAAGATCACGCCGCAGACGAAAGCGATCATCCCTGTGCACATGTCGAACATGGTATGCGACATGGACAGCATCATGCGCATTGCCCGAGAGCACAATTTGATCGTCATCGAGGATGCCTGCCAGGCCGTTGGCCTCAGCTACAAGAATAAGCGCACGGGCACGATCGGCGACCTCGGCGCCTATAGCTTCAACCAGTTCAAGAACATGAATATCGGCGAAGGCGGTGCCGTCGTCACCAACGATCCGCAGCTCTTCGCCCGGGCGCGCATGTATCACGACATCGGCTCGCTGTTTCGCGGCTATCTCGACAATGCCAATGAACCGCCGATGCTTGGCGTGAATTTCAAGGCAAGCCAGATCCAAGGAGCGATGTTGCGCGTCCAACTGAAGCGGCTCGATCCGATGATCGCCCGCATGCGCAAGCGCTACGACATGATGACTGAGATCCTGTCGAAGAGCGACAGGATGCGCGTCGGTCCGCACAATGATGTCGCCAATGCCGCCGGCCTGCATGTCATCTTCGAAACGCCCGATGATGCCAAGCAGTTTGCCGAGGAGAACAGGCGCGGCGTCTATCGGCTTTACGATTCCAGCCGCCATGTCTACACGAATTGGCAACCCGTACTGCAGCAGCGCAGCGGCCATCCGGCGATGAACCCCTACAATTGGACAGATCGGAAGATCGAATATACGCCCGACATGTGCGCGCAGACGCTGGATATCCTGAAGCGTACCTGCCGCATCAGCCTCGGCGAGAACTACCCGACGGCACTGGTCGCCTATCTGGCGCGGCGTATGGTTCGCCAAGGCCCGGCCGCCAGTGGCAAGCTTTCCTATGCAACAAGCTAGCTGCGAAATGATCGGTCCCGACGCTATCGACGTCTGGACCTGGAGCTTGGATGCGCCGCCGTCTTCGGTCGAAGGTTACGCGGCGCTACTATCCGCTGAGGAGCTGGCAAGAGCCGCGCGTTTCGTGCGTGAGCGCGACGGACGGCGATTCATTGTCGGACGGGGGCGGTTGCGGTCCATCCTGGGGCGCTATTTAGGCCTGCCGCCGAAATTATTGGCTTTCACCTATAACGACTACGGCAAGCCATCTATCGCTCTTCTTGACGGCACTCCCTTCAGTTTCAATCTCAGCCACAGCGCCGATCTTGCAGCCCTTGCCATCTCTGATCGCTACGAGCTTGGCATCGATGTCGAGGAGATTCGTCTCCTGAAGGAAGACATCGCCGGCCGCTTCTTTTCTCGCAAGGAATACTTGACCCTGCAGGCACTGCCGCCGGAGGCTTATCTCGACGGTTTCTACCGGTGCTGGACGCGCAAGGAGGCTTTCGTCAAGGCGCATGGCGCGGGGCTATCGCTGCCGCTCGACAGTTTCGACGTGACCTTCGATTGGGCAAACGAGCCGAGATTGGAGCGACTGGAGGGCGATCCGGATGCGCCTTCGAACTGGCGGATCCTGGAACTCGAAACACCGGTCATGTTCGCCGGCGCCGTCGTCGCTCTAACAAAGGGGCATCCGGTTGGTTTGCGCTACCGCAGCGAAGACAATGGGCCGTCTAAAGCAAATCGCAACCTCTCGGCTTCGCTCGTTGCGCTCTAGGTTCTTCATTTTGCGTATGTCGTTATCGCAAAACCGCAACGCACTTTTGCGCGACAGGCTTTAAATGCTCAATCTCGCGTCCATTATATAGCGCCCGCCCGCTGCATCGAAATGATGGCAGCCGAGAAGTCCGGTCTTGAAGTCGGGCGTAATCGTGCGGATGCAGCGTTCGCGATAATCATCGAGCGTAAGCTGTTCGATTTCCATAATGTTCAGCCCGTAGCCGTAGAGGCCATGGGAATTTCGCTGCGACGGCCTGTATATCTTGCCGTCGCGCTCGAAGATGCGCCCGGCATTGCGGGCAACGGTGCTGCCGATGACGACGGGATTGCGTTTGTGCGGCACGAGGCGCTTCAGCTCCGGACCATCGACCTCGAAGACGTAGAGCTCGTTGCAGTGATCTTCGTAGGCGTGATGATCCGAGAGATTGGTGAAGAGCCACCATTTGTCGCCGTGACGCGTCAGAATGCTGTCGGCAGCTGATTGCCCCTCGAGGGCGGTGGAATAAAGCTCCCATTTCAATGGGAATTCCGTGCAGCGCCAGACCTCGAGACGATGCGATTGGTGCGTCTCTGGCATCATGAAGATGTCGTCACCGTCGCGGAAAACGAATGGATAGGAGAGATGGTGCGGGCAATCGAGCGCCACGCCGAGCCGCTCTACCTTGTCGCCGTTGAAGCGGCCGACTGCGATATGCGCCTTGCGGTCGCCATCGGCATAGGCTTCGTAAAACAAATAGCACTCGCCATCGTGCTGGAAGAGAAATGGATCGGCCTTGATGTCGCCCTTGGTCGGTGGGATTTCGATCGCCTGACTAGGATCGAAATCATCGATCCGCCCACGGCCGGTATAGAGCGTCCAGATGGATGAACCGAAACGCAGTTTTGATTTCAATGCCTTAAACGCTTTTGCTGAGAGATAACCTGACAATGCGCCGGTATAACGGAAGAGATCGCCGAATGAAGGAGCGGATATTGCCGGCAGGCGTGCCACTGATGTTGCGTCGAGCCGGCGCGTATCGGCCAAACGGCCGAGTTCGCGCATCAGAAGCGTCACGCCGCGCTCCCGCACGAAGGCGGCGTTGCGCGCCGCACTGAACTTGATATTGAACGAGGAAGAAGCGATCTGGGCAACCTGCGTTTCGCCGCCGCGCTTGGCATAAAGCGTCAGCTCCGTGGTCGGTGCCCTGGCAACGACATCGGCATAGCTGAACCAATCGGCATGCTCCGATTGCTGGTCGGAGAAATTGAAGGCCCATTCCCCGAATGGCAAAGCCCGAGTCGCATCGTCCGGCAAGCCTTCGGGCGTGGTACGCATGACAAGATCGAGATCGAGGCGCTTGAGCAATGCGGAGGCGACGCTGCCATCGGCGGTATTGTGGCCGCTGATAGCTTCGAGATAATCGATGCGCTGATGGCGGGCATCGAAATGCTTTGGGGTATAGGCAGGCTGCCGGGCGAGCAATTTGCCCTCCAGCCGTGCCTCCAACGCAAATAGCGACGAGACCATCCGATCGGCGAAAGGATGCGGATGGATGAGCAGGGTAACGAACTCAAAGCGCGGATCGGCAAGTATCCGGTCGAAGACCATTAGCTCCCAGTTCTCGAACCTATCCTTGTGCCCGACAAGAACACCGATCCTCAAAGGCTTGGTCATATCCATAGTCGCGTTTCCTGTGCGGTTTCGCCGGATATTTGTCGAGGCGGCGCCTAAGCGCCGCCGAACTTCTTGGAAATGGCCGATGCCAGTTCGGCGACTGAGTCTTCATGCCAGCCATCGATGTCGAGAACGGTGGTATCTGCGGCCACGGCATCACCCCAGCCGAACAGCAGTTTGCGAGCGCGGGGATGATTGGCCTGGCTGCGCAGCAGGATCACAGAAGGGTCCTTGTTCTGCACCGGCTTGTAGTTGCGCGCAGCCACCACCAGCAGATCCGTCACCGCCGCATTGGCCTCTTCCTCAGGCGAATATTGCCCAGCTTTGACGCCGAACATTTTCAGAAGCGCGAGCGAGAAATTGAACTCCTTGAGAAACACGATCAGCGGCGTCCGGCCCGACAATACCTTCTTGGTGAAATAGGCGAGGCGTTTGACGCGCCGTTCTCTGTTCCATCGCTTCTGCTCCCTTTTCGGCAGCGAGCGGAAGTAGCCTGGCGCCCATGTGTCGATCATAGCGGTAAAGCTGACATCAGCCCCTTTTTCCCGCAACTGCCGGGTCACCTCCATAGCCAATGTGCCGTTGACGCAGAGACCAACGACGGCGACGGACCCAGCGTTAACGTCGATCTGCATGGCATCGACCGCATAGCGAGCGATATCCTCGAGCTGCATTCCAGCCAGATTTTCGAGATCGGTGTTGAACATGTTGACGTTGTGGACCGAAACCGTATCCGGCAATTCGTTTGCCAGGCGGTAGTAAAGGAAGGGATGGTTTAGAGTATAAACCGAGGCTGGCCCTGTGCCGCGTTTGCAGGTGATCAAATCCCAGGGATTGGCGATCGGGGCGGCAGATTCCTCCGTCTTCGGCGTATCGAAGATGGCGGCGGCAAAGCCTTCGAGCGTCGGCTCCTTGAACAGAAGCTCCAAGGTCGGCTGGACATTGAATTTATCCCGCACGGCCGACAGCAGCCGCAACGCCAGCAACGAATGACCGCCGAGAGCGAAGAAGTCGTCCTTCGGCAATACCTGCGGAACCTGGAGGAGGTCCTGCCAGAGGGCCGCAAGCGCCGCCGTCTTTTTCGCCACTGGCGTATCGGCCAAAGCCTGGCTCGCGGGAACCTCTGCGGACGACGCGCCTTTGGCGGCACCGACGGCGTGCCGTTCGGGCGCGATCAGCGACGACAGTGATGCCTCGGGATGGTCGAGAGCGATCTCATAGGCCTTCTGCCAGAGCTGCAGCAAGCCTTCGATCGTGCTCGCCTCGAAGAGATCGGCATTATATTCGATCGACATGCGCCAACCCGACGGCCGACCGATCATGATGAAACTCAGATCGTAGATGACGCCCGGCGATTGCGATGGCGAGCTGATCAACTCGAAGCCGCCATAGCGGTGATCTTCCAGAAACGCCTTCTGCAAGTTGAAGTTCACGGAGATCAGCGGATTGCGCGAGGGATCGCGGACCGGATTGATCAGCTCCACCAGCTTGTTGAACGGCATCCGCTGATGGTTGAGCGCGCCCTCCACCGTCTCGCTGACCGAATGAATATGCTGCGCGAACGAGGTGTCGGAAGAGAAATCGAAGCGCAGCACGAGATTGTTGATGAAGACGCCGATCAGATCTTCGAGATCGGCATGCTCTCGGCCCGCCACCTGCGAACCGAACATCACGGTCTGGGCATTCGTCAGCCGGTGCAGCATGGCGCTGATGATGGCGGCGCCATAGCTGTATTGCGAGACGCGATGAGCGCGTGCGGCGGCATCCATACGCTCGCTGAAGGAGAGCGGCTGCGCGATAGAGAGGATGTTGCCGTGATTGGTCTTCACACGGCCGCGCGGATGATCCGACGTCACTTCGAAGTAAGGCGCGCCAGAGAGTTTCTCACGCCAGAAGGTTTTCTCCGTCTCGAAACCGTAGCTCTGCAGATATTCCTGCTGCCAAAGGGCATAATCGCCATATTGCAGCGGCAACTCCGGCAGCACCGGCTGCCGGCCGGCGTCGATACCGGCGGCGATTTCCCCCACTTCCCGTCCGAGTACACGGATCGACCAACCGTCGAAGCAGCTCTGATGAGCGGTGATGAGCAGTACACCGCGGTCATTTTCGGCCATCAGCAGGGAGACGCGGAAGAGTCCAGGCTTGCCGAGATCGAAGGGAGCCTGCGCCGTCTCTTCGCCGATCGACATAATCCTCGCCTGGCGCTGATCGGACGCCATGCTGCGCAGATCAATCACCGACATCTTGAAATCGATCCTGTCGACCGCCTGCTGAAAGGGCTGGCCTTCCCTTTCGATGAACCGCGTCCTGAGGATTTCGTGGCGTTGGATCACCTTGCGAAATGCTGCCTCGATGGTGGAGGCTTTGAACGCGCCGCGAATTTCCCAGCGGACGGCAACATTGAGCGCTGGATTGCCAGGGAGCAACTTGTCGAGAATCCAGCAGCGCAATTGTGTCTGCGTGCAGGGAAACTCGCCGATGATCTCCGGATCGGCAACCTGGCCTACGGGGCTATTTTCAACAGTACTCATATTGCCCTCTCCATTCCGCGGCGTGCGCCGTTACGGAAGTCTTTCAATGATGGAACGTGGAACTGAACCGGATCGGCCGTTGTCTCTCCCCGGCTGTCGGCAAAGGCCGCCAGCTCTGCCACTGATGGATGACGCAGCAGATGCTTCGCCTCCAGCGACAGGCCGGTGTCGAGCATGCGTGCGGCGATGCGGAAGATCGTCAGCGAGTCGGCGCCCAGCGCATAGAGATTGTCGTCGACGCTGATGTCGCCGAGGTTCAACACCTCCTGCCAGATCGTCAGCAGCCGCCGCTCCGTCTCCGTTTTCGGTTCGACCTTGACCGGTGCGGCCTCGCGCTGCGGGACACCGCGCATCTGCAGGGTCTTGCGGTCGAGCTTGCCATTGGCGGTCTGCGGCAGCTCGCTTTCCGTCACCCAGAAGCTCGGCACCATATGGCCGGGGAGATTGGCCTTGGCATAGGCAGCGAGATCGGCGGGCGAAAGCTCGGTACCGCTGATCGCCGGGATGACGTAGCAGACGAGAGAGCGATCGCCCTTCTGGTTTTCCGCCGCGACGACGGCGCATTGGCGAACGCCTTCTGCTTTGGACACCACGGCTTCGATGTCGCCGAGCTCGATGCGGAAGCCACGCAACTTGATCTGCTGGTCGCGCCGGCCGAGCAGTTGCAGCGAGCCGTCGGCAAGTCGCCGTCCGACGTCACCGGTCTTATAGAGCCGCTTCGGCCTGCCGACGGCGAAGCAGAACGGCACGAAGGCTCTTTCGGTCAGATCGAGCCGGTCGAAATAGCCGTTAGCCAGGCCGTCGCCGCCGATATGCAGCTCACCGGTGACGCCGATCGGTGCGATGCAATTGTGCTGATCGAGGATATAAAGCTGAGTGTTGGCGATCGGGTGGCCGATCGTGATCGGCTGATCCGCGTCGGTGATCCGCTGCAGCGACGACCAGATGGTCGTTTCCGTCGGGCCGTACATATTCCAGAGCTCGGCCCCGATCGTCAGCAGCGATTTCGCCAGTTCTTTCGGCAGCGGCTCGCCGCCGCAGAGCATTTTCAGGTTCAGCCGCTCCTTGAGGCCGGCCTCGGTCAACATCTGCCAGAGTGTCGGGGTCGCCTGCAGCACCGTGGCATTGTGATCGTTGATCAGTTTTACCAGCGCAAAGCCGTCCTGGACCTGCGTGCGGCTGGCAATGACGACCTTTCCGCCGGATATTAAGGGCAGGTATATTTCCAGCCCGGCAATATCGAAGGAGATCGTGGTTACCGCGATCAGCGTGTCATTGGCCGTGAAGCCGGGTTCCTTCCCCATGGAGAGAAGAAAGTTGGTCAGCGCCCGGTGGGATACTTCCACACCCTTTGGCATACCGGTCGAGCCTGACGTAAAGATGATATAGGCTGGAGCCGTGCTATCGGTCGGCAGGTTCCTGAGCGTCGCACTCGCCATCGAGCCGATCGCCTTGGCATCCTTGTCGACGCGGATGACGGGCGTGCCCGGGGCCGCAAGGTGCTCCATCGCATCGCTGTCGCAAATCACGCCGCCTACACGGGCGATATCCAGCGTCTGTCGCAACCGCGGCTCAGGATGCGCCGGGTCCATGGGCACGTAGGTGTGCCCGGCCTTCATGACCGCGATGAGGGCGACGATCATTTCGAGCGAGCGCTCGACCAGAAGCGCGATGCGCTGGCCGGGTTCGGGGATCGCCATCTGCAGATAAAGAGCAAGCTGGTTGGACCGGGTTTCCAGTTCACGATAGGTGATCGTATGGCCATCATGCTCGGCGGCAATAGCGTTCGGATGTTCCGCTGCCTTCCGAGCGAAGAGCGAGAAGACGAACTCGTCGTGATTGTACTCCATCGCCGTATGGTTCAGACCATCGATCAGCCAGGATTTTTCGTCCGCCGTCAGCAGCGACAGTTCGGAGACTTTGCGATCCATATCTTTTGCAAGCGTTGCCGCCAGTGTCGAGAAATGGCCGATCCAGCGTTCGATGGTGATGCGGTCGAAGACGTCGGCGTTGTAATCGACGTCGATGCGAATGTGATCCGGAGCCTCGATCATGTTGAAGAACATGTCGAAATTGGAGAATGCCTTGGCGTTCGGCTCGATCGAGGGCTTGAGATTGCCGAAAGCCGAACCGCCGGCCATCCGCTCCAGGTTGAACTGGATCTCAGTAAGCGGCAGGCGCCGCGAGTCGCGCTTGATGCCGAGTTTGCGCACCAGCGTGCCGTAGGTGTAATCCTGATGCTCGAAGGCTTGGAAGACCAACTGCTGCGTTGCCTTCAGGTGGGTGACGAACGATTCCGCCGGCGTCACGGTCTGGCGTAGCGGCAGGAGATTGACGCAGTGCCCGACGAGGATCTGGTCGCCGATCAGGCTCTGGCCGGCCGAGGGAATGGCGATGACGATGTCCTCCTGGCCGGAAAGCCGCGAGATCGTTACCTGCAGGGCGGCAAGCAGGGTGGAAAACAGCGTCGCGCCCGACTTTGCCCCCGCCTTCTTCAGCGTTTTGTAGACCTCTTCGCCGATGAAGCCGGTGCAGGTTCCGCCTGCAAAGCTGCGATATTCCGGACGCGGCCGGTCAAGCGGCATTTCCGGCAGTTCGGGAACCGTCTTGAACTGGTCGAGCCAGAATTGTTCTGTTGCTCCGGACTTCTCCGGCTTCGGTGCGAAGTCGGTCGAATAGGCGGCAAATGACAGTGCCGGTTCGAAGTGCGGCGTGTCGCCCTGTTGATAGGCGGCATAGGCGGTCGACAGCTCATCGACGAAGACGTTGATCGACCAGCCGTCGCAGACGATATGATGGCCGGTGAAGACGAAGACATGCTTGTCGTTGCTGAGCTTCACGATGCTGGCACGTGCCAGGGGACCGTTGACAAGGTCGAAGGGTGTCAGCGCCTCGTCTTCGATGATCTGCCGCAGTTGCACCTCGTCGGCGCCATCGACAAGCGGCGCGTCGAGCTTGAAATCCGGAATGAAGTGGAAGAACTGGCCGCTGCGATCGAAGCGGATGTGGAATGCGTCATGGCGGTCAACGACCGTATCGAGGGCCTTGCGGAACGCCCTCTCATCGAAAGCGCCTTCGAGCTTCAGCGAAAAGGACTCGTTGAAAGAGCACGAGGCTTCGTCGCCGGCCTGTGCCGCAAGCCAAATTTCCGTCTGCGCCTCCGTCAGCGGTGCGGATTGTGGGCGCGGAGCGCGCGCTACAGCCGGTATTTTCGTCTCGACTATCGGGGTTGGCCTATCTTCGGCAGGCGCGAGGATACCCACCGACTGAAGGGCATCAAGGCTGTCGCGGAAGGCCTTTGCGATCGTCTGGAAATCCTCTTCGCTGTGGGCCGTCGTCAGGAAGCAGGGATAGCCGTCCTGGATGTGGACACCGTTGAGGCGCATCTGGGCGTAGAACAGCGCACCCAGCGAATCCTGGCTGCTGAAGTCGGTGGCGAACCAGCTCTTGTAGCCATGAACGACATCGGCAATGCCGCGTCTCGCGAGATCCGCCTTGATGTCGGCGACGAGTGCCTGGGTTCGTTCGGCCACGCGGCCATAAAGTTCCGCACCCACACCCTTGATGTGATGCAGAACGGCGTGCGCTGCGGCAAGCACCAGCGGGTGACGTACGAATGTGCCGGCAAAAAAAGTCGGGGCGGTCATGGGAACGGAGTCATCGCCGTAATTCCAGTGGCCGCCGTCGAGAGCATCCATGAAACGTGAGCTTCCAACCAAAACTCCAATCGGCATGCCGCCGCCGACAACTTTGCCATAGGTCGCCATATCGCCCTTGATGCCCCAGATCGCCTGCATGCCGCCGGGATCGACGCGGAAGCCGGTGACGACTTCGTCGAAGACCAGGGCGAATTCAGACTTGGTGGCGACATCGCGCAGCTCACGAACGAATTCGATCGGCTGCAGTTCTGGATGGCGGCTTTGGATCGGCTCTATGATAACGGCCGCGATGTCATCGGCATTGGCGCGGATGAAGTCGAGACTTTCCGGAGCGCCGTAGCGCAGCACGGTCATGTTGGACACGGAGGCCATCGGGATACCGGAAGCGATCGGCAAGGCGATCGGCTTGTCGGCGCGGTTGCGGCCCTTGACCAGCACTTCGTCGAACTGGCCGTGATAGTCGTTGGCGAAGACCACGATACGGTCACGGCCTGTGACGGCACGGGCAAGACGCATGGCGGCCATGACGGCTTCCGAGCCGGTGTTGCAGAAGGTGACGCGCTCATGACCGGTCACCTCGGCGATCATCTCGGCGACGTCGCCGGCAAGCGGCGTCTGCGGACCGATGGCGAAGCCGATGTCGGCCTGGGCCTTGATGGCGTCGATGACGAAATCCGGGGCATGGCCGAAGGCGGTCTGTCCGAAACCATTGACGAGATCGACGTATTTGTTGCCGTCGATGTCCCAGATATGCGCGCCTTTCGAATGGTCGCAGACGATCGGGAAGACCATTTCCTTCCAGTCCGCGCGGAAGCCGGAAGCCGTGCGCGGGTCGGCAAGCCAATGGCGATTGTCCTTGGTGAATGCCTTGGACTTGGCATTCTTCGCTTCATAGGCAGCAGTCAGATCGGCGATGAAGGCCCGTTTGGCGTTGGACATTTCCGGCGCGAGGCTCTTGGCACCCGGGCGGTAGAGCTTGATGCGTTCCGTGCCGAATTCGGTTTCCGTTGCCTCCGTCGCCGGCTTGGGGGCTGCCGCAACGACAGGCGCGGGAGCAGGAGCGGTAACAGCCGCCATCGATACTGGCGGCGCGGCGGCTGGGATTGCCGCAACGGCGGGCGGGACGAGCGCCGTGCCGCCCTGCAGGATCAGCAACTGCTGGGCAAACAACGACTGTGCGAGCTGGATCTGCGATTGCAGCACCGCTGCCAAATCGGGCGAAGCACTGGACACCATCGGCATCGGGGCGACAGGAAGCGCTGACGGAATTCCAATTGACAGGGGTGCTGCAGCAACCGGCGTAGCAGGAGTGGCAACCGGCATCGCCAGCGGTGGCGGCTCGGCCACTTTCACTGCATCCGGCGGCATCTGCTGGTCGAGATGCAGAGCCAGATCGGCGACAGAGGGAATGTTGCTGAGCAGCTCGCGGAAGGAAAGCTTAACCTTGTATTCCTTCTCGATGCGCTGTGCGAACTGGCCGACGAACAGGGAGTCGAAACCGAGTTCGAGGAAAGTCACCGCCCGCTCGGTAACCCCCAACGTCTCCCCTGACATTTCGCTGAGCAAGGTCAACAGGGATGTTTCAAGTGTGAGGACGCGATCGGAAAGGGAGAGTGGTGTTACGACGTTCATGGCGTTGTTCTCATCGACAAGGTTGACATCGGCTGCGGGAGAGGCAGCGGGCGCAGGAACTTGAGCGGGCAGAGCCGGTTGGCTCGAGGCGCGGCGTGCGGATTGCGGCGCGTCGATCCAATGGCGCTGGCGCTGGAACGGATAGGTTGGCAGGGCCAGGCGCTGCTGGGCACCGGCGGGCAAAGCCGGCCATTCCAGTGTGTAACCGGCCATCCAGAGCTTGCCATGTGCTTCCGCCAGGGCTTCGGAGGCAGCAACGGCGCGGTCATGCTCGGGAAGCGACTGCACGATGGCGGCGAGATCGTCGCGGCCGATCGTCTGCGCGGCAAAGACCGAGAGCGTTCGGCCGGGACCGACTTCGAGAAGCACCGGTTTTCGGCCGCGGCAGAGCGTCACAAGCCCATCGGCAAAGTGAACGGCGTCACGGCAATGTGTCGCCCAATAGTCCGGCGAGGTTCCCCGCTCACCGGTCTGCCAGTCGCCGGTGACGCAGGAGATATATGGCATGGTCGCGTTGCCGTAGGTGGCCTTCGCGGTCTCTTCGCGCAGGGCAACGGTGGCTTCATCCATCATCGCCGAGTGAAAGGCATGCGAGGTATGCAGCCGACTGAAGGCGATGCCGGCGGCTTCCAGCCCGGTGCAAACCGTGTCGATATCATCGAACGGTCCCGAGATGACGCAGAGCTTCGGTGCATTGATCGCCGCGATTTCGACGTTGCCGCGCAGATGCACCGACACGGTTTCGGCATCGGCGCGCACGGACACCATCGCGCCGTGTGGCTGGTTCTGCATGAGCCGCCCGCGATTGGCGACCAGCCGCAGGCCGTCCTCGAAGGAAATGACGTTGGCAAGGGTTGCGGCAACGAATTCGCCGACGCTATGGCCGATCATCGCGTAGGGCTTGACGCCCCGGCTCAACCACAGCCGCGCCAGCGCATATTCCACCAGATAGAGGCAGGGCTGGGCGATGCGTGTCTCGCGCTGTTCGTCGGCCATGGCCTGCGTCACAGGGCCGATATGGCAGATATAGTCGCGCAGATCGACGCCGAGCGTCATCTTCAACAATTCGGCGCCGCGGTCGATCCAGCGGGCAAATTCCGGCTCCGAATTATAAAGACCGGCGCCCATGCCGGCATATTGAGCGCCCTGCCCCGGAAACATGAAGGCCACCGGCGGTTCATCCGAGGCCACGAGCGGCTGGTAGCGCTCCGCTGCCAAGCGATCGATCGCTTCCTCCGCTGTGCTGGCGACGATGGCGAGACGGTGATCGAACTCTCGCCGGCCGGCCTGCAGCGTGTGAGCCAGTTGTGCCAAAGGCAGCCCAGGGTTCTTGGCAAGGTGGTCGCCGAGATTGGCGCGCATTGCAGAGAGGGCGGCCGGATCGTTTGCCGAAAGCGGCAGAATATAAGGCCCTTCACGCTCATCGCCTGGCTCATCGTGACGAACCGGCGGTTCTTCGACGATGACGTGAATGTTCGTGCCGCCGACGCCGAATGCGCTGACGCCGGCCCGACGCGGTCCCTCCGTTTCCGGCCAATCGATCATTTCGGTCGGTATGTAAAAGGGGCTGCGATCGAGATCGATGCGCGGATTCGGCTTCTGATAGTTGGCCATCGGCGGAATTTTCGCCTTGCCCAGCGCCAATGCGGTCTTGATCAACCCAGTGACCCCGGCGGCAGCATCCGTATGTCCGATATTGCCTTTCACCGATCCTAGCGCACAGCTTGCCGCCGCGGGCGGATCTTCCGAGAAAGCACCCTTGAGGCCGCTGAATTCGATGGGGTCGCCGAGCGGTGTCGCGGTGCCGTGGCATTCGACATAGCCGATCGTTGCGGGTGAGACGGCGGCATTCGCAAAAGCCGCGGAAATCGCTTCGGCCTGCCCGTCGACGCTGGGTGCGACGAAGCCGACCTTGTCGGAGCCGTCATTGTTGATGCCATAGCCTCTGATCACCGCATAGATATGATCGCCGTCCCGAAGCGCATCTTCCTGACGCTTCAGAAGGACAACGCCGGCGCCGCTGGCAAAGACCGTCCCGGCGGCATCAGCATCGAACGGGCGGCAAGTGCCGTCGGGCGAAGCCATGCCGCCTTCCTGATAGATATAGCCGCGCCTTTGCGGGATGGTGATCGAGACGCCGCCAGCAAGTGCCATGTCGCAGCTATAGATGAGCAAATTCTGGCAGGCCTGCGACACCGCCAGCAGCGAGGTCGAGCAGGCCGATTGCAGCGTGAAGGCGGGACCGCGCAGATTGAATTTGTAGGCGATGCGTGTCGCAAGCGTATCGTTGAGTGCTCCGACAAGCTGTTGGAAACAACCGATCTGATAGTTGGACGTGAATTCCTCGGCCTTGGCGCGATCGCCCAGGACATTGTTGATGAGATAGGTCGGCATCGAGGAGCCGGCGAAGACGCCGATCATTCCTGGATAGCGCTGCGGATCGTAGCCGCCATCTTCCAGCGCTTCCCAGCAGATTTCCAGGAAGACCCGGTGCTGCGGGTCGGTCAGCGCCGCTTCGCGCGGATACATGCCGAAGAAGTCCGCATCGAACATCTCGACGTCGCGAAGATGCGGCCGGGCCGGAACAAAATTCGGCTGCGCGCGCTCCTCGTCTGTGAAGGCGTCTTCGAGTTCTTCCGGTGAGAATTGCGAGAAGGCATCCCGCCCCTCGCAAACGAGCTGCCAAAGTGCATCTACAGAAGGCGCCCCGGGGAAGCGACCGGACATGCCGACAATTGCGATGCCACCTGAATCCTGATTATCCCAAGTCTGATCGTCATTGAAATCATATTGATCGCCATTGACATGACCGGTGTCATGATTTTTCGTCATGAAGAACTCCTGCGGAATTGGGACATGGTCTTTCTCTGAAGGGCTGCACGCTGGGCGGCGGCGATCGCGCGCGCCGAACCCGAAGCCTTACCATCGACGTAGCGGGCCAATTCGCGGATCGTCGGATGCTTGAACAAGGCGACGACGTCGACGGAACGGTCGAGCTCTGTCTCAAGGCCCGCATGGATCTCCATGAGCTGAAGAGAGGTTCCGCCGAGGTCGAAGAAGTTTCTGTCGAGATCGATTTTCCCCGTTCCCAGCGCCTCCTGCCAGAGCCTAGTCAGCAGCGTCTCCGTTTGGCTCTTGGCAACAGCGTCCGGTGCAATTTCGATGGATTCCATCGGCGGCGGTTGAAGCTTCGATCGATCGACCTTGCCGGCCGGCGTCAACGGAAATGCATCGACCACCACGGCGGCACTCGGGATCATGTAGGCCGGAAGTACGGCGCGCAGCGCCGCCATGACGCTCGGCACGAAATCAGGCCCTGCGCCCGCGATCCCGTGGCGAGGGCATAGGTAGGCGACGATGCGCTTCAGCGTCGGGCTTTGGACGTGACAAAGGACGATGCCGTCGGCAAGGCGCGGATCGCGTCTCAGCGTCGCCTCGATCTCATCGAGCTCGATACGCTTGCCGTTGATCTTGACCTGACGGTCGCGCCGCCCCTTGAAGGCGACTGTGCCGTCCGACTGCAAAATGGCGAGATCTCCCGTCAGATAGTATCGCTTTTGTCCGCTGTTCGTGCTGATCGTCACGAATTTTTCGGCGGTCATATCCGGACGTCTGAAATAGCCGATCGCAAGCCCGTCGCCCGATATCGCCAACTGCCCTTCGGTCTCCGGCGGCACTTCGCGCAATTCCTCGTCGAGGACGGCAATGCCTGTATGTGCGATCGCCTTGCCGATCGGCAGTTCCTGCCCCGAAAAGTTCTCAGGCACTTCGAAGGCCGTCGCGAAAACCGTCGTTTCGGTCGGGCCGTAAGCGTTCGTGAGCTTGCAGCCGGGATGGCGATCAAGAAAACGCCGCGCATGGACCGCCGATCCGACATCGCCACCGAACAGAACGTGGCGAAGGTTCGGCAGATCAACGTCGGCATGATCGGCGAACAGATTGAAGAGGCCGGTCGTCAAGAAGGTGATGCTGACGCCGGTTTCGCGCATGACATTGCAGAGCCGAGCAACCGAGAAGCTGGTGTCCGGCATGCCGGCAAGCGTGCAGCCGTTCAGCAATGCTCCCCAGATCTCGAGGGTCGCAGCATCGAAGGCGATGGTGGCGGTGTGGAGGACCACATCGTCCGGCTGGAAGTCGATATAGGTCTGATCCAGCACGACTCGGGCGATGCTCCGATGCGCGATCGCGGTGCCTTTCGGCCGGCCGGTCGAACCGGATGTGTACATGACATAGGCAACATCTTCGCCGCCGATTTTCACGGAAGGTCTCGGCTGGGGCGGGCTGATCGTCATTTCCGCGATGATCGCACTGGCCTCGATGACCCTGCCGCGCATGCTGGGAACAGCGCTGATCTTCTCGCAGTAGGCCGAATCGACGAAGATGACCTTCGGCTCGCATTCGCCGATGACATAATCGAGATGCTCGATCGGAAAGGCGGGATCGAGGGGAAGATAGGCGCCGCCGGCCTTGAGAATCGCCAGCTTGCAGACAATGGCGTTTAGGCTGCGGGGCAGGAACAGGCCGACGATATCGGCCTTGCGGATGCCGAGCTTTACGAGATAGACCGCCAACGCGTCGGAGAGCCGATCGAGCTCGCGGTAACTGAGCGCCGTGTCGCCGAAAACGACTGCCGTCGCGTGCGGAACGGCCTGGGCCTGTTCACGCACCATATCGTGCAGACTGCGGTCTCTGTCGTAATGCATGGTTGCGGCAAAATTGGTTTTCTCTTGAGAATCGAAATCGATCATCGCTGTGCTCCGGGCTGCGTTTGCTGCCTGCGACGGCACGAAATGCGTGCCTCATCGTCGCCTGCAGAATTTCACGCTGTCGGAAAATCACCAGTTGATCATTGGGATGACTGCCGTCCTCAACGAAAGTCTTAAGCCTTAGCCGACGTAGACATTTCGTCGGAGGAGACCGCCGAGGTAATCGCGGGCTGGCCAAAAGCATTACGGGTGATGGAAGCCAGACGCATGACGCACGAAAAATAGCCCTCCCCAGGAGGGGAGAAGCTTGCGATTCCGCGCTGGTTGAGAAGTGCAGGCTATGGGATATCGCTGCAGGGAGAAGGCATCAACGCAGGATGCCTACTTGAACTGATAGGCCCTGACATAGTCGACAAACATGAAGGAAGGATCCGGAGCCACCATTTTGGTGATGCTATCGACGATGCCGAGATTCACAAGAATGTACATCGGCTGGCGATGTTCCGGTAGGACCTTGGTCTTCCAGACGAACTTGCCGTCGAAATACATACGGATGAAATCGGTATCGATCTTTACGCCGTAGGTATGCAGGTCTGTTGGGCTCGAATCGCCGAAAACATTGATGCGGGAATAATCGGAATCATGTTTGCCGCCGCGGTGCCAGACGTGCACGGTGGCGGAATAGGCGCCCGGCTTGTCGCCATAATATTCCAGAACGTCGATTTCGGCGGTGGATTTCGAGCGGTCCTTGCCAATCAGCCAGAATGCCGGCCATACGCCCGGACCGTCCGGCAACCGGGCGCGCATTTCGAAATAGCCGTATTGCTGCGAAAAGCCGTCGCCTTTCGCGTCGACAGAAGCAAGCAGACCGGAGCGCCACTCACCCTTACTGTCGCGCGCCGCCGTGATGCGCAACATGCCGTCTTCCGTCTTGAAGGGGAAATCGCCCTTGGGGTCGGTAAAGCGCGCGCCGCCGAAATCACCGTTCCAGGGCGTGTGCGCGATCCAGCGGGTACCCGGCCCCCAGGGGGAGACACTGAGACTGTCGAAATTATCCTCGAAAGTCAGCGTCATCTTGCTGATGTCGAGCTCGTCTCCCGTGTCGCCCGCTTGCGCGGCCACGCCACTGCCAAGCAACGCAAGTGTCGCGCCAAGGCCGGCGCGGAGAAAACCGCGGCGGCCGATCGACCATGGTCGCATATGTTTGAACGATATCTGATCCATACTCTGACGCTAACGCGGCGGCGCCTATCCGGTACAGAACCCATTTCGGTTTATGCGGTACCCCAAAGGGCTTAGGCATGGCGGAAATACAAGCCAACCCGCACCGTGATAGTTTTTTTCCTCAGTGAAATAGACGATATTTCGGAGCGGACGGCATATGAATTTCATGGGGTTAGTAACGTTTGTCGTCGGCATGGCAATGCTGGCTGCGCCCGTTCGGTGGTCGTTTACCGTCATGATTCTGTGCACGGTGTTCGGTGCCGCTGCAGCCTTCAGCGTGCCCGGCCTTGGTGGCGCATCGGTTCTGGTGCCGAGCCTCTTTCTGCTGTTTTTTTTCATACGATTGTTTCTGGCCTACGGTGAAGGTCCAATCTTCGCGTCCCTGGCGCCGCCAGGTCCTGGCTTCTGCCTTCTGGTGCTGACCGTCTTCGGCCTGACGACAGCCATCTTTTTCCCGCGCCTCTTTCAAGGCATGACGCAGACGATGACGGTCGAGCGGACGGTTGGCGGGCGCAACTTCATTTCGCTGGTGCCATTAAAGTTCTCGTCGAACAATATCACTCAGACCGTCTACGCCGTCGGCGGCCTCGTCTGCTTTGCAGCCACTTCCGCCTTCATTCGCAAAGGCGGCACCCCTACCAATTTGATCAACGGCATGCTGGTGGTCGCCAGCGTCAATCTCGGTTTCGCCCTTGCCGATATCATTACTTATTTTAGCCACACCGAATTCCTTCTCGGTTTCGTGCGCACTGCCAACTACGCGCTGCTGACGAATGCCGAGAAAGGCGGATTGAAGCGGATCTCCGGGACATTTCCGGAGGCTTCGGCCTTTGCCGATTTTACGCTTGTGCTCTTCGCGATGACGGCGAGCCTGTGGCTCAGCGGCGTCCGGTCCCGCGCCACCGGCATTATTGCGGCGCTGCTGCTCGTGGCTCTGATCCTCTCGACTTCGGCGACCGCTCTCGTCGGTCTCGGATTGGTATTGCCGGTTCTTTGCCTGCAATCTTTCATGGCTTCACGCCACGAACCAGGCGCAGGGCGCCCCGTCATGATCGTTGCCATCTTGGCCGCGATGCCGCTTGTGATCCTTTTTGTCCTGATCGCCATGCCTGATCTTTCCAACGGCCTGCACGACTTTCTCGACGAGATGCTGTTTTCGAAAGCCGACAGCCAGTCGGGGCGTGAGCGCTTCATGTGGAACGCGATGGCCTATCAGACATTTGTGGACACGAACGGCTTCGGCGCCGGATTGGGCAGCGCGCGCGCATCGAGCTTCGGCCTCGTGCTGCTGTCCAATCTCGGCGTCCTTGGTGCTCTGATCTTTGCGCTTTTCGTGGTGCTGATCCTGAAAGCCGATACGCGACCCAGGTACCTGCCGGATCGGCAGGCCGCGGCCGTTGCCCGCGCCGCCAAGGCCGGCATCATCACGGTGCTGGTGTCCGCGGCCACCTCGGGCACGGTCTATGACCTCGGATTGATGTTCTACATTCTTGCAGGCAGCGTCGCCGCCCTTACCGCCCCATCTCGGGTCCGCGTGACAGACGCGCCGGCGCCGCGCATCCAGCAGATCGGTGTTGTGGGGAGATTGCAGTGAAGATTGTCGTTTTCAATGTCAAATACAGCCAGAATCTTGGAGACGGACTCCTGGCACAATGTGTTGAGGCCGGCTTGGCCAACGGAGCCGGCCATATCGAGGTGGAGACGATCGATCTCGCTGGTCGCGAAGGTTTCGGCATGGGCGGAAACGGTCGGCGTCAACAGGCGTTGAAGGTGTTGCATCGTCTGCCCGCTTTCGCTCGGCGTTGGGCGGTGGGCTATGTCCTGGGGCGCGCGCTTCGGAAATTGCGCAGCCAATGGGATGCCAAGATTGCGACGGCGGATGCAGTGGTGATTGGTGGCGGCAATCTCTTTCAGGATGACGATCTGAATTTTCCAATGAAAGTCGGTACCGTGCTTGATTGTGTCCGGCGACATAATAGGCCACTGGCGATCTATGCGGTCGGCGTCAGCGGGCATTGGTCCGCGCCGGCGGCACGCCTTTTTGGCCGGCTGAAGCGGACCAATCTCGTCCACCTCTCCGTGCGCGACAGCTTCGCCCTAGACAGTTGGCGTCAACATTTTCCTCAAGGGCCGGAAGCGAAGATTGTTCACGATCCGGGATTGCTGACCCGAGCGCTGGTCAGCGATGCCCGCAGTTCGCCGTCCTCGAGACATCAGCCAACTGTCGGCCTTTGCGTCACGGAGCCCGTCATTCTGCAACGGCATGCGAGCCAGAAGGCCTCGGCCATCCCGCTGAGGGACATCGCAGAATATCGGGATCTGATTCGACTGTTGGTCCAGGATGGATACCGCGTCCGTTTGTTTTGCAACGGCGCCAGCGAGGACCAAGCCTTTGCCAAACGAATATGGGATGAGCCTTCGATGCAACATCTCGCGACAACCGGCGCACTCCAACTTGCCCCGCGTCCATGTTTGCCGGAAGAGCTCATTCGGATACTTCTGTCGACGGATGTCATCCTTGCCCATAGGCTGCATGCCTGTATCGCAGCCTATTCCCTTGGGATTCCGCATGTCGGCCTTGGCTGGGACAAGAAGGTCGAGGGCTTCTTCCGCTCCGTCGGCCGGCAAACCTATTTCCTCAATGGCGGCGGGACGTCTCCGTCCGATATTGCCAGATTATTGAGAGCGGCTGATTCGGAAGGAATCGAATCGTTCCGCCATCGGATGATTATGTCGGAGGCCGAAGCCGGAATCGCCGATATGCGTCGGAATCTCACCCGGAGGGATCAGAATATTGTCGCTGGGATATCACCAGTAATACGAAATGATCATCGCGCGGCGACTCCGAATTAATACAAAGAAAACCGGGAGTAATTACCAGGTATAATGATCGAAATTGGACGTTTTAAGCATATGACGAGCAAATTAATCGCTACGTGAATTTGAAGAGAATTCACATAAGCAATATAGATTACGAGCCAGGCCGAAAGTTGCGTGCTATATACTTGCCATACGTAACGTGATATACCTTCAGGGACAGGTTAGTCGGAACCTTCCCGATATGGTATGCGGTTCGGGGGCATTGTATGATCACGCAGGTTTCCACAGGGCGTCTTCAGGCCTTGAGTTCTGATGTTTACCGTCAAAAGTCGGAGCTGACGGGCGGTATTCCGCGCACATATGCTCCCGGTGAAACCATCTACGATTATGAGGACGATACACCGCGTCTTCTTTTTCTTGTCAGCGGATGGGCTGTTTCCAGCAAGGTGCTGCCGAACGGTACGCGCATCGTCATCGAATTTGCGCTCCGCGGTGACATGATCTCCACACCTTCAGTGGAATTGGCACGCGAGACGGTACAGGCTCTCTCCCAGGTCACCGTCATGGAGTTCCCGGATTTCACCTCCCATACGAGCATGGACGTTTCTCCACGCCTCTATCGCCTCGTGCTCACCGAGATGATGCGGCGGCAGGCGCGCATGTCCGAGCGGCTTGCCAACATCGGCCGACGCGACGCGCTGGAGCGTACCGGTCACCTGCTGCTCGAACTGGCTACCAGGCTTGGTCCGTCACGGCTGCGGCCGAACTTCGACGGTTTCGAGTGCCCGTTGACGCAAGCCGATATCGGCGATGCCGTCGGTCTGTCGACGGTGCATATCAACCGTGTTCTGAGAGACATGCGAGTGGGCGGGCTCCTGTCATTCCGGAATGGCATCGTCGAATTTCTGGACCGTCACAAGCTCACAGAACTCGTCGATTTCGATGAGACCTATTTCATGCCGCATATGATCTAAGAAGTGACGCGAGCGCACTCGCGTTGTTTCAAGTCGAAAACAATCGTGAGGCGAAGATTTTTAGATCTTATTAACATATGTTAATGTCGACATAAACAGAATCAGCGAATATCGATTTTGTAATCAGGTAAATTTCAAATCGAAAACAGGGGTAATGCTATGCATCAAAGCGAATTCCGTCGGTTTGGTTCAGCGTATATATTCAGTTACTTTGAAATATTACCTATTCTCATGAATTCGAAAGAATAGAGGCCAAGTGTGGAGTAAGGAGTAACGGCCATGGACAGACAGTCTTTAGCGAATGAGAAATTTGGAACAGAAACTGCAACCCGTCTTATTTCAGTCCGAGCATCGGATTCATTGCGGGCTTTCACCGCGGCAAGCGCGGCCAGCACCGACGAATGCGAGGACTATCTTCTGCTAATCGATGCACGCGCCCTGGACAGGGAATGCCTGTCCCGGAGCCTGACGGAATATGACGAGAACATGAATATCGTCACCGTCGGGTCATTCGAGGAATGGCAGAAGCGCCGTACGCAAAGCGAACCATCCGCGATTCTTTTCATGATCGGCGGACGCAAGGTTTCGGATGCAGACGTCAGCGATAAAATCTCCGCCCTCGCGGAGAGGTTCAAGGCTAGCCCCGTCATCGTCGGGGCCGAAAGCGACGAGCTCGCGCAACTTCTCAAGGCGCTGGAATGCGGCGCTCGCGGTTACATTCCGACCAGCGTCGGGATCAATGTCGCCGCGGAGGCCGTGGCTCTCGCACGTGCAGGCGGCGTATTCGTGCCGGCAAGTAGCATTCTGGCAGCCAAGGAGGTCATCGCCTCCGTGACCAGCGGAACCCGTTGTGCCGACAGTCTGTTTACGCCGCGTGAAGTCGTCGTCGCCGAAGCTCTTCGGCGCGGCAAGGCAAATAAGATCATTGCCTATGAAATGGACCTTTGCGAGAGCACGGTCAAAGTACACATCCGCAACATCATGAAGAAACTGAATGCGACGAACCGGACGGAAGTCGCCTATAAGATCAGGGAATTCGTGAGATAAAACCGATCTCGGTGTCAGCAAGCTTTCGCCGGTGCCGTTTAAACGCGGCGCTGGCGAAATATGTTTTAGGCTCGGATGTTCTGAGCGTTTGAATTGACAACCTCGCTCGTATTCTGCGGAATGGATTGCAGCAGCGTCTGTCGCGCTGAGGCCAAATGCGTGCGGCAGGCCCTGTCGATCCGCGCCGGATCGCGGGACTGCAACGCTTCGATATAGTCGAGATGCTCAACGATGGCGCGGGAATTGCGCTCGCGGGCAAAAGCCTTGTTCCACTGATAATGATAGTGGAAGACGATCGCGATCGCATCGTAGAAATCGGCGATGAAGCGATTGTTCGAGGCACGGTGAATGAGAAGGTGGAAGCGCTCGTCGAGCTGCGAAAAATCACGATAGCGCTTATCGAAATCATCCTGCAGGTCGTAATGTGCCTGCTTGATGGCCGCCAGAGCGGTCCAGGCAGGATGCTCGGCCGGCAGGCGCCCGAACTCCGTGGCCGAGTGCAGCTCGAACATTTCGCGCACCTCGGCAAGTTCCAGAGCAAACTCGCTGGTAAAGCCCTTCAAGATCCAATGGCTGTTCGGCCGCTTTTCGATCAAGCCGAAACGGCTGAAACGGATGAGGAATTCGCGCACCACCGAGGTCCCCGTGCCGATTTCGCGCGCCAATTCCAGCTCGTTGATCTGCATGCCGGGCTGCGCTTCGTCGGAGAGGATCCGCAGCATGAAGCTACGCTCGATGATGTCGTGCAGCGAATTGGTTTCTTCCTCCGGAAAGAAATCGGCTTCGGTCGGCTGGCGCAGCACGATCTTTTCCCGCTTGTTCCAGCGGATGATGCCAGCGTCACTTAGACGCAGGAGAATGGCGCGCGCCGTGCTGCGGCTGATGCCGAGCTCGGCGGCGATTTCAGGCTCGGTCGGCAAGGCAGCGTCGGGCTTCAGACCGGCCACGTAGCGATTGTACGCATCCTTGAAGAGCGTGTTTTGTCTCGCCATTTTCCCCCTCGCTTATAGTCCGCAGCTCCGCGTCGGCGGCGATCTCTGAACCATGCGCGAATGGCAGTCAAATTCGGAAATACTGCCGATTGCATGGTGATCGCGTCCACGCCTTTCGCGCCGACCTCCTCCCAGAGCGACCAGCGATTTCCTCGTTGACACTAAAATGTTTATTGTAGATAAAAAACAAAATCAATCGGCGATGGCCTGTCTGGCGAACGCTGAAAAGCAAGATCGTTCAGGGAGAGGACATTGAACAGCCAACCTTGGATCCTTCTGTCGGAAGGCGACAATGTCGCGGTGGCGACGGCGGCGATTGCGGCGGGTACCACAGTCGTCGACGGTGTTTTGACAAGAGACAAGATCGATCCCGGTCATAAATTCGCGATTCGCGACATCGCCATCGGCATGCCTGTCGTGAAATACGGCCAGGCCATTGGCCGCACGACAGCCGAGGTAAAGCCCGGCGATCACGTCCACAGCCATAACCTGCACTTCGAAAATGATCGTCTGGCGGCGACCGCCAATACGGCGCCGGAAGCGGCGACAGAGGCCGACAAGGCTCGAACGTTCATGGGATATCGCCGCGCCGACGGCCGTGCCGCGACGCGTAACTATATCGGTATCATCGCCAGCGTGAACTGTTCCACCACGGTTTGCCGCGCCATTGCGGAAGAGGCAAACCGTACGCTCCTGCCGCATTACGACGGAATCGACGGTTTCGTACCGATCGTTCATGACCAGGGCTGCGGCATGAGCTCGACCGGCGACGGCATGCAGACATTGCACCGCACGCTTGCCGGTTATACGCGTCACGTCAATTTCGGTGGCGTGCTGATGATCGGACTCGGCTGCGAAGTCAACCAGCTCACGCTTTATGGCCAGAGCGGCGCGGGCGCCAGCAAGCGGCATTTCAATATCCAGGATGCCGGCGGCTCACGCCGCGCCGTAGCCCTTGCCATGGGTGTGCTAAAGGAGATCGCCGAGGAAGTCGGGCAGGCGCGTCGCCAACCGATCTCGATCAGCGAAATCGTCATCGGCCTGCAATGCGGCGGCTCGGACGGTTTTTCCGGCATCACCGCCAATCCGGCGCTGGGGGCTGCCGCCGACCTGCTGGCGGCGGCCGGCGGCACGGCGATCCTGTCCGAGACCTCGGAAATCTATGGCGCCGAACATTTGCTGCGCAGCCGTGCGATCAATGACGCGGTTGCCGCCAAGCTCGATGCAAAAATCGAGTGGTGGGAAAAGTACGTTGCCCTGCACGGCGCGTCACTGGACAATAATCCTTCGCCCGGCAACAAGCGTGGCGGGTTGACGACCATTCTGGAGAAATCGCTGGGCGCGGTCGCCAAAGGCGGACGGTCGCCGTTGACCGCCGTCTACAGCTACGCCGAACGGGTAACGGACCACGGGCTCGTCTTTATGGACACGCCCGGCTATGATCCGGTCTCCGCGACGGGTCAGGTGGCAGGTGGTGCGAACATGATCGCCTTTACGACCGGCCGCGGCAGCTGTTTCGGCTCACGTCCGGCGCCGTCGTTCAAGCTGTCGAGCAATTCGGCGCTTTACCAATCCATGGAAGAAGACATGGACATCGATTGCGGTACCATTGCGACCGGTGAGGCAACGATATCGGGCAAGGGCCGTGAGATCTTCGAACTGATCATCGAGATCGCATCTGGCAAGAAGACGAAAAGCGAAGCCTTCGGCTACGGCGATAACGAGTTTGTGCCCTGGCATCTCGGAGCGACGCTCTAGATAAACAGTGCATGTCATGCCGCCGTGCCCGGCTCGCCGATGAGCCAAGTACGGCGGAACCGATCGACCAATCATCACAAGGGAGAGGTGATGAAGAGGAGAAGAATCGGCAGGACGAACCTCGAGGTCACCGAAATCAGTTTCGGGGCCGCAGCGCTCGGCGGTCTTTACCGCGCCTGCCCTCGCGACCAGGCCATGGGAACCCTGCAAGCGGCGTGGGATAGCGGCATCCGCTATTTCGATGTTGCGCCTTGGTATGGCTTCGGTCTTGGTGAACGCCGCGTCGGCGATTTCCTGCGCGATCAACCGGAAGACAGCTATATTCTGTCAACCAAGGTCGGGCGATTGATGCGGCCTGTTCCGAGCGACAAGGTGCCGAACTACGGCTATGTCGATCCCCTGCCCTTCGATGCGGATTACGACTATTCCTATGACGGCATCATGCGGTCGGTGGAGTTCAGCTATGCCCGCCTCGGCCTCAACCGTATCGACATTCTCTATGTTCACGATATCGGCGGTTATACGCACGGCAAGGCGCTGAATGAACACTACCTCGGCCAACTCCTTGGTTCCGGACTGAAGGCATTGGATGAGCTGAAGTCGTCGGGCGCGATCAAGGCCTACGGCCTCGGCGTCAACGAAGTCCCCGTGTGCCTCGACGTCATGCGTGAAGCCGATATCGACTGCATCCTGCTGGCTGGCCGCTATACCCTGCTCGACCGTTCGGCCCTGGCCGAGCTGCTGCCGCTTTGCGAGAAAAAAGGCACGTCGCTTGTCGTGGGTGGCGTCTTCAATTCCGGCATTCTCGCGACCGGTCCTGTGCCCGGCGCGCATTTCGACTATGTTCCGGCGACAGCGGATATTCTGGCGAAGGTCGGGGCGATGGAGGATATCGCCCGCCGCCATGGCCTGCCCCTTGCCGCGCCGGCAATTCAGTTTCCGCTTCGCCACCCGTCCGTGGCTTCTGTGCTGATCGGGACGGCGAAAGCGGCAAGCCTCATCCGCAATATGCAGCTTGTGGAGCCTGAGCTTCCGGCCAGCCTTTATGCGGAATTCGAAGGATTGACACTGGTTGCGCCACCGTTTGGAGACGAGGCGGTTCGGGTTTGAAAGAGAGATAAGGAGCTATCGGGCCGTCGCGAGAGGCGGCTTCGAAGAGGAGGAAAGCCTGTTTTGGCGGGGGTGGTTCCGTGCCGCTCCGCGATGCGTGAGCCCATCAGGTGCTCACGATACCGAGCCGCAAGCGTTCAACGGCCGGTGTGCAGGAGCAGAGCGCGTTGAGAGGAGAAATCAATGAACATCGCCAAATCCCTTCTGTCCCGCCGCACTTTTGCCGGTCTTGCCGGCGCGGCCATCATCGCAGTCGCCATGCCGGTGCAGTCCTTCGCTGCTGATGTGACCATTCCGATCATCGTCAAGGACACGACGTCGTTCTATTGGCAGATCGTTCTCGCCGGCGCCCGCCAGGCGGGCAAGGATCTTGGCGTCAAGGTTCCGGAACTCGGCGCTCAATCGGAATCCGACATCAACGGCCAGATCAGCATTCTCGAAAACGCCGTCGCCGGCAAACCGGCCGCCGTCGTGATTGCGCCGACCGAACGCAAAGCGCTCGGCAAGCCCGTGGATGAAGCCGCCAAGTCCGTGCCGGTGGTCGGCATCGACTCGGCCGCAGATTCCAAAGCCTTCGTATCGTTCCTGACGACCGACAACACAGCCGGCGGCCGCATCGCCGCTGACGGTCTTGCCGCGGCGATCAAGGGCATGACTGGCAAGGAAGAAGGCGAAGTCGCCATCATCACCAGCCTGCCGGGCGTCGGCTCGCTCGACCAGCGCCGCCAGGGCTTCCTGGACGAGGTCAAGAGCAAATATCCTGGTCTCAAGGTCGTTGCCGATAAATATGCCGACGGTCAGGCCACTACCGGCCTCAACATCATGACGGACCTGATCACCGCCAATCCGAAGCTCGTCGGCGTCTTCGCCTCGAATCTCATCATGGCGCAAGGTGTCGGCCAGGCGATTGCCGAAAACAAGCTCGGCGACAAGATCAAGGTCATCGGCTTCGATAATGACGACAAGACTGTCGGCTTCCTGAAGTCTGGCGTTCTCGCCGGCCTCGTCGTTCAGGATCCCTATCGCATGGGCTATGACGGCATCAAGACCGCACTTGCCGCCTCCAAAAAGGAAAAGGTCGAGGCTAACGTCGACACAGGCGCAAACCTGGTGACCAAGGCCAACATGAGTGATCCGAAAATCAACGCCCTGATCAATCCGAAGGTCAAGTAACGAGTTGAGGCCGCGCCTGGAAAACCGGGTGCGGCCTGTTTTCATTCCGGCTCTGTCTGCGTGAAGGCAAACCGAGCGAATGGTCGGCGAAGGGAGAAGACCCAATGACGAACCTCGAAGAGATCAGTCATCGGCACGATGACACGGTGCGGACGGAAGCAAACCGTATTCCGACGGGTTCGCCCATCCTCGAGCTTAGGGGACTGCAGAAGCTCTATGGCTATGTCGAAGCGCTGAAGCCGGCGTCGATCACGTTCCTTGCGGGCGAAATCCACGCCATTGTCGGCGAAAACGGCGCCGGTAAATCGACCCTCATCAAGCTCCTGACAGGCGTCATAACCAGGACGGCAGGCGAGATATATTGGTGCGGCCATCCGGTCGCGCTTGCCAATCCGAACGAGGCGATCGCCAGGGGCATCAACGCCGTGCATCAGGAGGTCGTGCTCTGCCCGCACCTGTCCGTCGCGGCCAATCTTTTTCTTGGCGATGAGGTCAATCGCTTCGGGCTGATGCGCAAGAAGCAGATGGAGAAGCTGGGGCAGACCGTGCTCGACGACCTCGGCTTTGGTCTGCCGGCCGGCGCGCTGCTGAGCTCACTGACCATTGGCCAGCAGCAGCTTGTGGCCACCGCCCGCGCCGCGAT
Organism: Rhizobium jaguaris; assembly: GCF_003627755.1. Classification (NCBI taxonomy): domain Bacteria; kingdom Pseudomonadati; phylum Pseudomonadota; class Alphaproteobacteria; order Hyphomicrobiales; family Rhizobiaceae; genus Martinezella; species Martinezella jaguaris. Next base: position 1,560,652 of record NZ_CP032695.1, on the reverse strand, counting down.
GCGCGGCACGCAGTTCCTGATCTTCGACGAACCGACAGCCTACCTCACCCGCAAGGAATCGGCGCAGCTGTTCAAGCTCATTCGCCGTCTGCAGAGCGAAGGCGTCACTATCGTCTATATTAGCCACCGCATGGAAGAGGTCTTTGAACTGGCGAACCGCGTGTCGGTGTTGCGCGACGGCACCCATGTCGGCACGCGCGAGGTGAGTGAGACCAACGAAGACGAGTTGATCAAGCTGATGATCAACCGTTCGATCGAGCAGATCTATCACAAGGAAGAGATTCCGATCGGCGACACCATCCTGGAAACCCGCGGCCTCTCCGGCCCCGGCTTCGAAAACGTCTCGCTGAGCGTCAAAGCCGGTGAAATCGTCGGTCTCTACGGGCTGATCGGCGCAGGGCGCAGCGAGTTCGCACTTGGGCTTTACGGCCGTCAGCCGCTCTCGGCTGGCGAAATCTATTGGCAGGGCCGCAAGGTCGATATCCGCAGCGAGCGTGATGCAATGGAGCTTGGCATTGCATTGGCGCCAGAGAGCCGCCGCGACCAGGGTCTATGCCTCAACCTGCCGATCGGGCTTAACATCAATCTGCCGGTGTTCAAGCGGCTGAGCCAGGGGCCGGTTATCAATCGCAGCGGTGAAGCGGCCAATGCTGACAAACAGATCCGCGATCTCAGCATCAAGACGCCGAGCCGGCGCGTCCTTGTTTCGGCGATGTCGGGCGGCAACCAGCAGAAGGTCGTCATCGGCAAATGGCTGAGCTACGGAGCCAAGCTCTTCATTTTCGATGAGCCGACGGTCGGCGTCGATGTCGGTACCAAGGCCGAAATCTACCGGTTGTTTGCCAAGCTGTTGCGGGATGGCGCGGGCATCATCGTCATTTCGTCCTATCTGCCGGAAGTTTACGAGCTCGCCGACCGGCTCCATGTCTTCCGCCGCGGCCAGCTCGTCGCCAGCCATGATTTTCACGCCGCCACACATGAGGAAGTCCTCGGCGAGGCAATCGGCGTCTGAACGACAAAGACAAATAAGATAAGAATAGAAATTGGGAGAAGAACAATGGCCGTGAATACAACAGAGGGCCCCACCGTCGCACCGCGGCGCAAGATGAACATCCTCTTCAGCTTGACGCTGATCCTTCTCCTGCTTGCTCTTTGGATCGTCCTGGGCTTCTGGACCGACAAGTTCTGGACGCCGCTCAACATCACCAACCTGATGCGCCAGGGCTCGATGACGGCGATCCTGGCCCTCGGCCAGACCTTCGTCATCATCACGGCGGGCATTGATCTGTCCGTCGGCGCCATCGTCGGCTTCTGTACTGTGATTATCGCCTGGCTGCTGCAGGCCGGATTTCCGGTCTCGGCAGCTATTCTCATTACGTTGGCCTTCGGCGTGCTGATCGGCGCATTCCACGCCTTCGGCATCGTGCGTATGGGCCTGCCGCCCTTCATCATCACGCTGGCGACGCTGACATCCTTGCGTGGTATTGGCTTGCTCATCACGAACGGCGCGACGATCAATATCGTCAATGACGATTTCACCAATTTCGCCGTCTCCGATTTCCTAGGGATCCCGAGCCTGTTCTGGATGGTCATCCTGGTGGCGATACCGGCTTTCATCTTCCTGCATCTCAGCCGCTGGGGCCGCTATCTCTTCGCCGTCGGTTCGAACCGTGAAGCCGCGCGTCTCTCCGGCGTTAACGTCACCTGGATGATCTACCTCGCCTATATTCTGTCGGGAACCTGCGCCGCTTTCGTCGGCGTTCTGCTCGCCTCCCGCATCGCCATCGGTAATGCAACGCAGGCGGATGGCTGGGAATTGCAGGCCATCGCCTCCTCGGTCATCGGCGGCACCAGCCTTTTCGGTGCAGTCGGCTCCGTCTACGGCCCGCTGATCGGCGCCTTCATCCTCGCCACCATCAACAACGGAGCCAATCTGCTGAACGTGAATTCCTTCTGGCAGCGCATCATCACCGGCGTACTCATCATCGTCATTGTCTATTTCGATCAGTTGCGGCGGCGGCGTCTCTAAAGGTATTCGACAATAGTCTCTCACGGATGGCATGCTAAAAGCATACCATCCGCTTTCATGGCAGGAGACACGATGGCTTCAGTCCGTGAATGGAAGGAACAGCGCGATTTGCTTGGTTACACGACAGAGGAATTGCGAGACCTCGTGAATGAAGGCTTGGCCAGCGGCCCAAGCGCGCACGCGTCTATGGCAGATGTAAAGGCTGAGGCACGACGAAGATTGGAAGCGGCTGTCGAAAAGACACGCTGACCATGCCACATAAAGCGAACGAGCCGCGCCGATGAATATCTGCGCTCCAAGCCCCTCAAGAAATAATTTCCGCGCCGGGGAATAAATCGCGGTGACGTTTGTCTACCTCCATGAAGCCGATCGGCAACCCTTTCAGGAGGCAAGACATGAGCAAACCCCGTCCTATCCGGCATATAGCCGTCATCTCTGCGCTCACTGCCGTAGCGCTCTCGTCCGCCACCTTGGCGTTCGCGCAGGATACACCCCCATCACAGGCACCTGCATCGCCAGCCATTCAGGCGGAGGTGCCCTATCTCACTGAAAACGATGCGGCGATGACGAAGATGATGAACGACATGGCGGTCAAGCCGACCGGGAATGTCGACCGCGACTTCGTCGAGATGATGATCCCGCATCATCAGGGCGCCATCGACATGGCTCAGGCCTATCTGCGTTACGGCACGAACGAGCAGTTGAAGCGCATCGCGCAAGAAATCATTGTCGATCAGCAGCAGGAAATCGCTGCCATGCGGCTCGCCCTCGGCGATCCCCTACCACCCTCGACGGCCGCGCCGACGCAGGCTGGCACAAATACCCCTTCCATCTCCTCCGGTCAGAATTCATCGGGCATGTCCATGATGAATATGAAAATGGGCAATTGAAAAGGACCCGATCATGAAACGCACCCTCCTCGCCCTAGGCCTCCTCGCCGGTACGATGTTCGCGCCTGTCGCAAGCTTTGCCGGCCAGGCGCCGGGCGCCGCCGCCGACCCGGATATCGCGGTCAGCCATAAGGATCGCGTCTATGCGGCAGAACAGTTCTCCAACACCGTGTCGGTTACCGATCCAGTCGACAACAAGCTGCTCGGTGTTATCAAGCTCGGCGATCCCCAGCCCGGCAATCTGAGCCCGCTCTATAAGGGCCAGGTTCTGGTGCATGGCATGGGCTTCTCGCCGGACCACAAGACACTCGCCGTCGTCTCTATCGGCTCGAATTCGGTGACCTTCATCGACACGGCGACAAACACGGTCAAGCACACGACCTATGTCGGTCGCTCGCCGCATGAGGCCTTCTTTACGCCCGATGGCAATGAAGTCTGGGTGACGGTTCGCGGCGAAGACTACATTTCGGTCATCGATGCCCAGACCTATCAGGAAAAGCTGCAGATCAAGGTGCCGTCCGGTCCCGGCATGCAGATCTTCTCGCCCGACGGCAAATACGGTTACATCTGCTCGTCCTTCAATCCGGATACGGTGGTGGTCTCTGTCGCCGATCACCAGATTGTCGGTCATGTGAAGCAGGAAAGCCCCTTCTGCCCGAACATCGCCGCCACGCCTGACGGCAAGCAGGTCTGGTTCACGCTGAAGGACACCGGCAAGACCCAGGTGTTCAACGCGCAAGCGCCGTTCGACGCCATCAAGACACTGGATACCGGTCCGATCACCAACCACGTCAACATCGTACACAACGCCAATGGCACGTTTGCCTATGTGACCGTTGGCGGTCTTAACGAGGTGAAGGTCTTCCGCACGGACAATTTCGAGCAGGTCGCAACCATTCCGGTCGGCAATCTGCCGCATGGCGTCTGGCCCTCGGGCGACGGCGCCCGGGTCTATGTCGGTCTTGAAAATGCCGACGCCTTTGCTGCTATCGACACGCTGACCAACAAGGTTATCGCGACCATCCCGATCGGCCAGGCGCCGCAGGCGGTCGCCTATGTACCGAATGCAGTTCCCGATGGCGACGGCACCCAGAATCTGCAGCCTCTCGGCGTCGCCGGCCAGTCCGCTCATTTGCAGATGGTCGCCAAGGGCAAGACCGAAGGCGACAAGGTGCCGACGAGTGTCACGCTGTTCGATCAGGGGCTGTCTCAGGTCCTGCAGGCATCAGTGACCGGCCTTGAGCCGAAGAAGCCTTTCGTTCTGGCACTCGCTTCGCATGCCGACGGCAGCGGCACGTTGGAACCGCTCTCTTCCTTCATGACGAATCCGGCGGGTTCGGCGATCGTCAATGCCGTCGGGCCGATCCGTCAGATCGTCCAGAATGACGCGAAGGCCGAGCGGCGTTATCTGGTGATCGCATCCATGGGTGCGGATGGCCAGCCGGGAGCGATCGTTCAAGTCCAGAAACATTGAGCCAGAAGCATTGAGTGATCCGCCCGCCATCTCCTGTGATATAGGATGGCGGGCGATGTCCACTTCTCGGATTGGCCAGAAGGTCTGACGCGCATGAATGACATTCTCCGCCTTGTCGAGCCGCTGATTCCCGCATTGCGCCGTTATGCGCGGGCGCTGTTGCATGATGCGACGGGTGCGGATGATCTGGTGCAGGATTGCCTGGAACGGGTGATCAGCCATTGGCACCAGCGCCGTCGAGACGGAGACCCGCGCACCTGGGTTTTTGCCATTCTGCACAATCTTGCCATCAACCGATTGCGCCAGTCGGCACGGCGGGGCGTACACGTCCCGCTGGAGGATGCCGAAGAGGCCATGTTGTCCCGGCCCCCGGCGCAAGAGGATGCGTTGATACGGCGAGACATCGTTGCAGCCTTGGCGCTTCTGCCGGAAGAGCAGCGCAGCGTTCTGCTGCTGGTATCGGTCGAGGATCTGTCCTATGCCCAGGCGGCCGAAGTGCTGAGCATACCTATCGGCACCGTGATGTCGCGGCTGGCGCGAGCCCGCGAACGGTTGCGACATTTGCTGGAAGGAGAAGGCGCAGCCGCCCGGCCGGACTCACATCTGCGGAGAATAAAATGACCATGCAGCCGATTACCGAGGACGATCTCCACGCCTATGTCGACGACGCGCTGGACGCGGCGCGACGGGCGGAAGTCGCGACCTATCTGGAAAGCCATGCCGACGTGGCCGCCCGTGTGGAAAGTTACCAAACGCAACGGCTGAAACTGCGCGACGCTTTCGATCCGATTGCTGACGAGCCCGTCCCGACAGGGCTCAATCTTGCGCATTTGGTCGAGGCCCGGCGGAATAGAGCACCCGGGGCTTCCTGGTGGATGGCGGCGGCAGCGGCCGCGTTGTTTGTTCTCGGCGGCGGTAGTGGCTGGTGGCTGCATGGACTGTCGTTGCCGGCGAACGAAGGCGTTCTTGCCTTGGAGCGGGAAGCGGCCAACACCTATGGCGCCTACGCCTCCGACAGTGTTCGCCCGGTCGAACTGCGTGCAGACGACAGCGCCAAGCTGGTCGCCTGGGCATCGGAGCGGCTACAGCGCCCTGTCATGCTTCCCGATCTTTCCGCCTCTGGATATCGCCTGATGGGCGGGCGTGTGACCGCAACAGCGCACGGGCCAGGATTGATGCTGATGTATGACAATGACCATGGCACGCGACTGGTTCTGCTCACCCGACCGATGCTCGTGGACCAGAACAAGCCGATGGCCGAACATTCCGAGGGCACGACGACCGGCGTCACCTGGGCAAGCGACGGCATGGGCTACAGCCTTGTCGGCCCTTCGACATCGGAGGATCTGCACCCCTTGGCGGACGATATACGACATCAGATCGAAACGAAGATCTGAGTATCCCTCACGCCGGTGATGGGCGTGACCTCTGCCAGCTCAAGTTTTTCAATAGGTTGCGGAGCGGCTTTTCGACCGCTTCGTAGGCGCAGACGCCCAGCAATGTGCCCGTAATGACGGCGATGAACGTCGCGACGTCGGACGGCATCTGCGTGGATGCCACCAGTTTCGTAACCACCGAGATCGCCAACGTATGCCAGAGATAAATGGAATAGGAGCTGTTGCCGAGATAGGTGAGCAGCGGAATATTCACAAGCTTGCCACTGCGCTCCAGCGACACCACGCCAAACACCAGTGCCACGGCAAGTGGGCCGCAGGTCAGTTCGTTGAAGGCGAGGCCGTAAAGCTGGATGGCTGTAAAACCCAGCAGCGCGAAGACGACCAGAGCAAGGCCGAGGCCGGCGCCCGGTGTTTTGCCCGTTAGCCACAGCCGCCCAAGGATCGCACCGGCGACGAATTCGAGGATGATCGGCCGCGTAAAGGTGAGAAGCAATGACGATTGCGGATTGAAGATGTTGCCGGCAATGACGAAGGCAAGAAAGATGCCGGCCATGCTGGCAAGCTGCAGGCGACGCGGCAGCAACAGAGTCGCGGCAAAGATGACGTAGAAGAACATCTCGAAATCCAACGTCCATCCCTGCACGAGGACCGGCCAGATCGAGCCGCTGCTCGGCGAGCGGACGGGGATGAAAAACAGCGAACCGAGGGTGTGGCCAACCGTCAGCTTCATATTCGGAAACAGGCCGGCGAGTGCGCCCGCAATCATGATGGCGGTGACGATCCAGTAGGACGGCGCGATGCGCTGCAAACGATCGAGCAGGAAGCGCAACGGCGTCACCGGCCGGCGCTCGCTCATCGTCCACATGATAAAGCCGCTGATGACGAAAAAGACGTCGACGCCGGCCGCCCCGACGAGGAAATGGTCGTCGGTGCGCTCTGCGGCGTGGAACAGGACTACCGCGAGAGCGGCAAAGCCGCGCAGGTATTGAATGCCATAGAGAGTTTTCATCTGCTGATCTGCTGCTCCCAGCTCACCGGCGGCGCAAACTCCAGTCGATCGTCGGGAGCGAGCGGAACAAGCCGTTTCGCGCGGGTCTTCATCGCCAGCTTGCCCGCCGTGAAATAGAACAGGAACGAGCCGACGTGGTAGGGATTGAGAATGTCGATCTCGACGAAGGCACGGATCATAAGGAGTGCCGCCACGCCCAAGAGGATATAGGATTCATCGTTTCTGATATCGCCCAGAAACCGCCTGAGATGGCCTATGACGGCGGTGAGCAGGATCGCGACAAGCAGGGAGACGCCGATCAGGCCGGTCTCGACGGTCGCCTCGATGAAGGTGTTGTGGAAATGGAAGCCGGCGCGGGATTCGATGAAGAATTCTTCCCACAAGCGCTCCGGCTCGGAAAAACCTTGTACCCAATAGGCCTGGTAACCGACGCCAAAGAAGGGATGCTGCGCGGCGGTTTCGATGCCTTGTTGCCATAGATAGGTACGACCCGTCAGCGTCGCGTCCTTGCCGAATGCACCGAGCACGGCGCCGACGCCGCCGAGATTGACACCGGCGACAGCGACCGCGAGACCGGTTATGGTCAGGACGACAAACAGCCTCTTCCGCTGCCTCGGCGACAGGAACAGGGCGGCGCGCATGCCGATGCCGAGCGCGACGACCACCCCCGTTGTCAATACCGATGTCGCCGATTGCGAGGCGAGCAGACAATAGGTGGACAGCAGACCGGCAATGCCTGCCCCAACCATCCAGATGCGGCGCTCGCCGAGGATGAAGACGGCGGCGAAAGCGAAATAGATGCCGAGCGAGGCGTAGAAGCCGAGCTGATTCTTCGAAGCGAAAGCACCGACGAAGCTATAAGTGCCGTCGAGCGGATCATAAGCGGTGTAGCCAAAGAGGATCGAATAGATCAGCACAATGCCCGCACCGGCAATCCCGCCGCGGGTAAGCGTACGGATATCAAGCGTGCGCATGGCGATCAGTGCACAGACGATGTGCGTGATATACTGGATTGCGGCGCGCGCCGTCACTGAGGGCACTGCCGACCAGAAGATCGAAAGGCAAGTAAAAACACCGAAGGCGAAGAGCCAGAGCTGCTTTTGGTAGCTACCGAGCACGCTGCGATAGTCCATCAGCACCAATGGAAACCAGAGGGCGTAGTAGGCGATGATCGAAGGCTGCCCGAAGCGGGAAGAGTATGCGAAGACGAAGAAAGAGAGTGCAACAGCCACCATGCCATAGGTGCTGTTGCTGCCTGGACGAATAAAGGTCGATTTGGCGATCTGCATCGACCCCCCTTATCGCATGGCCAAAGCGGCGCTGACCTTGATGAGGTCACCGGGCATAACCTGGGTATTCTCGTCCGCCTGAATTTCTTTCGGCTGGCCGTTGTCATCGCGCACGATGGTATAGGCGACTTTGACGTCCTGACCGCCGGGATCAATATTGCTGGCATCGGCAGACTGCGCGACCGCTTCCTGCATCAACGACTGGCTCGTGGAAAGCTTGAGCTGCAGGGTTTCCAATTGGGTATCGGTATCCTGCATGTCCTGGGCAAGCGAATTTTGCCAATCGTTGCGCAGCGTGGCCTCGTCCTGATCGGCCTTGCTGATGCTCTGCTTGGCGTTCAGCGATGCCGTGTCGGTATCCAAGAGATTGGTCTCCACGTCGGAGGCGCGCTGTTCGGCCGAGATCTTACGTGAGGCAAGTTCCAATCCTTTTTCCGCCAGGCTCTCGACTTTGTCGCGGTCCGCCTTGGCCAGTTCGAGCTGGCGGCTTAGCGTGTCGGTTTTCTTCCCCAGCGCCTCGACCTCGCTTTGCAGCAGTACTTTCAGGTCCGCCAGCGCCTGCAATTGCGTCGACATGCGCACGCTACGCGCTTTCATCAGCGCCTCTTCGCTGGCAAGCAGATCAGCCGATTGCGGCAGTTTTTGCAGCTCCGGAGGGACATCGATCTGATCTTTCCCTGCGAGTTCGGCCAACAGACGCTGCTTGCGCATCAGCAATCGTCCGCGCTCCGCCATGAGGACGACCGCGTCGCCCTTGGCGTTGATGAAATCGCGTGCGAACCGCTGGCCGGCATCAGCACGTCGCGTGCCGCCACCGAGGCTGAGTGCCTTAAGGACAGTGAGATTGGGTACAAAAGGGTATTGGCCCGGATTCTGAACTTCGCCGGCGAGATAGATCGGCCGGAATTGCGAAAGCTCTACAGAAGCCGAAGGCCGATCGCGCAGACCGAATTGTTTTTGCAGCCCAACACCGATTGCTTGGGCAATTTCGTCCGTTGTCTTCCCGACAGCCGGCATATCGCCGATGAAGGGAACGGAAACCGAGCCGGAGGGGCCGACGGTGTAGTCACCCGAGATCGTCGACCAGTCGCGGATCGTGCCCTCCGCGGTCTGCCATTCGGCAACGCGAATGTGCAGCTTGTCCATGACGCCCAAATGATATCCAGGAAGATTATCGGCATAGCTGCGGCCCGACAGCATGCACAGGCTGAGAAGAACTAGCGCCGTACAACGAAAAGGTGTGGCTACGCCAACAAACTTACGAGGAGTTTGAATTTCAATCATGCAGGATCTTCCCTGTTATTTGACTGCAGCCCGCATTCGCGCGGGAAACCGCAGGAATTCTCCTGCGGCATCTGCGTTCGTCTTAGTAGCTGCCGCGCGACAGGCAGACCGCAGGTATGGTTTTGGCGATGATGAGCACATCGCTGCTGAGCGACCAGTTCTTGACGTAATGCGTGTCGAAAGCGACACGGCTGGCATAGGATACGTCATTACGACCGCTGACCTGCCAAAGACCCGTCAGGCCAGGACGAGATTGGAGGTAGTAGATCGCGGCGGTCTCGTAGAGTTCCAGCTCGTCCTCGACGACAGGGCGCGGCCCGACGACACTCATTTCACCGCGAATGATGTTGATAAGCTGCGGCAGCTCGTCGAGGCTGAGTTTGCGAAGCACCGCGCCGACAAGGGTTACGCGGGGGTCGTTCTGCAGTTTGCGTGTTGCACGCCATTCTTCCATTGCTCGTGGGTTCGCCTGCAGATAGGCCTGTAGAACCTTGTCGCCGTCGACAACCATGGTACGGAACTTCAGGCAACGGAAGGTTTTGCCATTATGTCCGATGCGGCGATGGCCGTAAAAGGCTGGGCCTCGATCCGAGAGCTTCACCAAGAGCATAAGCATAAGGAAGATGGGGCTGATGAAAATCAGCGCCGTCAAAGCGGTTGTGACGTCGAACGCCCTCTTTAGGATTCCACCTGTTGGCGGAAAGACGTCGTTTTCCGAAGCGCTGAAAAAAGCCGATGTGGCCGATCTCGTCGCAGACTTCATAGAGATGACTCCATTCATGTTGGCGAATTGGTCGGGAATGTCTCGGGCGCCTAGTTAGCGCTGTGCATGACGGAGTGTAGGTGTCGATTATGATTTTTTAAGCCAAATTTTTATGGCGACACGGATTCGTGGGGGGAGATTGCTGCCGATGCGGCAGATTTGATAAGTTTAGGTACTTCTTATATAATAACTATACTAAAGAATGTATTGTATAGAAGGCTAAAAAACCTGCGTCTTACGTTACGGATGGTGAGGTAAAAGAATGTTAAAGGCTATAGAGAGCGCTTTGTTCATCGGCTCTTGTTGGAAAGGGCTTTGCTCACTCTTGATCGTTCATGCACAATCTTGATTTTTCAAGAAAAATATTGCGCTGCAATACCATATTGCGATGCACATATTGACGTTCGCGAGGACCGGACTTTGTAATAAAAGTTGATTGAATTGTTTGAAATGCGGGTCAACAGCCCGCATCGGCTAATATCATGAAAATTGTATATACGCGCTTAATGAACAACCTTAATGAGAAGGGCAAAGAAAGAGAAAACACATCAAGTCCAATTGCGCATATTTCGGGGGCCTAGTTTTAACGAGTGGTGGGTAAAGTCGTATTCATTCGTAACAGACCACCATCACTCGGTTGAATCTAAAAGATTCATTAAATATATTTGCCTTGTGGGTCTATTTTGGGAGGCGAGACCTTGACCGCTTTTTTTGTAATTGTGCGCGCGAGGTAATGTTATGTATGCGCCACGTTTTTTTGTCAGCATGCTCGGCGCCCTGGCCGTATTTGCCATTGCGACCTATTTCCTGACGCAGTCTCTTTCGACCACGTTGATCGAAACGGTGATTTGCGCCGTACTGCTGCAGATCGGTTACTTTCTTGGCGTGCTTTTCCTCGTCTGGAAAGAACAGAGGGCGCGAAACGCGTTATTGAATGAAGATGCGGCCGCAATGCCGATGCGTGACGACGACAAGGTCACCGGCTTGCACGCCTCCAACCTCAACCGTTCCGAACCCTTCAATCCGTAAGGTCGCCGCTTGGTCGATCTTTTGGCAATCGTGTGGTTGCCGATATCCGATGCCGTCCTAAGTCTCCGGCAGAACCATGGAGGCTAATGTGACTAACAGTGCCCAGAACAACGTCTGTGTGATCATCGCCGCGAAGAATGCCAGCGACACCATTGGCCTTGCCGTCGCTTCGGCACTACGCGAGCCCGAAGTGGCTGAAGTCGTTGTCATCGACGATGGTTCGACAGATGGCACCGCCGCCGCCGCCAACCTCGCCAATGACGGCAGCGGGCGTCTCATCATTCAGGAATTCGAGAAAAATCGCGGCCCTGCCGCAGCACGCAATCACGCAATCGAGATTTCGCGCGCACCTCTGATCAGTATCCTCGACGCCGACGATTTCTTTTTCCCCGGGCGCTTCAAGCCGCTACTCTCTGGCGACGATTGGGATTTCGTTGCCGACAACATCGCTTTCGTCAATGCCGATACGGTCTCGGATGCTTTTACGATGCTCGATCATTTTGATCCGAAGCCGCGTTTTCTCGATCTGGTCGCCTTTGTCGAAGGCAATATTTCCAAGCGCGGCGTCCGACGCGGCGAGATCGGCTTCCTGAAGCCGTTGATGCGACGATCGTTTTTAGACGCTCACGGCCTGCGCTATGACGAGGCCCTGCGTCTCGGCGAAGATTATGATCTCTATGTGCGGGCGCTTGCCAAGGCTGCTCGCTACAAAGTCATCCATAGCTGCGGTTATGGCGCGGTCGTGCGCAGCAATTCGCTGAGTGGTCGCCATCGCACCGAGGATTTGCGGCGTCTTTACGAAGCCGATCGGGCGATCCTCGCGGCCGGCGGGCTTTCGCCTGCGGATGCAGCCGCCATTCGCCGCCATGAACAACATGTTCGCGGCCGCTATGAGCTGCGGCGTTTTCTGGATATCAAGGGGCAGTCTGGTCTGGCTGCTGCGGCCTCTTATGCGTTGGGTAAGCCCACCGCTATTCCGGCCATTGCCGGCGGCATTCTTGCCGACAAGACGGAGCGTTTTCGCAAGGGCGGCGGTGCGCCGATTGCTCATTCGGGAACGAACGGCCTGCGCTACCTACTGCAGGCCGCTCCCGAATAATTCTTCGCCGTGTCAGAGGTAGTCGCGGCGCACGCCTTCAAGAACATCCCAAAGACGCTGTTTGCGGTTGGCAAGTGTCGCATCGGCGCTCAATTGCGGCTTCGCCTTGCTGGCCTGCCAAAGCCCCAGCGCCGAGGGTACGGCAAGCGCCTGTTTTGCCATCACCCGTAGACGGGTCTGCTCGGGGTCGGTAAGGACCATCGTCTCCCCCTGCCGGCGTTTCTCCTGCTCTTCGACGGCCTGCTCGTCGCGTTCGAAACCGACGCCCCAGAACCGGGCACCCTTGGCGATCGCTTCGGCGCGGGTGGAGACAGGTATAAGTTTTGGCGCATAGGTAACGCCGAGAGAGCGGGCCCAATCGTTCCACTTGAAGCTGTTGATCGCTCGCGACGTGCTGACGGCGATCCACGGCACGCGGAAGGCATCGGCCAAGATCGCACCGTGCATGGATTCGGCGACGATCAGCTCGGATGTCGCGATCTCGCGGATCACGGCCTTCGCCTCGCCGCGAGGGTCGAGATAGGAAAGGCCGACGGTCTTGCATATCTCCGGCCAAATCCCAGCGGCAGCCGATTCCCAATGCGGTACGAAGGTACGGCGTTTGGTTTTGGGCAGGTTTTTGAATTCCGGCATTTCGGTCACCATCACCGCCGGATCGACGATGCCCATGTCCTGTGGAACGCCGACTTTTTCCGCCGTCAGCGGGCCGCGCACGCAGCGGATATCCCATTCGTTCCTGTCGCGCATATCGGGGAGCGAGCCATAGCCAAAGCCGCTGCCGATGACGAGCTTGCGGCCCTCAAGCGGCAGTATCAGGGTATTGAGGACGGTGCCGACACCGACCAGCAGTGTTTCTTCATGCACGTCGCGCAGGCCCGGGAGCAGAAAATCCCAGAGCCAGAGATTGAGATCGTCACCGAAATTGCCATGGGTGGATTCCCAGTGGAACGGCTTCATGCAGGTCTCCTTGGTGATCTAGATAGTAGCCGAACACGTGTTGGCTTTTGACTTGTATGGCATCGACAGCTTTGCTGCAGGTGCGAAAACTAGGGCGCAAACTTGCCCGCGGCAAGCTGCATCGCACTCTGCAATATCGCGGGATCGCGCCACGCCCATTTTGCCAGGAGCCCGAATTGGGGGATTCGCCGCCGACGTAATTGTCGTGCTTGGCTCCATAGCGCCTGTTTGCGGGCGCGGTTTTTGTAAACGCGAATGGCCGCAACGTCCTGAGGCCGGCGCAAAAACCGCTGTTCGAGCGTGTTAAGCGCCGTCCAGGTGTTGAACTGCTGGTGCAAGAATTCCGGTGAATCGTTATCCACGCCGTGAAAGATATTCATACCCTCGCCACGCAGCGCCCCGGTATCTTCACAAAGCAACACGCGTTTGGCCGCTAGGATGCAGTCGCAGAAGAACAACACATCCTCCGCCGCCAGCCGCAAGGCGGCTTCGAAGCGGATTTTCTCGAACAGTGGCCGACCGATAACCATGCAAGAGAGATGCAGAAAACTCCAGTCTTTCAACATAACGCTGGCGATCTCGGGAGTTTCGACAACCGACGGCGTTTGGGAGAGACGAGTGGTATCGATCGATTTGGACAGCTCCGCGATGCCGAAATGGTAGGAAAATTCCTCGCCACCTTCGATCGAGTCCCAATAACAATCGGCATCATGGCGCGTCAGCGCTTCGAAGGCGTTGCTCAGATGCAGCGGCGCCCATTCATCGTCGGAATCGAGGAAGGCAACAAAGCGGCTCGAGGCTGGCACATTGTCGAGGCCGGTATTGCGTGCGCCGCCTGGGCCGGCATTGGCCTGACGTATCACCCTTATTCGGGCCCGATCCTCTTCCCCAAGCGATTGAAGCTCGCTTTCCGCCGTAATCGGCGATTCATCGTCGACGACGAGGATATCGAAATCCTGAAACACTTGCCTAGATATCGACCTCAATGCGCGCTGCAGAATGCCTGATTGCTTCTGGTAGAAGGGAATAACAATCGTAATTGACGCCATTTTTCCGCCTTTACGGTTTCACCAAAGAGTTTGCGGCCCCCTCTGTGGGGTCGCGGCCATGTGTTTTTCGACAATCTCCACCACTCATTTCAGCCGGTCCCAAGAGATAGGATGTCGCAATGACCTCAACAGTTAGTGCCCGTTCGATTACGAACAATGTCGGATGGAGCGTTTTATCCAAGACAAGTACATTTGGATTGAAATTCATTACCGTGCCAATCCTGGCCCGCATCCTCAGCCCCGAGCAATTCGGCGTCGTCGCCGTAGCGATGACGGTGGTGCAATTCCTGGCCATGATCGGAGGAGCCGGGCTCACCTCGTCCCTCGTCATCCAGGAGAAGGAGGACATGCTGACCGTCCACTCGGTCTTCTGGGTCAATTTGGCAGTATCGACGCTGATGGCGGTGGTTCTCTACGTTTTCGCCGATTTCTTCGCAGCACTTTTGGGCGCCAAAGAGGCGGCCTACCTTTTGCGCATCATGGCCTTCATGATCCCGATCCAACTTTCTGGCGACGTCGCCTATTCGATCCTGGCGCGACGGATGAACTTCAGCAAGGATGCGGTCTGGAGCATGATTTCGGAGTCCGCCGGCGCGTTGATGGCCGTCGGCTTGGCCTATTTCGGGTTTGGCGTCTGGTCGCTCGTTGCCCAGCTTTTCGTTTCGGGCACTGTGCGCCTCGTCGGTCTTTATAGCGTCTCCGGTTATTTTCCACGGCCCGTCTTCTCGTTCAGCCGTGTCAAGGGACTGACGAAATTCTCCTTCGGAATGATGGGTTCGGAAATGGCCAATTTCGTCACGTTCCAGTCACCGATGGTGATCATCGCCCGCTATCTGGGCCTTGCCGATGCCGGCGCCTATTCGGCCGGCAACCGCTTCGCCAGCATTCCGAACCAGGTCGTGCTCTCGGCAGTCATGGGCGTACTGTTTCCAGCCTTCAGTCACATGGTGCATGACCGCAAGCGCCGATCGGACGCGCTGATGCTGAGCACGCAGGTGACGACGGTCCTCTTGGCGCCGATGATGTTCGGGCTGTGGGCGATCGCTCAGCCGGCCATGCTGGTGCTGTTCGGACAGAAATGGGCCTACGCCTGGCCCGTGCTCGGACTGCTGGCTATCTCCAAGGCGATCCTGACGCCCTGCAGTACCTTCATACCCTATCTCAAGGGCGTCGGCCGCGGCAATGTTCTGTTCTGGTCGGCGATCATCCGCGCCATCATAACGACTGCCGCCGTCGCCTATGGAGCGATCACCGGCGACCTGATCACGGCCATGGTCTGGCTTTGCATCGTCAGCGTCGTCACGCTGATCTTCTATTCCTGGGCGGTCTTTCGTGCCGACGGCACGCCGTTCTTCCAAGGCCTCTACATCAGCAACCGCCCGATGATCACCGCCCTCATCATGGCCCTGATTGTTCGCTTCATGCTTGACCATATGAAGACGCAGCTGCCAAGCGCCGCCCTGCAGGTCGTGGTCGGCTCGGTGGCAGGCGGAGCGGTCTATGCCGTGCTGGTTCTGCTGACCGAGGGTGCCCTCGTCCGCAAGCTGTTGGAACTTGTTCGCTCACGCAGGATGCCAAAGGCAGAACCACAACTCGTAGGTGAATGATCCTATTCTCACTTTCTCAAGAAGCTTGCATCGCCGCCCTAATTTGATCAAGTTTGGTCGCGGAATCTGCGGCGATGCAAAAAAATCCTCGGCCGGTGGAAAAAAATTTGATGCCGCTGCAGCGTGTATTTCCTTTTCGTTCACATAATATTACATCCGCCTTAAAATCGTTTTAAACCAGACACTTCCAATATAACTAGCCCGTTTGGGTTATATGCCTATCCAGCGTTTTCGCCGCGAAATGGCTGGCTTTAGAGCTCAAATACCCCCGTTTTTTGCTGCAGTGCCATATTTCCTTTCCCGAGATCGCCCTAGGTTAGGTCTGCGGGCTCTGGTCTGCTCTGGTTGAAACGGCCGCAAGGGGGAGCGGTCCGAAAAAGGGGTGACAGATATCGTGAACGTGACTGCCAACGTGTCTTCGCGGATCAATCTTATGCGCATCGTGCTTATCTCCGGCATCGTGTTTGTACATATCCCATTCGATACGGATTCCAGCCCGTTCCAAGGCGTCTATGGCTTCTTCGATTGGTTTCGGGTCTTCCTGCGCGACAGTTTGTTTCGTGTCG
Organism: Rhizobium jaguaris; assembly: GCF_003627755.1. NCBI lineage: Bacteria > Pseudomonadati > Pseudomonadota > Alphaproteobacteria > Hyphomicrobiales > Rhizobiaceae > Martinezella > Martinezella jaguaris. Next base: position 1,544,210 of record NZ_CP032695.1, on the reverse strand, counting down.
GCGTACCATGCCTCAGCGCTATTTCCGGCTATCTCCTCTTCCGTCACGGCGAAGCTTCGCTGGATTATGGCAAGACCGTTCGCCGCAAGGCTAAGACAGTTCTTCTGCCGTTCCTGGTGTGGAACAGCGCCTTCTTTCTTCTCGTGTTGATCCTGCAGAACCGCGGTATTGGCGACGGCTATATTCCGGATCTGACGGACGCCAGCCCGCGCACGCTTGCGACACTTCTGTTTGCCGTTGAAGGCACGCCGATTAATTTGCCGCTCTATTTCTTGCGCGATCTCTTCGTTTGCATTCTGCTCTCGCCGCTGCTGGCGATGCTGATCAGCCGCTATCCATTGCCGACGCTGGCGTCCTTGCTACTTCTTGCAGCACTGCCGGTATCGCTAGGCATCGTGCTCAGGAACTCCATCCTCTTCAGCTTCAGCTTCGGCATCTATCTCAGCCTTCATCGCATCGATCTGACAATCATCGATCGATACGCCGTTCGCGTTGGCGCAGCCTTTCTTGTGCTCGCGATGGCTTGGGCGACTGCGGCCTATATTGCCGGGCCGGACTTGCCCGTGTGGCTCGTATTCGGCCGAGATCTCATGGTGCTTGCCGGTATTCCAGGCTTCTGGGCGCTTTCAGCAATCCTGATCAAGAGCCGTCTTGCCCAGCGATTGGCTGAAACCGGCGGCTTGAGTTTCTGGATCTTCTGCGCCCATTACCCGCTGCTGTTCTGCCTCTTTGTTCTCTGGAACCGTAGCGGCGCGGACCCCTATCCTGTCTTCTACCTGCTGGCCGTTGGAATTACCCTGACGGCGCTGCCGCTGACCAATGGTTTGGCGCGCTCCGCCGCGCCCTCCTTCTACAATCTGCTGACCGGCAGCCGGATGCAGCCACGCGCCAGTGTTTTGACCGTCGATCGTCGGCAGACGACTTCCGAGTAAAGGTGATACATGACGAAACCGATCTTCCATGCGAGAAGACTTAGCCTTGTTTCATTCGCCATCCTGAGCGTCGGCCTCCTTCCTTGCGCAGCTTCTGCGCAGGAGGATAAGCCCAACGGCACATCTTTCGTCGACAATTTCGACAGGATCGACAGTGGCCGCTGGTATATTTCCGATGGCTGGAACAATGGGTCGTTCCAGAACTGCACCTGGTCGAAGAAGCAGGTCAGTGTCGACGGCGGCATGCTGCGGCTTCAGTTCACCCAAGCTAAGACCGGCCAGCGCGACTACGCCTGCGGCGAGATCCAGACGACCAAGACTTATGGCTATGGCACCTATGAGGCGCGTTATCGCACCGCGACCGGCTCCGGCCTCAATTCGGCTTTCTTCACCTATATCGGCGAGACCGACAAAAAGCCGCACGACGAGATCGATTTCGAAGTGCTCGGCAAGAATCCCGCACAGGTTCAGGTCAATCAATATATCGGCGCCAAAGGCGGCAACGAGAAACTTGTCCCGGTCGCGGGCGGCGCTGATCAAGGGTTCAACGACTATGCCTTCGTCTGGGAAAAGGATCGGCTTCGTTATTACGTGAACGGCAAGCTGGTTCAGGAGGTTACCAACCCTTCGAAGATCCCGACGCACGCCCAGAAGATCTTCTTCAGTCTCTGGGGCTCGGACACGTTTGGCGGCTGGATGGGCAAATTCGCCTATGGCGGCGGACCGGCAACCATGCAGATCGACCGAGTTGCTTTCACGGCGACTGGCGACAAGTGCCAATTCCCTGAATCGATCGCCTGCAAGCTGAACTGAGATATTCCGGCCGCGGGGTGAATTTCGCAGCCGGAGCAAGAACCCGTGATGCAACACGAATGAAACGAGGCGCCTGGCCACTGCCGGGCACGAGAGCGGAAGTTTTGATGCTGCATATTCTGTATTTCGTCCATGATCTTGCCGATCCCGCCGTCCGCCGGCGGGTGCTTATGCTGCAGGCGGGCGGGGCACGGGTGACGCTTGCTGGATTTCGCCGCGACGACAACGCGTTGGCTGCCATCCATGGTGTGAAACCGATCGAGCTCGGCCGGACGCGTGATGCGCAGTTCGCCCAGCGTATCGCTGCCGTCGCCAAATCCGCTCTGCAACTGCGCCGCTTGCTGCGCTCGGTCGACAAGCCGGACGTGGTCATCGGCCGCAATCTTGAAATGCTGGCTGTGGCCAAGCGCGCCAAATCCATCTTCGGCGGCGATATGCCCGTTGTCTATGAATGCCTGGACATTCACCGGCTGCTGCTGCGTAAAGATGTCTTCGGCGGCGCTCTGCGCGGCCTGGAGCGTCATTTCGGCACGGACGCGGCGCTGCTGCTCACCAGTTCGCCGGCTTTTGTCGAGCACTATTTCCGCTCACGCTCCGGTCTCGATCTGCCGATCGTCCTTCTCGAAAATAAGGTTCTGGCCCTCGAAGGCGGTGACGCTGGCATCGCGGTCACCCCTCGATTGCCGTCCAATGGCGAACCCTGGAAGATCGGCTGGTTCGGTGCGCTTCGTTGCCGCAAATCTCTGGAATTGCTCGCCGATTTCTCCCGCCGGATGGGGGGGCGCTTTGAGATCGTCTTGCGTGGCCGGCCGGCCTATTCGGAATTCAGCGATTTCGATGGTGTCGTGCGCGATGCGCCGTTCATGCGCTTCGACGGGCCCTACAAAAATCCCGAGGACCTCGCGGCGATCTATGGCGAGGTGCAATTCTCCTGGGCGATCGACTTCTTCGAAGAGGGGCTGAACTCCAGCTGGCTATTGCCGAACCGTCTTTATGAAGGCGGCCTGCATGGCGCGGTGCCGATCGCCGTCGATGGCACCGAGACCGCGCGGTTCCTGACAAGCCGCAAAATCGGACTGACGCTCAAAGAGGCGGACCCCACGCATCTCGCCGAACTTCTGGGCAACATGAACGAGGAACGCTATCTCGCCGCTGTCAATGCCTTGGCTGCGCAAGATCGCAGGCAATGGATGACTGACCACACTGATTGCCAAGCCCTGGTGCAGCGGCTTGCTTCTCTTACCCGCACCAGCGGGCAAACCGCCGAATTACAGGCCCTCCCACAACTGCATCGCAATAGAGGTGGATTGCAATGACGATCGGAATATCCATGGATACACGTTGCTTAATCGTTATCCCCTGCCTCAATGAAGAGAAGCATATCGGGCCGCTGATTGCCAAGCTCAGCCCCGCGCTGGACGAACTGGATGCCAGGATCGTGGTTGCCGATGGCGGCAGCACGGATAAAACCCGTGACATCGTCAGGGATATCTCCGCGGCCGATCCGCGCGTTCTCCTGCTCGATAACCCGAAACGGCTGCAAAGTGCTGCGATCAATCTCGCAATCGAAACCTTCGGCGACGACTACGACTATTTCATTCGTATCGATGCCCATGGCGACTACCCCGGAGACTATTGTCAGATACTGGTGCGTGAGGGCAGCGCAACAGGGGCCGATTCCGTCGTGGTCGCCATGCGTACCATGGGCTTCAGCGCTTTCCAGAAGGCGACGGCGGTGGCTCAGAATTCAAAGCTCGGCAATGGCGGTTCGAAACATCGCGAAGGCGCCAAAGGGCACTGGGCCGACCATGGCCATCATGCATTGATGCGCGTAGCCGCTTTCCGTGCGGTCGGCGGCTATGACGAGACCTTCAGCCACAATGAGGATGCCGAGCTCGACTATCGGCTGCGGAAGGCGGGATATCGTATCTGGCTTACCGACAAGACGGCGATGACCTACTATCCGCGCGCCAGCATTCCAACGCTTTTCCGGCAGTATCTCGGCTATGGTCGCGGTCGTGCCCGCAATATCCTCAAGCATCGCAGCATGCCGAGTATTCGCCAGATGTTGCCGCTGGCCGTGGTGCCGATCTTCGTCGGCGCGTTTCTGGCGATCCTGAATTGGATTGCGGTGATTCCAGTCGGCCTCTGGGCCTTCGCCTGCGTCGCCTACGGCTTCTGGATCGCGCTTGGTGAGCGGAACCCGTACGGACCGCTTGCTGCCATCTCGGCTATGGTCATGCACTTCGCCTGGTCGATGGGCTTTTGGATGGAAGTCCTCAGCTTCCGTGGACGCAGGGTGATACCAACACACAGAACCGGGAGCATCGCCCCGTGAAGATCGATATCGCCGTCTGCACCTATCGCCGTGTCGAACTGGACCAGACATTGTTGTCGCTGGCGGTCTTGTCCGTTCCAGCGGACACGCTCGTCCGCATTATCGTGGCGGACAATGACGTGACGCCGAGCGCGCGCGACCGTGTCGAAGCCATGCGCTTAGCGGTGCCCTTCGAGATTGCCTATGTGCACTGCCCTGCTTCGAATATTTCGATTGCCCGAAATGCCTGCCTCGAGCATGCGACGGGCGATTTCATAGCCTTTATCGATGATGATGAGACAGCGTCGGAAAATTGGCTGGCGGAATTGCTGGTGACGGCGGAAACGAGCGGGGCCGAGGCTGTTCTCGGTCCGGTGCACGCCGTTTACCCGAACATGGCGCCCGCCTGGATGCGGCGTGGCGATTTCCATTCGACATTGCCGGTGTGGGTCTCCGGCGATATCCGCACGGGCTATACCTGCAATGCGTTGCTGCGACGCAACGCGCCGTCCCTTGCCGGCCGCCGCTTCAACATCGCGCTGGGGCGCAGCGGTGGAGAGGATACGGAATTCTTCACCCACATGCACAAGGCCGGCGGACGGATCGCCTATGCCAAGGATGCCCTGGTCTACGAACCGGTGCCGAACGGACGGGCAACAGTCGCCTGGCTTACGAAGCGGCGGTACCGAATGGGGCAGACGCATGGGCGCATGCTGCTGGAGACTTCGGCCGGTCTTGGCCGATGGAAGGCAATTGCGCTTGCGGGCACCAAATCCGCCTACTGCTTCGCCGCCGCTGCGCTTCTTGCCGCTCTCCCCGTGCCGCGCCATCGCTACGGTCTGCGCGGCATCATGCATGCAGGTGTGGTCAGCGGCCTCTTCGGTGTCCGCGAAATTGAACAATACGGAAATTTGGAGAAGGCGCCGCAATGACGGATTTCATCCCTGATGTCAGTTTCGTCATCGCAGCCTACAATGCCGCGGACACGCTGGAGCGCGCCATTGACAGCGCGCTCGCCCAGGGTGCCGTCAGCATGGAGGTGATCGTCGTCGACGATTGTTCCAGCGACAGCACACCGACGATCGCCGGCAACCATGCCGATCCGCGAGTCCGGCTGGTCGCCATGCCCCGCAACGGCGGTCCCGCTGCGGCGCGCAATGCCGGCCTCGATGCCGCCCGCGGCCGATGGGTGGCCGTGCTCGATTCCGACGATGCCCTGCGCCCGGACCGGATGGCGCGGTTGATCGCACGCGCCGAAAAAGCCGAGGCCCAGATCGTAGTCGACAATCTCGACATCATCCGGGGAGAGACCGAGGCTGCGGGCACGATGTTTCCGGAAGCCGTGCTCACCCGCCTGCCCGTGCTGACGCTGGCGAAATTCATCGCGTCGAACATGATTTTCCAATCCGAGCATAATTTCGGCTACATGAAGCCGATCTTCGAGCGGGCCTTCCTGGAAAAACATCATCTGCGCTTCGATGAGTCCCTCCGGATCGGAGAGGATTACATCTTCCTCGCCTCGGCACTGGCCAGAGGCGGCGTCTGCGCGGTCGAGCCGATGGCCGGCTACCTGTATTACATTCGCGAAGGCTCGATCTCGCGGGTGCTGAAGCGGGATCATGTTGAAGCCATGATTGCCGCCGACCGCAAGTTTTTCGCTGAACATCCTTTCGGTGCTGCCGCCCTTGCCGCCCAGCGGCGACGGACACGGAACCTGAAAGAAACACTGTCCTTCCTTATGCTTGTCGAAAGCATCAAGGACGGCGGCCTGCTGAACACGCTGAAGATTGCCTGCAGCAATCCACGCGCGGTTCGTCACTTGCGCATGCCGATCGCAGCGCGTCTTCGTCGTCTTGCCGCCCTTCTTCGTGGTGGCGGTGAGGCAACCGTCCTGCGGGGCGGCGAAGTGGCTGCGGCGTCGCAAATCTCCTCCTCCCTCCCCAGTCTGGGCGCAGGCCCTCACTCTAATAAAGGATAGAGCCATGGACCCTAAGCATCCTGTGAGAAAAGCAATCATTCCGGTCGCCGGCAACGGAACCCGTTTCCTGCCCGCCACCAAGGCAATGCCGAAGGAAATGCTGACGATCGTCGATCGTCCGGTGGTGCAATACGCCGTCGATGAGGCCATCGAGGCCGGCATCGAACACATCGTTTTTGTCACCAGCCGCAACAAGTCGGCGATTGAAGATCATTTCGACGACACACCCGAGCTGATCTCCTCGCTGCACAGGGCTGGCAAGACAAAGCAGGTCTCCGAACTGGAACGTCTTCTGCCCCGTGCCGGTTCGATCAGCTTCACCCGCCAGCAGGCGCCGCTTGGCCTCGGTCATGCCGTCTGGTGTGCCCGTGACCTGATCGGCAATGAGCCGTTTGCGCTGCTGCTGCCCGACATGGTCTGCCATGGCCTGCGCGGCTGCATGGCGGGGTTGATGGACCTCTATGATGAAGTCGGCGGCAATATCGTCGCGGTCGAGGAATGTGCGCCGGAAGAGACCTCGAAATACGGCATCATCGGTCGGGGCGCCCCGGTACGACATGGCTTCGGTGTGACCAAAATGGTTGAAAAACCGCATCCGTCGGAAGCGCCTTCTAACTTTTACCTTAATGGGCGCTATATTCTGCAGCCTGAGATTTTCGACATCCTCGCGCGGCAAGAGCGCGGCGCCGGGAATGAAATCCAACTGACCGACGGCATGCTGCGCCTGTCGCAAACACAGGACTTCCATGCCCAGGCCTATAGCGGAAAGACTTTCGATTGCGGATCGAAGCAGGGCTTCATCGAGGCGAATGTCGCCTTCGCGCTTGCGCGCACCGATATCGGCGGTCTCGTCTATGACTCGATCCGAAACCTGGTTCTCTCGCACGAAGCGCAGATGACCGCAGCTTAAGCCGCTTCACACTTTCGCCTGCGGCCTCGCTGGCCGCAGGCCAGAGCCGTTATTTATTTGGGCTTCTCCGACAAGGTGGTCGCCATGCATCAGAAGAATTTCACCTTCCACAGCGCTCTTCCAAAGGCGGACGAACAGGATGGTTTCATCGACCTCGACCGGCTGATGGCGGTCGTGACCCGTCGCATTCGCACCATCCTCGCCGGCGTGGTCCTTTTCGTCGCGCTGGCGGTCGCCTACATCTTGACCGCACCTTCGAGCTATACGTCGGCAACGCAGATATTGCTCGACGAAACCATGACCAAATATGCTGAGGACCAGCCGCCGGCAGCCAGCAGCCAACAGGCCGATATGGAGATCGCCAGCGCTGTCGAAATCCTGAAATCGAACGAAATGGCGTTGCGCGTCGTCGATGCGGCCGGCCTCCTCAACAATGACGCGATCCTGAATCCGCCGCAGTCACCGGTAGCGCTTATCAAATCCGGTGTGAAGCTGATCGCCAGCGCCTTCAAACCAGCGAAGCCGCCGCTAACTCCTGAGGAGGCGCGCGAGGCGCAACGTCAGCAAATCGCCGCGACATTGCAGGACGCTCTGAAGGTGGAGCGTGTCACCCGCAGCTCCGTCGTCTCCGTATCTTTCGACTCGACCGATCCGCAATTGGCCGCCAAGGTTACGGCTGCTTATGCCGACGCCTACCTTACCGATCAGTTGAACGCCAATTTTGATGCGACCGAGCGGGCATCAGTCTGGCTGCAGGAACGGTTGAACGACCTGCGCCAGCGTTCGCAACAGGCTTCGCTCGATGTCGAAAAATACAAGGCGGACAATGGTTTGACCCAGACCGGCGGCGAGCTGATGTCGGAACAGCAGATTTCCGATCTCAACAAGCAACTGATCATCGCCCAGGCTGATACCGCCAGCGCCTCGGCGCGCTACAATCAATATAAATCGATCATCGACCAGGGACCGGACAATGCGGTGAAAAACGCCACGATCTCGTCCAGCCAGACCGACAACACCGTATTGCAGGATCTGAAGACCCGCTATCTCCAAGTGCAGAAGCGCGAGCAGGACGTGACGCAGAATTTTGGCGCCGATCATCCCCAGGCCGTGGCGTTGAAGGCAGAGCGCGAGGATATCACCCGGCAGATTTATCAGGAGCTCCAGCAGTTGACGGCGAGCTACAAGAATGAATTTGACGTGGCGCAGTCGCGTGCGGTGTCGCTGCGCGAGAGCATCGAGGGCGTGGTCGGCAAGAATTCCGAGGCCAATAAATCCCTGGTGCACCTGAACGAGCTTAATCAGAAGGCGACGGCGCTGAAGACGCTCTATGAATCCTATCTCAGCCGCTATGAAGAGGCATCGCAGCAGCGGTCCTTCCCGATCGCCAAGGCACGTGTCATCTCCGCCGCCGGCGTTCCGACCGCGCCGTCAGCTCCGAAAAAGACGCTCGTACTGGCACTTTCGATCGTTCTCGGCTTGATGGCCGGCGGCGCTTTTGCCGCGCTCCAGGAATTTCGTGATCGCTACTTCCGGGTCGAAGGCGATGTGCGCGCAGCACTCGGGCTTAAATTCCTGGGTTATCTGCCGCTACTTGGCCAGCGGGCATTCGACAAGAAGAAGGGCCGCAAACGCAAAGCTGGGGTCGCGCCCGCAACGGCAGAGGATGCCGAAAACGGCGTGGCTTTCGAACGCATCATGCGTGTCTCGGTCGAGGCGCCGCGTTCGATATTTGCCGAAACCCTGCGAAACGCCAAGCTTGCCAGTGACGTCATGCTGCAAGGGCGAGCCGACCGTGTGATCGGCGTCGTCTCGGCGCTGCCCGGCGAAGGCAAGTCGACGACGGCAGCCAATTTTGCCGCCCTGCTCGCAAGCAGCGGCAAACGCACGCTGCTGATCGATGCCGACTTGCGCAATCCCGGTTTGAGCCGGATGCTGAAGACGCCGCCGCAGACCGGCCTCATCGAGGCGGTTCTCGGCGAAGTGCCCTGGGCGAGCGCTGTCAGGGTCGATCCGCGCACCAAACTTGCCATTCTTCCGGTGGTACTGCGCGATCACCTGTTGCACACCAGCGAGCTGCTGTCTTCGCAGGGGATGATGAACCTGATGGAGAATGCACGGAAGATGTTCGACTATGTCGTCGTCGACCTTGCGCCGCTGGCACCTGTCATCGACGCCAAGGCATTCGCGCCGCAGGTAGACGCCTTTCTGTTCGTGGCCGAATGGGGCGCGACACCGACCAATCTCGTCAGGGATATTCTGGAACAGGAGCCGCAGATCAATTCGCGCATCCTGGGCGTCATTCTCAACAAGACGGATATGTCCGAGCTGTCGCGCTATAGCGATTTTGGTGGCACGGAGCGCTATCGGCAGAAATACACGAGCTACTACACCGAGGAGCATCCGAAGGAAAAGATCGACGCCTAAAGGTCAATTTGGCCTCTTGAACCTAAGGCCACCTACGCTCTCGACGTCTTGGCACTAGCACGTGCCAAGGCGTTTTCGCGCCAAATGGTGAAAATGCCCGCGGACACGACGATGATGGCGCCGGCGACCGTATAGAAATTGAGTGTCTCGCCGAAGACCGATACGCCGATGATCGCGGAAAAGACGAGCTGCAGATAGGTGAGCGGCTGGATGACCACCGCGTCGAGAAGGTCGTAGGCGCGAATGAGGAAATAGTGGCTCGACATACCGGTGAGGCAGAGCACGCCCATGAAAATCCAGTCATGTGGCGCAAGCGGTGTCCAGAAGAACGGTCCGATGCAGCTCATCGCAGCCGCGCCGACGATGCCCGTGTAGAGAAAGCTCGTCATCGCGGAGTCGTCACGGCTGACATAGCGCGTGAGGACGACATAAAGCGAAAACAGCAGGGCGCCTGAAAGCGGCACCAGGAAACGGACGTCGAAAAAGCCGCTTTCGGGTTTCAAGATGAGCAGCACGCCAACGAAGCCGATGCAGATCGCCAGCCAGCGCCGCCAGCCGACTTTTTCGCCGAGGATCGGCACGGACAACAATGCCACCATCAAGGGTCCGGACGAGAAAATCGCCTGCGAACGCGCAAGGCCGACGATGACGAAGGACGAGATGGCAACGACGATCTGGGAGCTGAGCAAAAGCCCGCGTGCAATCTGCAGTCGCGGCCGCCGGGTGTGGACGGCGACACGCAACCCGTCTGGCGACCTTGAAGCCATTGCCACGGCAAAGAGCATGAAGGCCCAATAGCGGATCATTGCCACGAAGAGCGGCGGATAGGCGCTCACCAGATGTTTTGAGATGCCGTCCTGTATGGCGAATATACTGATCGCCAACAGCGTGAACACATAACCGGCAGTACTGGATTTCATTTCGGCTCGAAGGAAGAATAGTATGCGGCCCCGGAAACGCCGGCCGAGCCGACGCTGCCGATCACAATAAGCTATTCGATCTTTCGATCATAGGCTCCGGCATCTGCCTCCCTACACGAAATGTATCGACTAGGTCTTTTGCGTGCTTTCGACAAAGGCGGCGAAACCCTCGACGAAAGCGGCGAGGTTTTGCTTGACTTTCTCGTCTACGATTTGACCTTCGGCGTCGAACACGCTGCCGGCGCGCGAAACCATCAGCCGGCCGCCGAACCACGGATTGGCGCCAAGCGTTCGCAACACGGACAGCCAGGCATTCTGACTGAGGATGGTGCCGAAATTGCCGGGCGACGCGCCGAGAACGGCGACAGGCTTTGCCCGGAAAATGCGGGGAATATCGCTGGACGGCCGGGTCATCCAATCGATGGCGTTCTTGAAGACGCCGGGAAGCGAATTGTTGTATTCCGGCGTGAACAACATCAGTCCATCGGCAGCAGCAACAAGCTCCTTGAGTTCGCTCACCTTCTCCGGGATACCCTCGGCCGCTTCGATATCGGCGTCGTAAAGCGGGACGCCATGGATGGTCTTGGCAATGAGCTCGACACCCGGCGGTGCAAGTTCGACGGCGGCGTGCAACAGTGCCGTGTTGAAAGAGCCTTTGCGGAGGCTGCCTGATATGCCGACTAGTTTCAACGCGTTCTCCTTAGCTGTTGTTATAAGGAGAGATTTATGGTTCGAGGCCGTTCGTCAAGGGCTGGCAGCCGCCTAAAAGCGATCATACAGCAAGAAGAGATTTGAGTTTGACGTGGCTCGCCGTAAGCGCCGCCGGATCCGCGCATATGCGCGCAGCAATCAGCATTTCGGCAAGGCGGATATCACGGGCCACTGCGTTGCCGCGACCGATACCGCTGGCAGCGAGCAACCGCCCGGTTTCATCGAGATGGAAAAGGATGAATGCGTCCTCGCCGAGATCACGTCTGAGCATCGTCGCCGCGCCGTCGGCGAGGCCGGCGATCTGCAGCGTCAGATCATATTGATCGGACCAGAACCACGGCACGGCCGAGATACTATTCTCTGCGCCAAGCAAATTGGCTGCAGCCAACGTTCCCTGTTCCTGCGCGTTGCGCCAGGATTCCAGGCGAACCCGCCGTCCGCCATAGAGTGCCAGAGGGAAGGAGCAACAATCGCCGGCGGCGTAGACATCGGCTGCGGAGGTCTCCAACCGCTCGTTGACGGCGATGCCGTTGTCGATCGCAAGGCCTGCTTTTTCCGCCAGGGCGACATTCGGCTGCGCGCCGATGCCGATCAGCACAAGATCCGCGGAAATCTCCTTGCCGCTCGCCAAGCGGACAATCGCACTGTCTGTCCCCTCTTCCACGGCCACAATGGTCTCGTCACAGCGGATATCGACGCCTTCTTGGCGATGACGCTGCGTTATCAGCTCGGCAATCGCTTCCGGCACGCCGCGCTTCAGGACGCGCGGCAGGCCCTCGATGACGGTTGCGTCGGCACCAAGTCTGCGCGCCGTGGCCGCCAGCTCGAGGCCGATAAAGCCGCCGCCAATAATGGCGACGTGCCGGCCCGGCAGAAGTGCTGCCCGCAGAGCCAGGGCATCGGCCTGGCTGCGGAGCATGCGAATACGCTCGCCGGTTCCCGCGATACCGGGAAAGCTGCGCGCGGATGCACCGGTCGCCAGCAACAACTTGTCGTAGCTGAGTCTTTCACCGTCTGTGAGGGTAACCACCTTGCCTGTCGGGTCGATGTCGGTCGCATCAATACCCAGCCGAAGATCTATGCCCTGCTCCGCATAGCGCTCCAATGCGGCCACGAATTTCGGCTCATGGGCGTGGACGAGACCTTCCTTCGAAAGCGGTGGGCGTTCATAAGGGGCAACCGGCTCGGCGCCGATCAAGGTGATGTCGCCTTCAAAACCCTTCTCCCTGAGCGCGAAGGCGGCGCGCGCGCCGCACTCTCCCGCCCCGACAACAACGAAATGCGGCATATTTTCGCTCCTTATACCGCAATGAAGACGGTGCCGTTTTCAACCCTGACTGGATAGGTCTTAAGATTGACGCAGACGGGCGCCCCCTTGGCTTCGCCGGTCCTGTAGTCGAAGCGGCCATTGTGCTTGGGACATTCGATGATGTTGTCCATGACCAGCCCGTCGGCGAGATGGATCTGCTCATGCGTGCAGAGGCCATCGGTGGCGAAATAATCGTCCTCCGGACTGCGATAGATGGCGAAGGTTCGACCGCCATGGTCGAACCGCATGACATCCTCTTCGTCTATCGCATCCGCCGCACAGACCTCGATCCAGTTGCCGCTCATTCTTGCCTCCCTGCTTGCAATTTTCGACTGTTATTGTGCTGCTTCAGCCAGCGTATTGTGGAATTCCTCGCGATAGGGTTTGGCCGTCGGCGGCAGTTCACGCTTCAGGAAATAATCCTCATTGCGCAGCTGCCGCAGGAAGGCCGGGATCATTTCGCGATACCCCGACCAGATGGAGGGATTCGGTCGCGGCAGATCATGCTTGATCATCGAATGCAGTTTCGGCAGCGCATGATAGGGGACCATCGGGAACATGTGGTGCTCGACATGATAGTTCATGTTCCAATAAATGAAGCGGCTCACCGGGTTCATCAGCACCGTGCGGCTGTTCAACCGGTGGTCGACGACATTGTCGGCCAACCCACCATGCTGCAACAGGCCAGCCATCACATGATGCCAGGCCCCGTAGAGCCGCGGCAGGCCGATCAGCACCAGCGGCAGAAACGAACCCGTGTAGAGAGAAGCGGCGATCGTTGCGATATAGATCGCGCTCCAGATGCGAGCGATGCGGACGACCTTCGGCTGCTCTTGCTCGGGAATGAAGGTCTTTTCGGCGGCGCTGACGATGCCCGACGCATTGCGGATCATGTCCAGCATGGCGTAGGCGACATCGAAGATGCCGAAGAAATTCAGGATAAGGCGCAGGAGATCCGGTGGCCGCATGACGGCGATTTCCGGATCGCGGCCAACGATGATGGTGTCGGTGTGATGGCGGGTATGGCTCCAGCGCCAGGTCACCGGATTGCGCATCATCATGAAGCTGGCGATCTGGTAGACCGCGTCGTTCATCCAGCGGGTTTTGAAGGCCGTGCCGTGCCCGCATTCATGCCAGCGGCTATCTGAGGCCGAGCCGTAGAGCACCCCGTAGGCCAGGAAGAACGGGACACACAGCCAGGAGCCCCAGAAATAAATGCCGAAGCCGGCGAAGACCGCCATGCAGCCCAGCCAGATGATGGTGTCGCGGATGGCGGCTTCATCGGAGCGCTGCATCAGCGCCTTCATCTCCTTGCGCGGGATGTCGGTGTGGTACCACTCCGCCGCCGCCAACCCGGTCTCCACCGCTGCCTTGCCGCTTGGGCCAAGCAGGCTGTAATCGCGCTTCACAATCTCGGTCATCTCAGCCTCCCGCGATGCGCAAAAGCGCGCGCCGCACCTCATGTTCATGATGATAGGTGCAGTTTCCGCTTGCCTCAATGCGGGAATGATGGAATCTATCAAAATCCATCACATCTCTAAGTCATTCATGAGGGAACACCTCAGGAGCATCCATGCGTCGCCCAACAATTTCCGATCTCGCAAAAGCATCCGGCGTGAGCGTCGCAACAATCGATCGCGTGCTGAACGGGCGGCATCGTGTCCGGGAAGAAACCGCTCGGCGTGTCTACGAGGCAGCGCAATCGATCGGCTACCATGCTGTCGGCCTGTTGCGGCAGCGGGTGTTCGAGGATCTGCCGCAATACCGATTGGGATTCGTGCTGCAGAAGCCGTCCCAGCCGTTCTATCAGTCGTTCGCCAAGGAGATCGGCGCGGCGGCACAATCGGTCGCCACGGCACGCATCCATGCGCATGTCGATTTCGTCGCCGCGTCGACACCCACGGCGATTGTCGAGAAGCTGAAAGCCATGGCGGCGCGGAGCCAGGCGGTCGCTCTGGTCGCGCCCGATTATCCAGCTGTGACTGCAGCAGTGGAGGAACTGAAGGAGAAAGGCATCCCCGTCTTCTCTCTGCTTTCCGATTTCGCGACAGGTGTGCGCGAAACCTATGTCGGCGTCGATAACCGCAAGGTCGGGCGCACTGCTGCCTGGACGATCGCCAGATCGGCTCACCACAAAGGCAAGGTCGCCTGCTTCGTCGGAAGTCACCGGTTTCACGGCCACGAACTCCGCGAGATTGGTTTTCGCTCCTATTTTCGCGAGAATGCGCCTGATTTCGAGGTGCTGGACACGCTGATCAATCTGGACACAGCGGAAATCACCCATGAGGCGACACTCAACCTGCTGCAGCAGCATCCCGATCTCATCGGCTTCTATGTCTGTGGCGGCGGCATGGAAGGCGCGATTTCCGCCATTCGCGAGGAGGGGCTTGCCGGCAAGCTGATCGTCGTGGTCAACGAGCTGACGCCGGAATCGAAAGCGGCGCTCGCCGACGATGTCGTCACCATGGTCATCGGCACCCCCCTCCCCTCGCTCTGCAAGGAGTTGCTTGGCTTGATGACCGGCGCGGTCGAACGCGGTGAAGCCGCAATGCCGGGGCAATCCTTTCTGCCCTTCGACATCTTCGTGTCGGAAAACATTTAGCCGAGAATGATGGAATTCCATCATCGTATGGAATATTTCTATCGCAAATGATGGGAGATGCCCGCGCTCGCCTGTGGATCGGCGGCATGATTCTCGGTACTCATTCGAAGCAACACGCAGCCGATCGGCGTCCTGTTGAGCCGGCAGCTAGGAGGAGGAATACCAGCTATGAGTTCCATTCGTTTTGCACTCAATCATATGTGCACCCCAGCCTTGAGCCTCGAGTCGTTCTTTTCCACGGCGAAAAGTCTCGCCATCGATAGCGTCGAGATCCGCAATGATTTGGCCGGCAATGCGATCCTGGACGGCACCCCGCCGCAACGGTCAGGGAGCTCGCGGCAGACTACGGGTTGACGATCATCTCAATAAATGCGCTGCAGCGTTTCAACGAGTGGAATGAGGCGCGCGCCAAGGAGGCGGCAGAACTGATCGGCTACGCCCGGGATTGCGGTGCAAAAGCACTGGTGCTCGTCCCCGTCAATGATGGCAGCGGCCGAGAGCCGGAGGTTCGCAAGCAGAATCTTGTGACGGCCTTGAAGGCACTGAAGCCGATGCTGGATGCCGCCGGAATTATCGGCCTCGTGGAGCCGCTTGGCTTCGAGATTTGCTCGCTGCGTTCGAAGACAGAAGCCGCCGCCGCAATCGAGGAGCTCGGCGCACAATCGACCTTTCGTCTTGTTCACGACACCTTCCATCACCACCTCGCCGGCGAGACGGCGATTTTCCCTGCGCTCACCGGCCTGGCTCATATCTCGGGCGTCAGCGATCCCGCCGTGTCGGTTTCCGATATGCGCGACCCGCACCGCGTCTTGGTCGATGCCACCGACCGGCTCGACAATGTCGGACAGATGCGAGCGCTACTATCTGCTGGCTATGCCGGCCCCTTCTCCTTCGAGCCCTTTGCTCCGGATGTGCATGCGCTGAAGGAGCCGGTGGAGGCGTTGAAAGAAAGCATGGCCTATTTGGCCGCCCACGTTTGATGATGAGATACGCGAGACCGCCCGGTCTCGCTGCCTGTCATTCCCTGCCTCGGAAGCGGCGCTGATAGGCGGGATCGTAAAGCGAGCTCTCGCGGAAGTTGCTGGCTGCCAGTGACGGGCCGACGAAGATCAACGCCGTGCGCTCGATCGGTTCGGCCGCGACCTTCGCCTCGATTGTCCCCAGCGTGCCGTGAAGAATGCGCTCATCCGGCCAGGACGCTTTGACAACGATGGCGACCGGGCAATCCGTGCCGTAAAGCGGCGTCAACTCCTCGACCACCTGCCCAAGCGCGTGGATCGCCAGATGGATGGCGAGCGTCGCACCCGTCGCGCCGAATTTTTCCAGAGTTTCATTGTTCGGCATCGGCGAGGCGCGGCCGGAAACGCGGGTCAGGACAAGGCTTTGTGCGACGGCGGGTATGGTCAGTTCGCGGCCGAGTGCAGACGCCGCCGCGGCAAAGGCGGGAACGCCTGGGGTCAGCGTATAGGCGATGCCATGCTTTTCCAGACGTCGGATCTGCTCGGCAACGGCGCTCCAGACGGAGAGGTCGCCGGAATGTAGGCGGGCGACATCCTTGCCCGATGCTGCGGCTTTCAGATATTCGGCCTCGATTTCGTCCAGCGACATCGGCGCGGTGTCGATGACGCGGGCGCCGGGCGGACAATATTGCAGGAGTTCGGGCGAGACGATCGAGCCGGCATAGAGGCAGACTGGACATTTGCCGATCAGATCCCTGCCACGCACGGTGATCAAGTCCGCCGCCCCTGGCCCCGCTCCAATGAAATGCACCGCCATTCCGTACCTCGTTCTTCTATTCTTGTGGTTTGGTCCAGGACCATTGCGTCACCGGCATTGCCGGCCGCCAGCCGGTCATGGTGCCGATGGGCGCGCTCCGGGCGATATCGATGCGGATCAGCGAGCCGCCACGACGGGCATGTTCGGCGAGCAGGATCGCCTCCATCTCCGTCGTCACCGCATTGGCGACCAGTCGTCCTCCCGCTCTCAATCCGGCAATAGCCGCGTCCATGACGCCTGCATCGCTGCCGCCGCCACCGATGAAGATCGCCTCAGGTGCCGGCAGACTTCCAACTGCGTCCGGCGCCTGTCCTTCAATGACGACAAGCCCTGGAACACCGAAGCTTGCCGCGTTGCGGCGAATGCCTGCAGCGCGTTCGCCCGAAGATTCGACGGCGATAGCGCGCATCGAAGGGTGCATCAGCATCCATTCGATGCCGATGGAACCGGAGCCGGCGCCAATATCCCACAACAATTCGCCATGGCGTGGCGCCAGCGCTGACAGGGTCATTGCCCGGATTTCGCGTTTGGTGATCTGGCCGTCATGCTCGAACAGGCTGTCGTCAAGTCCGGCGCTGAGCGGCAGGATGCGAGCGCCTGCTCCTGCCACGACTTCGATGCCACAAACGTTCAAATCATTGATGCCGGAGAGCGCAAAATCAGCCGCCCGCTGCGTCGAAACCCGTTCATGAAGCCCACCCAGGGCTTCGAGAACTGTCAGCGTCGATTGACCAAATCCAGTCTCCTGCAACAAACGCGCAAGATCGGCGGGACCCTGGCTATCCGACGTCAAGGCCAGGATTTTGCGACTGGGATGGAGGTGCGGACGGATGAGGTCAAGCGGTCGGCCATGCAGGGAAAGAACGGTCACGTCCTGCAGGGGCCAGCCGAGACGCGAAGCGGCAAGGCTGAAGGAGGAAGGTGCGGGAATCACCGTCATTTCGGATGCCGGAACATGCCGCGAGAGCGTAGCGCCAACGCCGTAGTAGAAGGGATCACCGGAGGCAAGAACGATGGTCGGCATTCCGCGTCGCGCCAGCACGGCTTCGATGGATTGCTCGAAGGGGCTCAGCCAGCGATGCGCCTCGCCCTTGATCAGAGTCTTCATCAGTTCGATATGCCGCGCTCCGCCGAAGACGACGGGCGCTGCAGTAATCAACCGCTTGGCCTCGTCACCGAGCCCGGCTGGACCGTCTTCGCCGATACCGATAATAATAAGCCAGCGTTGAGTGGAAGGCATCTCAGACATGGGCAGGACCCGCATTCTGATCTTGGGCGGCACGACGGAAGCCCGCCATCTGGCCGAGGCGCTGGCGTCGCGCGCCGATCTCGACGTCGTGCTGTCGCTGGCAGGCAGAACCGTCGAACCTGCTCCGCAACCGGTTCCGGTGCGCAGCGGCGGTTTTGGCGGCGCGGAGGGTCTTGCCCGCTATTTGAAGGACGAGGTGATCGATCTGCTTGTTGATGCGACCCATCCCTTCGCCGCCCGTATTTCCGCCAACGCTGCGGAAGCGGCTGACCTCTGCGGTATCTCCGCTTTTGCACTTCGCCGTCCGGCTTGGCTGCCCGTCGAAGGCGATCGCTGGCGCTCGGTGCAAGGTGTTTCGAAGGCCATAGCGGCGCTCGGCCCCACGCCTCTTCGCGTCTTTCTGGTGATTGGCCGACAGGAGGCTCATCAGGCCAATGCCGCGCCCATCCATCACTATTGGGTGCGCAGCGTCGACCCGGTCGATGTGCCGCTGACGGTGCCCAGCGTCACCTATATCCATGCCAAGGGTCCATTCCGACTCGAAGACGAACTGGCCATGTTGCAGCAGCATCATATCGACGTGATCGTGACGAAGAACAGCGGCGGCAGCGCGACCTACGCCAAGATCGAGGCGGCGCGGCAGCTCGGTATCGAGGTGATCATGATCGAGCGCGCACCCGCCGCCGACATGCTGGCGGTCGAGACTGTCGAGGCAGCGCTGCATCATATCGATCATCTCGCCCCTTCCTTGATGAAACGTGGCGTATAGACCAGATCGGGTTTTGTCTCTCGGGCAATAACACGCGTCTCAGCCGAGCCGATAATGACGCAGGTCGCCATATCCGCACTCGACGCATCTGCATCCGCTAGCCTCGCAACTGTCATGCGCTCGTCTGGCCGACCCGCGGCGCGGCCGAAAACGACGGGTGTCTTAGCCGGCAGAACATCGCGCAAGATGTCGAAGGCTTTGCCGAGTTGCCAGGGACGCGCTTTGCTGATGGGATTGTAGAGGGCGATCACAAGCCCGGCTTCCGCAACCAAACGCAGCCTATTTTCTATTATATTCCATGGCTTTAGATTGTCCGACAGCGAGATCGCGCAGAAATCGTGCCCCAACGGCGCGCCGATACGAGCCGCGACCGCAAGCATGGCGGTGATACCCGGCACGACGACGAGATCAACATTCCGCCATTCGCTAGGCCCATGATCGATCGCCTCGCACACTGCCGCCGCCATGGCAAAAACGCCGGGATCGCCACCGGAGACGACGCAGACATTTGCGCCGGCGACCGCACTGGTCAGCGCTGTCTTGGCCCGATCCAGCTCTTCGCGATTGTCGGAGGCATGCCGGATCTGATCCGGTCGCAACGACAGGCGATCGAGATAGGGGCCATAACCGAAAAATTCAGCGGCGTCGGCCACAGCCGCCAGCGCCTCCGGCGTCATCTGCGCGGGATTGCCGGGGCCGGTACCGATGACATAGAGGCGGCCGCTCATGGCTTGTCTTCCCAACCGGGAACAAGGATCAGGGAGAAATAGGGCGCTTCGGCGTCTCCCCTCTCTGCGAGTGACGTTATGGCACCGTTCGTCATTGTACCGCGCTCGACATACATTGCCTCATCGAGGCGTCCCGCTGCTTTAAGGGCACGGCGGATTTTCGGCAGATTGCGGCCAACCTTCATGATCACGGCTGCCTGCGTGTCGGCAAGGCGGCGGGCAAGTTCGGCTTCCGGCATTGTGCCGGGGAGTACGGAAAGGACATCGTCCCCCTGCACCATCGGCAGTCCAGCCAACGACCAGCAGCCCGACATCGCCGTCACCCCGGGGATAACTTCCGTCGGATAGCGGTCAGCAAGGCGCACATGCAAATGCATGTAAGAGCCGTAAAAAAGCGGATCGCCTTCGCTGAGCACGGCTACCGTCCTGCCAGCCTTTAAATAGGCGGCGACCATTTCGGCGGAGGCGTTATAGAAATCGGTGATCTGGCTCTTGTATTCGGCGGCATCCTTGTCGATCTCCGTCGTCACCGGATAGTAGAGCGGCAGCAGCGTCACGTCGGTTCTGAGCAGATCCCCGACGACAGTGCGGCCATTGCCGTTTCTCCCCTGCTTGGCGAAATAGGCGACGACATCGGCTTTCTCCAGGGCTCTGACGGCCTTGATGGTCAGCAGTTCGGGATCACCAGGCCCGGTGCCGACTCCGATCAGCCGGCCGGTGGAATGCGCGATCATAGGCCCGGCCTCGCCAATGCGTTGATCGCGGCGGCGGTGATGGCACTGCCGCCAAGACGCCCCCGAACGATGGCATAGGGAACGCCATAGGAATTTTCCGCCAGCGCGTCTTTCGATTCCGCAGCACCTACGAATCCGACGGGCATGCCGATGACGGCGGCAGGCTTGGGCGCGCCGTCGCGCAACATTTCGAGGAGATGGAACAACGCCGTCGGCGCATTGCCGATGGCGACGACAGCGCCGGCCAGACGGTCGCCCCAAAGATGCATAGCGGCTGCCGAGCGAGTGTTGCCGGTCGTCTTCGCCAGTTCGGGCGTGCGGGGATCATGCAGCGTGCAGATCACCTCATTGGCCGACGGCAGGCGCGCGCGGGTAACGCCGTGGGCGACCATCTCGGCATCGCAGAAGATCGGCGCGCCCCCCGCAAGTGCCGTGCGCCCAGCGCCGACGAAATCGGGAGAGAAGGCGAAATGCTCGGATGCTTCGACCAGGCCGCAGGCATGGATCATACGCACGGCAACATCGGCTTCCGCATCCGAAAAGCGTGACAGATCGGCCTCGCTGCGGATGATCGCGAAGGAGCGTTCGTAGATCGCATTCCCTTCGCGGATATAATCATAGTCCGGCATTCCTACCCCTGTCGTAGCGCTGTAACGATCGCGTCGGTGCCGAGCCGTGTAAGACACTCCTCCGCCGATTCGCCAGCAACTTTGTTGTTCCGCACCAGCCCGCTCATTTGCAGCAAGGCAGACTTTAGCTCTTCTCTTCCGATGTAAGCCAGCGGTTCGCTCGATGCCAACCCATTTACGACAATCCCATAGCCCGTTGGCGCACCAACGACAGTGAGAGCAGCTTCGCCTGGCCGGGCACAGCCCTTGCGGCAGCCGGACAGATGGACTGTGAGCGAGCCGTCGAGCAGCTCAGGGGCAATCTCAAGAAGGTCTGCCGCCACGGATTTCGTTGAGTAGAAGGCGGAAGCACACGCCCCTGCTCCGGCACAGACGTCTATGTGGTTTAGCGGATCGTCCGCGTCCGTTCGAAAACCGCAGTTGGCCGCGGCCAACTGAACGTCTCCGGCTGCCTGGGCATCAAAGCCCAACACCAAGATGGCATGGTCCGGCGCGGTGCGGATTTCGGTTGCTCCGGCCGTTTCGGCGATGGCGAGAAAGCCGAGTATGTCGCTTGCATGAATTTGCCCGAAGGATGGGCGCAGGCCGAGGGCAAGGCGATTGCCGCTAAGATCGTGAATGCCGATCGGGGAAACATGCATGCCGGCTGCACTGAATGCGCCGATTTCCGACGACGGATACCCTTTCGCAGCCCGTCCACATCGAGATCGCGGCCGCGCGCGCGTGGCCCGAGATGCGCCAGCGTTTTCAGAAGCCCAATGATGGCTGATACGGCTTGTTCGGCAGAGAGAGATGCCAGGATCTTCGCCGTCTGTTTCGTGCCGCCGATTGCGAGAACCCATATAGTCGAACCGTCAGCGGTTCTTGCCGCCCTCAGCCGAATATCCGCGGAAATCGCATCCAGGTTCAGCCGCCCGCCGGAATCGATGATGATGGTCAGCTTGGGCGCCAGCACGGGCTGAGGATCGAGCGCGGCGATCTGCTGGCGAAGCCGTGTGGCCAACTCCCGGGCATCTGCGATTTCCAGCGGGTCTAGTCCGCTGAGCGGCGGGATTTCTATTGTGACGCCGGTTTCAGGGATTATGGCGGCACGATCGATGTCCGCTGCCAGGCCGATCATGCTTTCAGCGGTCAGGCCCCGCAGTTGGAGATTGCCGCGGGCCGTGATTTCGATCAATGCATTGCCATGTCTGTCAGCCGCCTGGGCAAGCGCTCGGAATTGCCCGATCGTCAGGCCAGGCGTCGTCGGGCGCAGCCGCACGAGCAGTCCGTCACCGGTCATCATCGGAGCACTGAGCGAGGGGCAAGCGCCGCGGGCCATCGACGGCGCGTCCGCAATGCAGGCAACTGCATCGACATCTCCCCGCGAGGAGATAGCGCGCCCTTCCATCATTTGTCTGTCGGCCATTGCCATAAGACCATCCTTCCCGAAGGACATGTCCTTACACAATCCTAACCGGCGGGCAAACAATTTGGCGGGGCATAGTGCCTCATGCCTGATCGTCGAAATCCGAGCCTTTGCGCAACAGGTAGATATCCATGATCCAGCCATGTTTTGCCCGCGCTTCCGCCCGGGTCGCCACGATACGGTCAGAGACGTCGGCAAGCCGACCGGCGATGGTGATCTCGTCCTTCGTGCCGAGATAGGCGCCCCAATAAATATAGGCATCGGGATCATCGATCTTGCTGAAGGCCAGCTCGCCGTCGAGCATGACGACGGCGGTTTCGACCATACCCGGAAAGCTCTCGGCCAGCCGGCGGCCGGTGGTGATCTGCACCGGCTTTCCGACGAGGTTGAGCGGAATGCGGTGACTGGCAGTCAGCGCTTGGACACTGGTGATGCCGGGAATAACGCTGCAATCGAAGGCAAGGCGGCCCAATGCCCGAACCCGCTCGATGATGCGGATCGTGCTGTCGTAGAGGCTGGGATCGCCCCAGACCAGGAAGGCAGCGCTTCCATCTTCCGTCATATGATCCTGGAACAGCCGTTCGTAGATCGCCGTGATTTGCGCATGCCAGTCGTCGACGCTTTGTACGTAACTGCGGTCTGCCGTCTCGCGCGCCGGCACGGCATAGTCGATGAAACGGACGGCCTTGCTCTTAACATAGCGCTGGCAGATGTCTTTCCGGACATCGGCAAGCTCGGCCTTGGCCGCACCTTTGCTGGGAATGAAGATGACATCCACCTTATTCAGCGCGTTGATCGCCTGCACAGTGAGGTGCTCGGGATTTCCCGTTCCGATGCCGACAATGTAGATGTGCCTCATTTCCACGCCCTCGTTCCTCCGGCTGTTTGCCGGAAGCAAGGGGCCATTTCAAGTGCGGATGGCGACGAAATTGGCCGCTGCAGGCGACGGCATTTTAGCTTACTGCCACTAACCGTGGGTGCTCCTTCATGACACGTTCACGCCAATTCTGGTCATCCGCCCAAGAGAACAAAGCTCATCTCGAGCAAGAGGCAGCAGTGTCACCGCTGCCTCTTTCAAAGGTCATGTTGCTCAATGCGGGTCATGTTTGGCAGGCAGGATCGACTCGGCATGCGACCGCTCAGTAGCAAGCGACCAAATTTCCTCGGCAAGTATGTCAGGATTGATAGTTGCAAAACGCGGATCATTGACAGGCAGGCCGTTGGCGGCTGCCGCGCGAAGGCCGGTCGAGTTGTCGATCATCGCACCGATGTGGAGCATTCCGGCGAATACTCCGCGATCCTTGATCTCTTCGTGAAGACCCAGAATGTAGTTGCGCGTGGCGGCAAAGGCAGGACCTGGACCGCTCATTCCCGGCATGGGGGTCACGGCCGAAAGACCATCCGCGATGACGATCGCGCCGTCGCCGCGAGCGAGCATACCCGGCAACACGGCCCGAACAACCTCGAGCGGAGCGAGGGTCAGGATGTTGGCGAGTTCTCTGAGTAACGCGGCTGTCAGGTCGACCGCTGGAAGCATACGGAAGTTGCCGACAGGCGCAAAAATTGCGGTATGAATAGGACCTGACTTCTCTTCAATCTCGCGGACAAGAGCCGGAATTGCGTCGATTTCATTGAGGTCAGCGGGAAACGCCTTGGCATCCACACCCTGCGCCGATAGCTCGGCTACCCTCTCGCTGAGGGATTGAGCATTGCGAGCGACAAGGGCGACCTGGAATCCCGCCTTGCCGTAATGTCTTGCGACGGATGCACCAAGCCCGGTCCCGGCTCCAAAAATTGCAATTGTTTTCTGGTCAGTCATAACATCTCCTATGGTGGTATGTTTTCGTGACTAGATATGTCTGTTAGACTGGCGTTGAGCGCAAGAACGCATAATTTTAGGGCCTGGTCACATGGATTTACCTACCCCGCCGCAACAACCTGGAACGAGCGCAGATTGCCGCCCTATAAGCCAAATGCTCGGCCGCATCGGTGACAAGTGGACGATTATGACCATTACGATGCTGCTTAACGGCCCGAAGCGGTTCAATGAGCTGCGCAGGCTTATCGGGGGAATCAGCCAGCAAATGCTGACGAGGACGCTACGCGCCCTGGAGAACGACGGTCTCGTTTCCAGAAAGGTCTATCCCACGATTCCTCCGCAGGTGGAATACAGTTTGACCACCCTTGGTAAGTCTCTCGCCGAACCTCTCACAGAGCTAACCAGGTGGGTTCTGACGAATATCGCTGAGGTTGAGCGCAACCGTTCGCAGGCGACCAACAGATCGATGGATTAGCGTCCTCCGGATTGTTGGCGTGCAAGAAACAGTGCTTAAAGGCAGTTGCATTTGCTGCATAAGACCGCATTTTTACTTAGCCGAAGCACCCCGTTCCAGGCGACGTATTTCTAACTAAGCTTTTGTCGGCCGTAGAGCAGCAGCATACAGATGATGACGACGCCATAGATGAGCTGCCGTCCGGCTTCTTCGATCTGCATGACAGACAGGATGGATTGGAGAAGGGTGATCAGAATGACACCGGCGACAGTTCCGAGATACGACCCTTTGCCGCCGAGCACATGGGTACCACCGAGAACGACCGCTGCAATCGACGGCAAAAGATATGCATCTCCCATCGACTGGGACGCCTTGGACGCATAGCCAGCCAGCAATACGCCCCCGAGCGCGCTGAGCGAGCCGGACATGACGAATGCCAGCAGGGTGACGCGGCGCGTATCGATCCCCGACAAATAGGCTGCTCGTTCCCGATTTCCGATTGCATAGAGCGAACGGCCGAATGTTGTTCTGACGAGCAGGAAAACGGCTAGGATGCCTACTATCAGCCAGACAAGCACACCATTTGGAATCGCAGGGATGACATAGCCGGTCGCGAGAAACCGCATTGCCGGCGACGCCGCATCCTGGGGCGCGAAGCCTCCGGTATAGACGACCATCAGCCCCTGCACGACCGCATTCGTCGCCAGCGTGATGATCATCGACGGTATTCGCAGATAGGCAACAGCAAGGCCGTTGAGCGCGCCGATCACAGCGCCACACAATATCCCGAACGGAACAGCCAGAAATGAGCCGAAACTGCCATAGGCGGTTGCGGCGCAAGCCATCATCGCTCCTGCGGCGACGACCCAGGGTATGGAGAGGTCGATCTGCCCGAGAAGAATCACCATCATCATGCCGGTTGCGATGACGCCGAGAAACGAAGCAACCTTCAACTGTTGCAAGAGATAGTCCGGCGACAGGAAATTCGACGAATAGATCGAGCCTCCGAGAAGCAGCAGCAGGATGCAGCCGAAGGCGATTGGCACCGCCGGATCGACGCGGCGCAGGCGCGAGGGTATGCCGGATCGCCGCATGAGGGATGCATCCTCGCTCATTGAAACCACTCCAGACGATTGCGGACCCGCGCCAAGCCTATGCTGCCGATGCTGATCGCCAGCATGAGCACGATGCCCTGGAACAGGGGCTGCCAGAGCGGATCGAGATCGAAGACAAACAGAAGATCGCCGATCGTCCGGAAGGCCAGAGCGCCGAAGACCGCTCCGACGGCGCCACCCTTTCCGCCCGCCAGCGAAACACCACCAAGCACCACGGCCGCGATCGAATAGAGCGTGTAGGCATTGCCGCTCGCGAAGGCTGCTTCGCCGGTATAGGAGAAGAAGGTCAGGTACAGCCCGCCGATCGCCGACATCAATCCCGCCAGTGCATAGGCCGCGAACTTCGCGCGTTTGATCGGCATGCCGGACATGTAGGCAGCGTTTTCGGCTGATCCCGCCGCATAGGCGGCGCGGCCCAAGATCGACCGGCTGAACGGGATCCAGAAGATCAAGAGGGTTGCCGCAAGCACGACCAGACTTGCGGGGACGACATCGAAAAGCTTGGAGGTAAAGGCGTCCGCCAGCGTCTCGTTCACCGCACCGCCAGGCGTCGGACGTAGCAGCAGGGCCAATCCGAAAAAGATCGCGCTTGTCGCGATCGTGGTCACGATCGGCTGCAGCCGTCCGAAGATGATGATCAATCCGTTCAGCATGCCGCAGGCAAGCCCCGTCAGCAGAACGGCAATCACACCCACAGCGGTCTGAAACGGTGTTCCGACGACAAGCAATGAGGCGAGACAATTGCTGAGAATGAGGATCATACCAACAGAAAGATCGATGCCCGCGGTGATGACCACAAAACATTGCGCCATCGCCACGAAAGCGAGCAATGCCGCCTTGTTCGATGCGGTCTGTACGACATTCGCAGTAAACCCAGCCGGATGGTTCGAGACATAGATTGTGAACATGACGACAAAGAGCGCCGCAGCCAGCAGCGTCCCCTTGTGTTGCGCATACCAGAAGCGCCACTCGCCGTGTGGAATCTCTTTCATTGGCCGACCTTCTGTTCCGTCAGATGTGCGCCGATATTCAGCGCGCTGCCAATCAATTCGCGTTCATTGATATCGGAGCCTTCCAGCACGCGGACGATCCTGCCGTCGTACATCACAAGCACCCGATCACAGCAGCCGATCAGCTCGTCGTAGTCCGTGGAATAGAAGATGAGCGCGACGCCGGCTTCCGCCAGCTTGCGGAGCAGGAGGTAGATTTCCTGCTTGGTGCCGACGTCGATGCCCCGCGTCGGATCATTCAGCAAAACGATCTTCGGCCGGTTCATCAGCCATTTGGCAATGACCACCTTTTGCTGATTGCCACCGGAGAGGGCTCCGACCGGCATATCGATTGTCGCGGCCTTGATCGCCAGCAGCTTGAGGAGTTCGTCGATCCGCTCAGCCTCGGCCGCGCGATCGATCACGCCTCTGCTGGACACGCTGTGGAGTGCTGCAATAGAGAGATTTTCGCGCAGGGTCATAGGCAGCATGAGCCCCTCGGTTTTGCGGTCTTCCGGGATAAGCGCGATCGACATCTCGGCGGATTTTGCCTGCTTCGGACTTTTCAACGTCACGCTTCGGCCTGCAATCTGCACGTCGCCCCTGACGTCGCGCAGTACGCCGAACAGCGACAGCAACAGGTCCCGTTGCCCCTGCCCGTCCAGACCGCCGAGACCAACGATTTCGCCCGGTCTGACATCGAAGCTTATGCCGGAGAGCCGATCACCCCAGGAAAGGTTCCGACACGAGAGGATTGGGGCAAGCCCCTCCTCCGAGATATGTTTCGGCGGAAATACGCTGGTATACTCTCGGCCGATCATCAGCTCGATCACCTGATGATCGGTTTTCGTGCCGGCTGGATAGGATTCGATGCTGCGCCCGTTGCGAAAGACGGTGCATTCATCCGCAAGTTCGGCAATCTCGTGCATGCGATGCGATATGTAGATAAGCGCCATGCCC
Source organism: Rhizobium jaguaris (assembly GCF_003627755.1). Classification (NCBI taxonomy): domain Bacteria; kingdom Pseudomonadati; phylum Pseudomonadota; class Alphaproteobacteria; order Hyphomicrobiales; family Rhizobiaceae; genus Martinezella; species Martinezella jaguaris. The sequence goes on along the minus strand of NZ_CP032695.1, from coordinate 1,516,661 downwards.
TCGGTGCGCAGCCGCTTCAAAACGCTGAAAACCTTTTCGACGTCCGGCTGCGTCAATGCCGAAGTTGCTTCGTCGAGGATCATGATCCGCGGTTCGCGGGCTAGCGCCTTGGCAATCTCGACCATCTGGCGACGCGAGAGCGGCAGATCCTTAACCAGAGAGGAAGGATGGATGTCGGAAGCGCCGGCGCGCGCCAGGGCTTCTTCAGCAATCAATCTCTGCCTGCGGCGGTCGATCATGCCAAATCGCAGCGGCGGATTGCTGATGACGATGTTGTCCGCGACCGACAGATCCGGAATCAGCGACAGTTCCTGAAAGACGCAGACGATGCCAGCGCTATTGGCGGCAGCGGGCGTGGCGAACGACACGTCCTTGCCGTCGAACACCATCCGGCCTTCGTCCGCGGCGACGACGCCGGCCATGATCTTGATAAGGGTCGATTTGCCCGCGCCGTTCTCACCGAGAACGGCGTGTATGGCTCCTGGCCGAATGGCGATGTTGGCCTCTTTCAGCGCGACGACACCGCCATAGCGCTTGGATATGCCTTCCATTCGGAAAAACGGTTCGGATAAACTCACGCGCCCAACCTCCCATCGGGTGCAGCAAGAACGAGACTGCGGACACGATGGTCCGCAGTCAAGCGTTGGAAGCAGAGGTAATTATTGATTTTCCTTTGTCTGCCCCATGATCTCCTGAGCCGTGAAATTGATGCCGCATGTGGGGAAGGAATTGCCGACAAAGAAGTTGTCGGACTGCTTGGGATAATAATCCTGGCCTTCCTTGAAATCCGGATCTTGGACGAGAGCCGTCGGCAGCTTCACGGCCTGGGGTATGACCTGGCCTTCGAGAGCGGCAATCGCAGTCTTGATGGCAACGGCAACCTGAGCCGGTCCGGTTCCCGCAGACGCACATTTCAGCCCGTCGGCCGCATGGGCGGCGCAAAGTTTCCGGAAGCCGTTTTCCGTCTCGCCGCCGAAGACCACGAAGGGATGCTTGGCATCCATCATTGCCTGCACGACACCGGTATCGCCACCTTGAGCCGTGATACCGTCGAAGGGACCATTGGTCGCGATTGCGTCGGCAGTCGCCTTCTGTGCAACGCCGTCATCCCACTTGCCAACAACTTCGGTCACATTGAATTTCTTGCCCGACGCATCCAGCGTCTCCTTGATGCCATTGTGCCGATCGGTATCGACAGAGGTGCCGGCAACCCCTCGTACCTCGAGAACCTTGCCGCCATTGGGCATGTGCTTCACAAGCCAATCGGCCCAGATGACGCCGAGACCCTTTTGATCGACGTTGACGTTGATGGCGTCTTTGGTATCGAGCGTATTGTCAAAGGCGACCAAGATGACGCCGGCTTCCTTGGCGCGTTTGATGACCGGGCCGAAGGCGGTCGGGTTTTGCGCGTCCACGACAATCGCATCATAGCCTGCATCGATGAAGTTATTGATTGCCGATATCTGGGCAGGGACATCTTCGCCCGTAGATACCACCTTGAACTCCTTCAGCTTGGCGGCAACATCAGGTTGTTTGGCGTAAGCCTTCGCCGTCTGCACCATCTGGATGCGCCAGGTATTGGCGATATAACCGTTGGCGAGCGCTATCCGATAAGGCCCCTTCTTTTGGGGATATTGAAGAAACTGAGTATCGGCTGCCCACGGCGTCATGCATTTCGGATCGCCCGCCGGGCCGGACACGACTTTTGGTGCCGCGTAAGCCGCGCCACAGAGCAGCGCAATAAACGGTACGGAAAACACGGCGATCCGGGCGGATCTTGCTTTGATTGCTTTTAGCATGGAAGTCCTCCTCCTCGGGCGGATTAACCCGTCCCTTTTATATCTGATCGGCATGATTGAATCCGGAGAGGCTCCATCCCACCCTTTCCGAACGTCCCGGAGCGTAACATAGTTGACAGCGCTGTCAAATTACAATTGCTAGCGCTGTCAACTATGGAGTATCTATAGATATTCTTGTTCTCGGGCAAAGCAATGCAACAACGACTGAAGCGATACTTATGCGCCGAATAACATTGGATGATGTGGCAAATCTGGCTGGCGTCAGCCCCATCACTGTATCCCGCGTTCTGAGGAAGCCCGGGGCAGTGTCGGAAGGGTTGCGCCTGCGCGTCCATGCGGCGGTAAATGAACTCGGCTATGTGCCGAATGTTGCGGCGAGCAGGCTTGCCTCGTCGCGTACGCATACGATCGGCGTGATCGTGCCAACCCTCTATAATGTCATCTTCGCTGAATATCTTTTTGCACTACACGAGGTTCTGATCGACGCAGGTTTCCAGGTGTTGGTCGTCAACAGCCGCTATTCCGAGATCGAGGAAGAAAACGCGATCAAAGCGCTGCTCGGACAAAGTGTCGAAGCAATCATCATTGCCGGCATTCACCATACGGCACTTTCCAGGCAGCTTCTCGGCCAGGCAAACCTACCGGTCGTCGAAACCTTCGAGCTTTCCGACGACCCCATAAATCTCAACATTGGAATGTCGCAGGAACATGCCGGCTATGTGGCCACACGCCATCTCATCGAGCGCGGCTTTCGGCGAATTGCCTTTCTGACAGGCAATCTCGATCATCGCGCGCAATCGCGCTTCGACGGGTATCACAGGGCCATGCTGGAGGCAGACGTGCCAAGCTCGGAAATTATCGCCCAGAAGCCGCGGCATAGTTCGGTTGCGCTGGGATCGGAACTCTTCGCCACGGCGCATGAAAGCGGCAATATTCCCGAAGCCATATTCTGCACCGACGACAATCTGGCTCTTGGCGCAATGCAGGAATGCCGTAAGCGCGGCATGCGGATGCCAGACGACATATCGATCATCGGGTTTCACGATCTCGAATTCGCAGCCTGCGTCTCGCCATCGCTTTCGTCGATCGCAACGCGACGCTATGAAACCGGAAAGCTTGCGGCGGAAAAGGTCCTTTCCGCCCTGGAGGCGGGTGCCAAGCCTGCGACGGAGCAGACAGATCTCGGATTTGCACTTTTGCCCCGCGAGAGTACCAGCGCCTGAGGGGCCACTATGCCCCACGGGCCGCACACGGTAGTGGAGCTGAGCCGAAAGTCGTCTCTATCCCTTTACAGCCCCAGCTGCCATAGAGCCCGAAATCTGGCGATACATCAAAAGACCGAGAAAAACCGGGGGCAGCGCGCCGAGCATCATCACCGCGGAAGCCGTGCCCCATTGAACGCCGCCGCCGCTTGCCGCGAAGAAGAACGACGCACCGACGGTCATTGGCACCGCCTTGTTGGTCGTCAGCATCAGGCCGAAGAGGAACTCGTTCCAGGCAGTGATGAAGCCGAAGATGAAGGTCGTCACCAGCGCCGGACGCACGACGGGCCGGATGATGCTGATCATGATGCGCCAGGAGTTCGCTCCGTCCACCTTTGCAGCCTCATCCAGTTCCAGCGGCACGTCGGAAATCGCGTTGACGAGAATGACAAGCGCCAGCGGCGTGTTGACGATGGTGAGGATCAGGCCGAGACCGAGCCGGGTATCAAGCAGTCCAAGCCATTGATACATCATGTAGAGTGGGATCGCGAAGATGATCAGCGGGACGGCGCGCAAGTTCACGACGATCGGCAATAAGGTGCGCTTGCCCGCTTCGCTTCGCGCAATTACATAGGCCGCCGGAAAAGCCAGAAGAATCGCGAGCCCCGTCCCGATGAAGGAAGCGACGGTGCTGTTCCAGAGATAGGAATAGATGTTGAAGCGATCCGTCTGCGTCAGAACGCGCAGGTAGTTCTCGAGCGTCGGCTGGTTGATCCACAAGCCGGGATTGACGGAGAGTTCGCGCGCGCTCTTGAAAGAGGTGACGAGCGTGACGATGATCGGAAAGTTCATCGCAAGGGCGGCAACGGCGAAGACTATCCAGCGCAGGGCGTTCATGAACACTCATAGTCTCCTGCGGCCGGCAAGCCAATTGAGGCCGTAGAGTACGGCGAGCGATGCGAGGAAAAGGATGACGGATGCCGCGACCGCCTTGCCGATCGCGCCTTCTTTGAAGAAGGCCTGATAGATGTAGATCGACAGCGACGTCGTCGAGCCGCCAGCCCCGCTGCCGGTCAGCGCATAGACGTTGTCGAATACGCGAAAGCCGTCGATGAAGCGGATAAAGAATGCGATCACCAGCGTCGGCAGCATCAACGGCAGCTCGATCCACCAAAGTATCTTGAGCCCCGATGCACCATCGAGCGAGGCCGCTTCGCGCACATCGAGCGGCACCGCGACATAGGCCATGTAGAACAGCAGAAAGGCGAAGGGCGTCCACTGAAGCGTTTCAACGACCGTCAACGTCCAGAAGGCATGATTGATATCGAGAAAAGCCGGACTGTCGCCGAACCACTCAAAGAGATAATAGGGCACCGGGCCGGCAAACTCGTGCAACACGAGGCGATACATCAGGCCGATCATGGCGGGCGCCACCATCAAAGGCAGCATCAACGGCGCCATCAGGGCCGCGCGTTTGGAAAGAAGAGGGGCGAGAAAGATCGCCAGGAAAAGGCCGAGCAAGCATTCGACGAGCGCCGTCAAAATGCCGAACCGCATGGAAAAGGAAATCGCCTGCCAAAAACCATGATCGGCTAATACGGTCAGATAGTTGCCGAATCCGCTGAGGCTCGGGCTTCGCAGCGTCTGGAAGCTGACGGTCGATACGGAATAGATGAGATTGACAATTGCGGGAAAGCCGAGGAACAGCAGTAGGAACCCCACGAGCGGCGTGAGATAGGCTCTTTCCTCGGCACGTTTTACGATAGCCATTTCGATCCGCCGGATGGGCCGGACGCCGGGAAAATCACGACGTCCGACAGATATTACTTTTTCAGAAGATCCTGCATGCCAGCCCTGGTGTGAGCAAGCGCGTCGTCAAGGCTTTGCTGGCCAGACCAGTAACCGGTAAACTCCTTGGCCTGCAGTTCGTAGATGGAGAGCGCATTGGCAGAGGTCGCGCCGTTCATCACGTAGCCGTACTTGCTGGCAAACTCACCGAGCTTGACGAGATCCGGCCGCTCCTTGGCAACCTTCGCCACCACGTCGGGCGCAAGCGCCGGGGAGCCACCGCTGCGGGCGTAAAGCAGGGCCGCATCTTCCGTCGCCAGCCACTTCAGGAACTTGACGGCGCCATCCTTGTTCTTGGCGTTCTTGTTGAGGCCGAGGCCAAGACCGTGGATATGGTCGGCACGGCCGTTCGGGCCGGCTGGCGGCGGTACGATCCCGGTGACCTCGGCAACCGCCGGAGACTTGTCGGCGCTGGTCAGGTCCGCGGCAGCGGCGTTCCACTGAAGCGCGGTAGCAGTCTGGCCGGAGCTATAGGCCGCATTGGTTTCCGGATATTCGTAACTCAGGGAATCCTTCGGTGAAGCGCCCGCGTCGTAGAGCTTCTTATAGAGCTCCAGTCCGGTCTTATAGGCATCGGAATCTATGGTGACGTTGCCGTCCTTGTCAGTCCAGTCCGCACCATAGGAGCGCGGCAGCGACTGGAACACCATCATGTTGAAGAGCAGGTTCTTCATCTGCAGCACCGTGCCATACCGCACGGGACTTCCCGAATTCACCTGCTTCGAGAAATAGAGCGCGGTTGCCGCCCAATCGTCCCATGTCCAGCTATCCGGATCTTTCGGCTGCAATTCCTTGTCGAGATACTTCTTGGAAATTTCGGCATATTTCGCTTTGGCCGCATCGTCCTTCATCAAGGCATCGATCAAATCCTTGCGGTAGTACATGAAGTGCAGCGACAGATCGGTCGGCACACCATATTGCTTGCCGTCGAACTGCATGGTCTTCAGCACGGATTCGCCGAACGTCTTGGCGGCGTCGCTACCGAGATCGACGGGTTCCATGTAAGGCGCGTAACGGCCGATCGAATAGGTCGCAACGAGGTTGATGTCGAAGGCATTCGAGCCTGCTGCCATGTCGGCCTGGAGCTTGTCGTAGAAGCCTTCGCGGTTGAAGAACAGGAGCTCGACCTTATCGGCATCGGCGATGCCGGGTTTGGCATTATAGGCTTCCACGGTTGCACGAAGCGCGGTTTCCTCCGAACCGCCCGGCCAGCCGAGAACGGTCACCGTCGCATTCGAGATGCCCGGCATGGCGACGCTTGCAAGAAGCGCTGCAATGGCCGGGAGAAACGTCCTGCTCAATTTCATCGTAGTTCCCTCTCTCTTATTGTTGGGGTCTGAATGCATGCCTTCCGGAATGGTCAGTCGCGTTCCACAGCAAGACTCGCGATCCCGATGATGCCGGCATGGCTACCGAGCTCTGCGGGGGCGAGAACGGGCCTCAGGCGGCTATCGATGCCGGCAAGCTGCTCCCGCATCTGATCGAGATAGCCCTTGGCAAGCCCGATGCCGCCGCCGATGACGATCCGCTCCGGATCGAGCATCATCTGAATATCTCGGCAGAGCGTGGCCGCACGGAATGCTGATTGCGAAACGATCGCGTTAGCCCAGGACTCGCCTTTTTCCGCACGGTCGAAAACCTCGGCGGCGCTTGCGTTGTGACCGGCTTTCAGAGCTTCCGAGGCCATCCACCGGCCCGATGTCTGATCTTCCAACGGGGATCGCCCCTGAGACGGACCGCGGATCAGGCCGAAATGACCGGCAAGGCCGGCAAGCGGGCGACCGTTGATGACGATCCCGCCGCCGATGCCGGTGGAGATGGTGAGAAACACCAGGTCGCCGCCCTCGCCGGAGCCGAACTTGTATTCGCCCCATGCAGCGGCTTGCGCGTCATTGGCCGCAAAAGCCGGCTTGCCGAAGACAGCCAGCGCCCTTTCGACGAGCGGATACTGGTCGGGAATACCGAGCGTCTCTGGATTGAGCGCCGACCACCGGCCGTCCTGAACGAAGCCGGTCACCGCGATGCCGACGCGGGAATAGCGATCCTTCCAGATGCGAACTTTCTCGGCTATCGCAGCAAGCCACGCATCTGGTCCGGCTTCCCGCGCGGTCGCTACGGTTATCTCGTCGAGAACATCGCTGCCTCTGACGAGCGCGGCCATGGTTTTCGTGCCGCCGATATCAATGGCAAGGACAGTTTCAGGGCTGCTTGCATCATAGGCTTTTGCCACCGCTTCATGAAACCATGAGGTCACATGTTCGGTGCGGGTAATCGCCGAGCCGACGACGACAGCGGAGGCGCCGGCCTTTACCGCTGCGGCGGCCTGTTCCGTCGTGCGGATGCGGCCCTCGGCAATGACATAGGGCGTGAGTAGCCGCATTTCGGCGATGAGACTGAGATCAGGATCGACGGGCTCGGCCCCGCCGACATAGCCGGAAAGCGTCGTGCCGACGAAATCGACACCCGCCGCTAATGCATGGCGTGCGTCATCGAGGCTCGAGCAATCGGCCATGGTCAGTTTGCCCTTCGCCCTTACCGCCTTCACCAATGCCTCGATGGAGGCAGGACGAACCCGGTCCGTGGCATCGAATGCAACGATGTCGGCACCCGCGTCCGCCAGAGCCTCGGCGTCTGCCACAAACGGGGTAATGCGCACTGGACTTTCTTCCAGATCACGCTTGACGATGCCGATAATCGGCACGGTCACGACCGGACGAACGGCTTGCACATAGGCAACTGATTCGATCCGTAATGCCCTTGCTCCGGCGTCAACGGCGGCTCTGGCAAATCCAATAACGAATTCCGCTGCATCCATCGGCCCATTGGGGACCGGCTGGCAGGAAACGATAAGGCTGTTCTTGATGTCGTCGCGCTGCAATCGTGACACTCCATTTCCGCGTCACGATAATTAGAAAATACCAGATTACAACCAGTTTATAACTGGTATCATCGCTGCAGTTCGAACACGAAGTCGTAGACATCGCCCTTGTAACGGCTTTCGCAATATTCCACGATCTGACCGTCGGCGAGGAAGCAGCGGCGTTCCGTCATCAGAAGGGGCGCGCCTGGATCGCAATGAAGATGCTGCGCATCTTCAACGGATGCCGCACGCGACCGCATTCTCTGGATGGCTCGTTGCGGCAGAAAACCTCGCGCCTCAAGGGCCTCGTAGAGCGAGTCCTTGACCATTTCCGCCGAGGGCAGGAAGCGCACCGGCACGGCCGAAATCTCGACTGCGATCGGTAGGCCGTCGGCAGTTCGGATGCGCTTCATGCGCACGACATTGCTGTTTCCGGCGACGCCCAGAGCCATCATCTCGGTTGGAGAAGGTCGGCTTATCTGCTTGGAAAGCCAGATACATCCTGGAACAAGCCCACGCGCGATGATGTCCTCGGAAAAACTTGTCAGGGTCGATAAGGATTTTTCGACGCGTGATCCGACTTCCGTCTTGAAGCCATGGCGGCGATTGAGAAAGCCCTCCTCCTCAAGTAACCCCAGAGCCTTGCGCACGGTCACGCGAGAGAGCGACAACGTATCGGCCAGAACGCGTTCCCCGGGCAGAACCGCGCCAGCCTTCAACGCGTTCGACAGGATCGCAGTTTCGATCGCCGTCTTAAGCCGCTTGTAGAGCGGCAGGCCCGGCGCCGCCGCCTCCAATTCCCTGCTGACGAGTTCGATCAACCCATCCGTCGTCATGCGTGCTCCCATCTCAAGCTTCGGCGCATCATATTTCTTCGGAAAATCCATCTGGACCTATACTGGTATTAGGATGAAAGGGCAATTGCATCACCGATGAAACTGCTGCATCGATGCGTTATTTGACAGATATCCTACAAGTGGATATGTACACCTCATCTTGATCGAGACGATCCGCGGAAGAAGCGAAAATGGCCCTGAAATCGATGAAGCCCCTGACCCGCGCACCCCTGCTGCATGTTTCCGTGCAGGAGAGTTTGCGCGCCTATATCGATGAAACGGCTTAGCGCCCGGTACCCTTTTGCCGGCCGAAGGAGAGCTCGCGACTCAGCTCGGCGTCAGCCGGAATTCGCTGCGTGAGGGGATAAAGGCACTGGAATCGCTTGGCGTGCTGGAGACGCGGCGTGGAGTCGGCATTTTCGTGAAGGCTTTTTCCTTCGAGCCGCTGCTCGACAACCTCGCCTATGGGCTCGGTGGCGCATTGCGGCAAATCGAGGAGGTCATCGAAATCCGCCGCACGCTTGAGGTGGGATTGATCGGTAAGACGATCGAGATGATCGGCGCGGAGGACATTACAGAACTCCGCAACACGGTCGATAGGATGCGCCTCCATGCCGAGCGCGGGGAGACCTTTGCCGAAGATGATCAGCTCTTTCACCGGCTGCTCTTTCGCTGCCAGCACAATGAAACGCTCGTGCGGCTGATCGATGTCTTCTGGCTCGCCTTCTACAAGGCTTCGGATTTCGTAAACCTGGAGAACCTCGATCCGATGGCGACCTGGCGCGATCACGCCGCGATCGTGGATGCAGTGGAAGCAAAAGATCTGGAGGAGGCTCGCAGGCGCCTGGATCGCCACTATGAGGGCATTGCCCGGGTGATTGCGAACAACAAAACAAGTTCAAATGTGGGAGGAACACATGAGAAGACCATTTAGATTATCCGTCATCGCCCTTGCAACCATGCTGTCGACGACCGCAATTTCGGCCCTAACTCCGGCCCTCGGCGGCCAGGCGCAGGCGGCTACCCTTTCCGGCGGCTTCGATGTCGGCCCGGGCGGCTTCCAGGGCAACTTCAATCCACTTGCGGCGACTGCCGGATTCACCTGGCTCAGCATCTATTACGAGCCGCTCGTGACCTATGACGAGAAGCTGCAGAAAGTCGTCGGCGAACTCGCGAGCTCCTATGAGGTGAGCCCGGATCAGAAGACCTACACATTCAAATTGACGGACGCCAAATGGCATGATGGCCAGGCATTCACGGCCAAGGACGCCAAGTTTACCCTCGGCCTCGCAATGAACGCCAAGACCGGCTCGGTACTCGCCGCCCGTTTGCAGAGCATCTCATCCGTTGAAACACCGGACGAGCACACGATTGTCGTCAAGCTGAACGCGCCGACCGGCAGCTTTCTCGACACCATGACGAAAATCATGATGCTGCCGGAGCATGCCCTCTCCTCCGTACCAGCCGACCAGTTGGCCAAGAGCACATGGTGGTCCACCACGCCGATCGGCACAGGACCTTTCAAGTTCACGAAATACGTCTCCGATCAATATGTCGAGCTCGCCGCCAACACCGAATACCGCGGCGGCAAGCCTGCGCTCGAACGCATCATCAACCGCTATTTCGCCAATCCGGCTGCGGCAATCGCGGCTCTGAGATCCGGTGAAATACAGTTCACCTACGTCGATTCCAACGATGTACCGACTTTCAAGGACAACAAGAATTTCAAGGTTATCGAAGGCGATTCCTTCGTCGTCAATTATCTCGGCTTCAACCAGGATTCCCCAATCTGCAAGGATGCGCGCGTCCGCAAGGCTGTGATGTACGCGATCAATCGCGATGCCATCATCAAGAGCCTTTATGGCGGCGCGGCCAAGCCGGCCAATTGCGCTTATGTTGCCGATCAACTGATACCAAAGGGCATCGATGACTATGCCTATGATCCGGCAAAGGCCAAGCAGTTGCTGACGGAAGCGGGATGGGATCAGATCAACGGCAGCAAACCGATCACGCTGCTGACCTATTATACGACACCACTCGCGACCAATGTTCTGGCGGCCGTCCAGGCGATGCTCGCGCAGGTCGGCATCAATGTCGTCCCGCGCGCGGTCGATGCGCCGACCTATAACAGCATCGTCCTCAATCCGAAACCGGATGTCGCGCAGTTCCAGATGGTCTATGCCGGACTACAGAACGGACCGGATGCCGGAAGCATCAATGTCGGGCTCAACGAAAGCCAGATTCCGCCAGCCGGAGCGAATGTCGTTCGGGCGCGCATGCCGGATCTCAGCGCCGCACTCAACGCCGCGCTGGCGGAAACCGACAATTCCAAGCGTGACGGCCGCTATCAGGACGTCTGCAAGGTCATGAATACGAATCTGCCCTGGGCAACGCTCTGGGTTGCAAAGCGCTACGGGATCATTTCGTCCAAGGCCACGGATTTCGTCTGGACGCCGGCGCCGGGTGGCGGCCCTTATCAGGCCGATCCGCAGAAATGGTCGATCGCCGAATAAGGCGCTCCCTTCCAAAGCCTTGAGGGTGGCTTCGGCCACCCTGACAAGACGGATCTACAATGCTTCGATACAGCCTTCGACGCCTGATCATAGGAGTTGGCATGCTCATCGCCCTGAGCATGCTGATCTTCCTGTTGTTGCGTCTGACGCCTGGCGATCCGATCGACGCCTATATCGATCCGAATGTCCCCATGTCGCCGGCCGACCTTGCCAATCTGCGCCGGAGCCTGGGTCTCGATCAGCCCTTGCCGCTGCAATATCTCGATTGGCTGCAGAACGCGCTGATGGGTAATCTCGGCTATTCGATCAAGCGTCTCGACCAGCCGGTTCTCGGTCTTGTGCTGTCGCGGATCGGACCGACGGTGCTCCTCATGGGTTCGGCGCTGGTGATTGCCATTATTGCCGGCATTGCCGTGGGTGTTTTCAGCGCCGTCCGCCGCAATTCGCTCGCCGATCTGTTTTTCTCGGTGTTCGCACTTGTCGGCATTTCCAGCCCCGCATTCCTCAGCGCCCTCATCGGCCTTTATATCTTCTCCGTCCGCCTGCATTGGATGCCCTCCGGCGGCATGCTGACGCCGGGCGAGGAATTCTCGGTCGGGGATCTTATCCATCACCTGATCCTGCCCGCCGCGCTGCTGTCCATCGCGCAGGCCGCATTGATTACGCGTTACATGCGCGCTTCGTTGCTCGAGGTTCTCAATCAGGATTATGTGCGCACAGCCCGCGCCAAAGGTGTCATGGAGTTCTGGGTCATCACCAAGCATGCGCTCCGTAATGCCCTCCTTCCCATCGTAACTCTCGTCGGTTCCACCATCGGGCTTGCGATCGGCGGTGCCATCTTCATCGAGAGCGTCTTTAATTGGCCGGGCATGGGCCTGCTTCTTGTCGATGCCGTTGAGACACGAGATTACCCCGTCATCATGGGCGCGACGCTCATGATCGGCATCTGCGTCATCGTCGTCAATCTCCTGACCGACATCACCTATGCGGTCGTCGATCCGCGCATCAAGGTGGGCTGACGATGTTTGCCCGCTCCACGTCCCGCCGCAGCCCAGGACCGCTCGCCCGTGCATTCGAACGCTTTCTGCTCAACCGCGCCGCCGTCGCCGGCATTTGCGTCGCCATTCCGATGTTGTTGCTGATCCTGTCCTATCCGCTGTGGTGGACATTCCAACCGAACGACATCGATCTTCTGGCCATGAACAGCGGTCCGACGGCAACGCACTGGTTCGGAACCGATGGCGTCGGCAGCGATGTCTTCGCGCGTGTTCTGGAAGGCGGGCGGATTTCACTCCTCGTCGCCGTCGCCTCGACCGCCCTTTCGGCCATCATCGGCTTCCTCTTCGGCGCCATCTCGGCACTGGCAGGACGGTGGGCGGATGCCGTCTCGATGCGCTTCGTCGATCTGGTGATGACCCTGCCGCCTGTCATTTTCCTGCTTGTGCTCGCCTCGATCGCCGGCACCGGCATCTGGCCGACGGTGCTCGTCATCTCGCTGCTCTCCTGGCCGCTTCTTGCGCGCATGGTCCGCTCACGGCTTCTGGAACTGCGCGAGCGCGATTTCGTCATGGCCTCGCGCGGCATGGGCGCTGGCATTGGGCATTTGCTTTTTCGCCACGGTCTGCCGAACGCGATCGACATTCTCGTCGTCTACGCAACGCTGCAGATCGCCAATGCCATCCTGCTCGAGGCGGGTTTATCCTTCCTCGGTCTCGGCATTGCCCCGCCTGCCGCAAGCTGGGGCAACATGCTGAATGCCGCCCGCTCGACCACCGTTCTCGAACAATATCCCTGGCAATGGCTCTTTCCCGGCGGAGCGCTGATCCTTGCCGTGCTCGCAATCAACTTCATCGGCGATGGCCTCAGAGATGCCTTCGATCCTCGTGTCGAACTAAACTGACAACCGAAAGAAAGCGAAAATGACCAAATTCAAGGGCGTCGTCCCCCCCGTCGTAACGCCACTCAATCCGGATTTCACCGTCGACTACCCGTCCTATACGCGGGTTCTCGAACATCTGATCGATGCCGGCTGCCACGGCGTATTCGTGCTCGGTTCGACGAGCGAAGTCGTCTTCCATGATGAAAAGACGCGGCGCGACATCATCGAGCATTCGGCAAAGGTGGTGAACGGCCGCGTGCCGCTCATCGTCGGCGTCATCGATCCAACGACCGATCGCGTCATCGCGCATTCGAAGGTCGCGAAGGCCGCAGGCGCCGACGCGGTGGTGGTAACGGCACCCTTCTATACGGTCACCAGCCAATCTGAGATCCTCGATCATTTCCGCTACATCAGGGATGCGGTTGATGTTCCGGTGGTCGCCTACGACATTCCCGTCTGCGTCCATGTCAAGCTGCAGCGGCAGACCGTTGTGACGCTCGCCAAGGAAGGCACCATCATCGGCCTCAAGGATTCAAGCGGCGATGACGGCAATTTCCGCTATGCGCTGCTCGATCTGGCCGAACACAAGGACGTCTTCCTGATGACCGGCTCCGAGATCGTCGTCGACAACGCCTTGCTGATGGGCGCGCACGGCGTCGTTCCGGGCATCGCCAACGTCGACCCGCATGGCTATGTGCGCTTGTGGGATGCGGCGCAGCGCGGCGATTGGGCCGCAGCGAGAAAGGAGCAGGAGCGCCTCTGCCGCCTCTTCGAAATCGTTTGGGTCGCCCAAGGTCGTGTCAGCGGCGGCCCATCGGGCATCGGCGCTTTCAAGGCCGCCATGCGCAGCCTCGGGATCATCGATACCGCCGTCATGCCGCGGCCCCGCGCAGCGTTGAACGAGGCCGAGACGGCGCGGATCGAGGAAATCCTGCGCGCCACCGGCCTGCTGAGCTGAGGCGCGCAATGGAGCCCGCGGCCGATCCTGTTCTCGACATCAAAGGACTGCGAACGATTTTCCGCGTCCGCGGCATCGAGATCACGGCTGTCCACGATATCGATCTGACCGTTACCGCGGGCGAGACCCTGGCGCTCGTCGGCGAATCCGGCTCGGGCAAATCGGTAACCAGCCTTTCCGTGATGCGCTTGCTCACCCGCAATATCGGGAAGATCGCCGCAGGCAGCATCCGACTGAAGAGCAAGAACGGTGCGGTCCGCAATCTGGTCTCTCTTGACGATGAGACCATGCGCAGGATCAGGGGCGATGATATCGGCATGGTGTTTCAGGAGCCGATGTCGAGCCTCAATCCCGTCTTCACGATCGGCGACCAGATATCGGAACCGATCCGCATTCATTGCGGCGCGGATCGGAAAACCGCGATGGATGCGGCGGTCCAACTGCTCCACAGCGTCGGTATTCCGGATGCGAAGCGGCGCGCAGGTCAGTATCCGCATGAACTGTCGGGCGGCATGCGCCAGAGGGCGACGATCGCTATGGCTCTCGCCTGCGATCCGACGTTGCTGATTGCCGATGAACCGACGACGGCGCTGGATGTGACGATCCAGGCGCAAATTCTCGATCTGCTTCTGAAGCTGCAGCGCGAACGCGGTATGGCCATGCTGTTCATCACGCACAATCTCGGCGTCGTTGCCGAGATCGCTCATCGCGTCGCGGTCATGTATACGGGGCGGATCGTCGAGGAGGGACCGGTCGGCGAGGTCTTTGGCAATCCGCGCCATCCCTATACGATGGGCCTTCTCGCCTCGATGCCGCGTCTCGGCGATGCGGCGCGGATGAAACAGGACGGCGAGAAGCTCGCGGCCATTCCAGGTGTGGTCCCAAGCCTGACGAATATGCCGGCCGGCTGCGCATTTTCGCCTCGTTGCAAATTCGCGATTGATGCCTGCCGCGCCGCCGTTCCCGCACTCGAAGAGGTCGGCCCGCAACACCGCAGCCGCTGCATAAGATGGCAGGAGATCTAGATGAGCGAGCCTTTGCTCTCCGTTCGCGATCTCGGGAAGCACTATACGTCCCGAGGTACCGAGCTGAACGTTCTGCAGGACATCTCCTTCGATATCGCCAAAGGCGAGGTCGTCGGACTTGTCGGCGAATCCGGCAGTGGAAAGACTACGATCGGACGTTCCGTCCTGCGCCTCGTGGAGCCGTCGGCGGGTAGTGTCCGCTTCGACGGCGTGGAACTGACCACGCTTTCCGCCTCCGCCCTAAGGCGCACACGACCGCGCATGCAGTATATTTTTCAAGACCCCTTCGCCAGCCTCTCGCCGCGCATGACGATTGGCGAGATTTTGACCGAAGGGTTGAAAATCCAGCGCATCGGAACCGGCAAGGAACGGCTGGAGCGGGCGCGTTCCGCCCTCGCTCAAGTCGATCTGCCTGAAGACGCGATCAATCGCTACGCGCACGAATTTTCTGGCGGCCAGCGCCAGCGTATCGGCATTGCCCGCGCTCTGACCCTGTCGCCGGAATTCATCGTGGCCGACGAGCCGGTCTCGGCACTTGACGTCTCGATCCAGGCGCAGGTCATCAATCTGCTGCGCGAATTGCAGATGCGCCTCGGCTTGACCATGCTCTTCATTTCGCATGATCTGGCCGTCGTCGAATATATCTGCGACCGGGTGATCGTGCTCTATCTCGGCCGGATCATGGAAATCGCGCCGAGCGCCGATCTCTACGCGAGGCCGCGGCATCCCTATACGCGTGCGCTGCTGTCGGCGATTCCGTCGACCGATCCCAACGCCCGGCGCAACCGCCAGATCCTCAAGGGCGACATACCGAGCCCGGCCAATCCACCCGCCGGCTGTGTGTTCCGCACGCGTTGTCCGCACGCAATGGACGCCTGCGGTAAGACGGTCCCGGAGTTGAGAGAGATCACGCCGGGTCATTTCAAAGCCTGCATTCGCGACGATTTGAATTGAGAGGCAGTCAGTGACAGCAAAAAAGCGGCGTGCCATCGCCGGCAATTGGGCGACCCTTCTCCTGCCGATCGGGATGGGTGATGAAATCGAATTCGCAAAGCTCGGCGAAGAGATCGACATCCTGATCGCGGCCGGCGTTGACGGCATCTATTCGAACGGCACGGCAGGGGAATTTCATAGCCAGACCGAACCTGAGTTCGACCGCATCCAATCGATGTTGGCCGAACGATGCGCCAAGGCCGGCATGAACTTCGTCATCGGCGCTTGCCAACCGGATGCCCGTATCATGCTGGAGCGGGTCCGCCGCGCAGCACTCCTGAAACCACTGGCGATCCAGGTCATCCTGCCCGACTGGTGGCCAGTAACGGATCAGGAAGCGACCGATTTTTTGAAACGCGCTGTCGATGCGGCAAACGGCGTCCCGCTGATCCTCTACAATCCGCCACATGCCAAACGTGTCCTGACGCCGGAGGAACTGGAAAGAATCTGCGCGGCGGCGCCAGGCGTCATCGGAGCGAAAGTGGCTGACGGTGACAGGCAATGGTATGCAGAAGCACGCGAGCACCTTTCGGAACTCTCACTCTTTGTCCCGGGTCATCATCTTGCAACCGGCACTATGGAGGGCGTTGCAGCGGGATCCTTTTCCAATGTCTGCTGTCTGAGCCCGCGAGGTGCACAAGCGTGGACCGCATCGATGCAAGAAGACATTCATGCCGCGCTCGATCTGGAGCGACGCATTTGCAAATTCATGGAAACGCACATCGTCCCCTACCGCCGGCGATTAGGCTATTCGAACGCCGCGCTCGACAAACTCCTTTGCGCCATCGGCAACTGGGGACCTGTCGGCACGGGCCTGCGCTGGCCCTACCGCTCGATCGACATGAGCGAGGCGATCCGGCTCCGAGACATCGCGCGAACGGAACTGAGCGAACTTTTTGTATAGTCGAGGCGACCGGAACATCTGCGGTGTTCAGCTTCTATTTGCGGCCGATACTCGCTCATGCGCCCGCTGCGGCGAACTTGCGGATTTCCCGGTCTGCGGACTGCAACAGCTCGAAAGCCCGATAGCGGTTCCTATGTAGCGTGCCGATCGTGCCACCTGCCGGAGAGAAGATTGTCGAGAGGCTCGACATCGCCTTCATCGCCTCCAGCAGCGAGGCATAGCGTCCGGCGGAAACAGCTCCCAGCATTGCCGCGCCCAGCAGCACGGGTTCCTCGGTATTGGCGATCGCGACCGGGGTATTCGTCGTGTCCGCCAGAAGCTGCCGCACGAGATTGCTTTGCGCGGCCCCACCGCTCGCGACGATCATACCGATCTCGATACCATCCTTTGAAAGCGTCTCCAGGAGCTGTCTAAGCCCGTAGCCGATACCGCAGAGACCGGCGATATAGAGCGAAATCAGGTCAGCGATCTCAGCCTCGAGTCCGATCCCGGCGATGACCGCGCGGGCATCGGGATCAGCATGGGGTGACCGGTTTCCGAGAAATTCTGGCACCACGTGGACCGACTTTGCAAGTTCGACAGCACGCGCGAAGTCAGGGCACAATTCGGTGGCCTGGCGGTCAAGCCATGCGACGAGAGAGAGACCTTCCGCCTCCGCCTTCGCACGCGCTTCGGCAGATGCGGGATGCATCGTAACCAGATGATCGATCGCCGCTCCAGCGGCCGACTGGCCGCCTTCCGTCACCCAGAGTCCCGGTATCATCGCCGAATAATATGGCCCCCATACGCCGCCGACAAAGATGGGATTGTCGCTGGAAGCCATCGAACAGGCCGATGTGCCAAAGACATAGGCGAGCCTGCTTTGCACTCTCGATCCACCGTCCGCACCATCCCCTCCAAGCGTACCGACGCCGCCCGCATGGGCATCGATCAGGGCCGCTCCGACAGAGGTTCCGATCGGCAGCCCCAGATCCAAGGCCGCCGCCTCGGTCAACCCGTTCGCCAACGCCGTGCCGGGTTCGACGATATCCGTACCGACCCTCGAAAAACCTTCCGCTGCCAACTCTTCCAGGCCGATGGCCTTGAAATACTCCGCATCCCAACGTTTCTCGTGGGCAAGGTAGGTCCACTTGCAGGTGACCGTGCAGATCGATCGGTTCAGGGAGCCGGTCGCACGCCAGGTCAGATAGTCCGCAAGGTCGAAGAAGTGATCGGTAGCCGCAAAGGATTGCGGCAGATTGCGTTTCAGCCAGAGAAGCTTCGGCGTTTCCATCTCCGGCGAAATACTGCCTCCAACGTAACGCAGAACCTCGTGATTGCCCGCGTTGATTTCAGCCGCTTCGCCGGCGGCGCGATGGTCCATCCAGACGATGATGTTGCGATCCGGATCTCCGGAAGGGCCGACGGCAACCGGTGCACCGTCAGCTTTGATGGCGACGAGAGAACAGGTTGCATCGAATCCTAGTCCGGCGACGGCCGTAGCCGGGATTCCGGCTGAGGCAATGGCCTCCGTGACGCTGCCGCAAACAGCTTTCCATATCTGTTCGCTCGACTGCTCGACGATGCTGCCCGGCTCATGCCAGATCGTGATCGGGCGTTTTGCCGAAGCCAGCAGATTGCCATTCTCGGTGAAGACACCCGCTCGGGTGCTGCCTGTACCGACGTCGACACCGATAAAATATTGCGTCATATTTAGAGGTCCGTGCTGTTCGGCAAGATGACGAGATCGCGGATCGTGACATTGCGCGGCCTGGAGAGCATGAACAACACCGCCTCGGCCACCTCCGTCGCCTCCATCAATCCGCCCGCCGCGATCGTTTCATCAAGCTTTGCCTTGGGCCAGTCGCTGATCAGGGCCGTCACCACCGGGCCGGGGGCAACCGCGCCAACGCGTATACCATGTTTCGCGACTTGTCTCCGTAGCGTATGGACGAAAGCCTGCACCGCGTGCTTGGAGGCCGTGTAGATCGGCTCCCAGACGACAGGAACCAGGCCGGCGATGGAACTGGTCATGATGATATCGCCGGTCCTCCTCTCCACCATGTGGGGCAATACGGCCTGGACCGACCTGAAGGCGGCATTGATATTCAGGTTCAGCATCCGGTCCCAGGCGTCCGGATCGCCATCGACGACCTCGCCGCCAATATAGGAGCCGGCATTGGCATGGAAGATGTCGAGCTTTCCGAACCTCTCCAATATCTGCGGCATCATCGTCGCAACGCTGGCGGAATTGGTGAGGTCGATAACCAGAGGAAAAGCCTCCGGACCAAGCTCGAAACATATGCTCCTCAAAGACTCTTCGGCTCTGTCGATGAGGGCGACGCTCACGCCCTCTTGCAATAGCGATTTGGCGCATTCAAGACCGATCCCCGAGGCGGCCCCGGTAATCGCTGCGACCTTTCCAGAAAGTTCCTGTCTCATATAAATCCTTACGTTGGTCGTTATATTAGGCCCGGCCATGCGAAACGCGCGACCGGCGTGCCAGCGAGTCGACGATGACGGCAATGGCAAGGACTGCGCCGGTGATCATGTAGCGAAGGGCCGAGGACAGATCGAGCATCGTCAGTCCGCTGGCGATCGACTGGATGACGATGATGCCGAGCAGCGCCGAATATGCGCTGCCACGGCCGCCAAAGAGGCTCGTTCCGCCGATAACGGCGGCTGCGATGGCATTCAGGTTGACGTCGCCGGTCCCGGCCTGCTGGCTCGCCGATGCGAGACGCGCCGCCGCGAGCACGCCGCCGAGCGCTGCAAACATTGCGCAGAGAACGAACGCGCTCGTGTAGATGAAGCGGACGTTGATGCCCGCACGGCGCGCTGCCTCGCGATTGCCGCCGACGGCTGCCATCGACCGGCCCCATTGGGTCCGCGTCAACGCATAATTCATGACGATGGCCAGCGCGACGAAGAGCGCGAACATCCACGGGATTCCGCGATCCTGGTTGAGATAGAAGGCAACGAATTCCAGCGCAACGGTGATCGCAGCGGCGCGCACCACAAGACCGCCGATCGACCGAGAGGAGAGATTGGCCACGCGACGGCGCAGAGCCGCACGATAGCCCGAAAACAGCAATATGATGCCGGGAAGCAGCGCAAAGACATAGGCGAGCGGGCGCGGGATAACCATGAGCTGACCGAAGTTTACGATCGCCGATCCGTAGGGCAGGTTGATCGAACCCGTGGCGCCGAGCAGGTAAAGCTGCATGCCAAGGACCGCCAGCAGGCCCGCCAGCGTCGAAACGAAGCTCGGCATTCCCAGCCGGTTGAAAAGCAATGCGTAGAGCGATCCGATCAATCCACCGACGAGAAGCGCGGCGATAATGGCAAGTGCTGCGGGCCAGCCCTCGTTGACCCAGAGCATGCCGACCATGGCGGAGGCAAAGCCGCTGATTGAGCCGACGGAAAGATCGATCTCCCCTACCGTCAGGACACAGACGATTCCGAGCGAGATGACGCCGACCGTCGATGCATCGAACAGGAGGTTGGCAAGGTTGTTGCTCGAAAGGAATGTCGGGTTGAGGGTGCCGAAGACAGTCCAGATAATGATGAGGCCGACGACTACCGGCAACGAACCGAGATCGCCCGAGCGTATCTTGTCGATCGACGAACGGATCGTGCCGCCGAGGCCAGCTTCATGCTTGACGCGAATATCGCTGCGGTCGAGGAGCGCTCCCGCCTGTTTGACGTCGCTGGTCATATCTGACCCTCCTGCCCTATTTGCTGCTGTGCCTGACGGCGGCCTGCGCGGCGCGAAACCGCATTTTCGGTGGCGCCGGTGATGGCACTGACCAGTTCCTGGTTGGATGCGTCGGGATAGAAAATTCCGTTGTTCCGGCCGAGCCGCAACACGACGATGCGATCCGCCACGGCGCGGACGTCCTCCATGTTGTGGCTGATCATGACGACGCCTAGGCCACGGTCGCGAACGCGCTCGATGAGGTTCAGAACTTCGGCCGTCTGGGCGACGCCAAGGGCTGCGGTGGGCTCGTCGAGCAGAATAAGTTTTGGCTCCAGCAGCAGTGATCGCGCGATCGCCACCGTCTGACGCTGCCCGCCGGAGAGCGACGCGATCGGAATGCGGACACTCGGAATGCGGGCCGAAAGCTCGTTCAGCAGCGTCCAGGCACGAACCTCCATTGCGGTCTCGTCAAGTTTCAGGGGGCTAAGTTCCCGCCCAAGGAAGATATTGGCGACGACATCCAGATTTTCGCAGAGCGCCAAATCCTGGAAGACCGTAGCGATGCCCAGATGCAGGGCGGTGCTGGGGTCGTTTAGCGTCACTTTTGAACCACGGAAGGTGATCGTGCCGGCGCTCGGCTGGTGAACGCCGGCAAGAATCTTGACGAGGGTCGATTTGCCGGCGCCGTTGTCGCCGACAAGGGCGACGACTTCGCCCGCATGCACGTCGAGATCGATGTCGGTCAGCGCCGACACCGCACCGAAATGTTTGGAGACGCCCCGCAGGCTGAGCACCAACTCGCCTGTCGCGGCTGTTTGGTCGGAAGCGTCAGTCATATGTCGCGAGCCTTTCTATATGATTGGAACAGGATGAGTTCCCGGTACCCCGGCCGCCCGCAAGCGGCCGGGGATATTGGTGGGAGGATATGATCACTTCGTGATGCCGAGCTTCTTGCAGCCTTCCGCATACCGATCTCCGCAGAGCTGTTCTGCAGTCTGGATCGGCTTGTCGTTGACCTGCTTGTCGATGATCTCGGCCTTCAGGTTCTCGGTGGTAACGAGGGCCGGCACGAAGAGTTGCGTCGGCGTGTCGAAGAGCTTCGTATCGGCCTTCGGCGTTTCGCCCGACAGCAACTGCATCGCGACATTTGCCGCAGCCGCAGCAACGATCTCGCTCGGCTTGGAGATCGTGTTGTACTGGTCGCCGGCGATGATGAGCTGCAGGCCGGCGATCGTCGCGTCATTGCCGGTGACTGGCGGCACGGGATCGATGCCGGCTGCCTTGAAGGCTGCAACGGCCGCGCCGCCGGTACCGTCATTGGCGGCGACAACGCCCAGGATCTTCTTGCCGAAGCGGGTGATCTGGCCGCTTGCCCATTGCTGTGCCTTCGGCGGCGCCCATTCCGGCGTATCGAACTCGGCAAGCACTGGATAGCCGCCTTCAGCGAGGCCGGCATGGATACCCTTCTTGATCAGGCCCGCAGCCGCATCGGTCGGCGAACCGTTGATTTCCAGAAGGCCGCCATCGCCGGCCTTGACGTTCTTAGCTTTCAGATGATCCACCAGCGACTTGGCGATCATCTTCCCGATTTCCTCGTTATTGAAGGAAACGTAGTAGTCGGCTGCCGCCGATGGGATCGGACGATCATAGGCAATGACCTTGACGCCCTGGCTCTGCGCCATCTTGACGAGCGATGCTGCCGCCGTCGAGTCGACCGGATCGAGCACGATCGCCTTTGCGCCCTGGGAAATCGCGGAGTTGAACTGCTGCTGCTGGCGCGAAGCGTCACCGTTTGCATTCTGGTAGATCACTTTGCAGCCGGCGCAGAGCTTCTTCATCTCCGCCTGGAAGCCAGGATAGTCATGCTCCTCGTAGCGCGTCGAGCTCTGGTCGGGCATCAGGAAGGCGACTGTCGCGTCCGTCACTTTCGCGGATTGGGCAAATGCGGACGTGCCGCTCAGAAGGCCGATGGCGAGTGTTGCAGCGCCTGCCAGTTTCAATGCGAATTGAGTCATTGGAATTCCTCCACTCCAAATGATAGTTGTATTGATGAAGCCTCGGCTCATGTCTTGAGCGCGATGCCTGTTCTGTGTGCCGCCGCAAAAGCGGGCCTGCGGCCATGCTTAGGGGCTAATTTGCGGACAAAGGTTCCCCTTCGGGTCATTCGCATGCCCCGGTCCTTCTTGCCCCGATTGTCTGGTCTCTCCTCCCGGTCCTCCCTTTTTATGCGGCCTCCACCGCTCTTACATTCTGCGCCAGCAATGTTCTGAAGCGCGAGGGCGCCATGCCCTTCTGATCCAGAAAACGACGATTGAAATTCGAGATATTGTTGAAGCCGGCGGCAAAGCAGATGTCGGTAATCGACATTTCCGCTTTGCTCATCAGTAGGTGGCAGGCGAAATTGATCCGCAGCCGATTGACGTATTGAACGAGCGCCATGCCGGTATGCCGGCGAAAGCTGCGCGAGAACGCGCTCGGGCTCTGGCCCGTCAACTCCGCAAGATCAGCTTCGCTGAACGGCTCCGTCAGATGCGTGTTGATGTAGGCCAATGCCTGGTTGACCCCGGCCGACATGAATCCCGAAGGATCGGGATGATAGCGTGTGCTGGCGAGGGTGGAAGCATTCTGGGCGCTGCTCAACGCATTCAGAACGTTCATGAAAAGCTCGATACGACGAATTCCTTTGGCTTCGACCAGCTCACCGAGGATCGGCCCGACGAGCGCCGCGGTTTCCGGCGTGAACAGCACGCCGCGGCGGCTCATCTCCAGGATGTCGATGCATCCGGAAAGCTCGGGAAAAACCCTGTTTGCGTCGGCAAAGAAGGATTCGGAGAATTGAAGCACCCTGCAGCGCAGCGGCAGGCAGGTGCCCGGCGGCACATCACTCACCCAATTGTGCGGGAGGTTCGGACCTGTCAGCACGAGGTTTCCGGGCTCGAACTCACCGATGAAATCGCCGACGAAATATTGTCCCGTCGTTGCCACGACATGATGGATTTCATATTCGGGATGGAAATGCCAGCGGACCGTACGATAGGGATAGCCGTGCTCCCATGCCTTGAAGGACTCGGCGCTACCGATCGCGACCACTTCCAAATCTGGGGTCATGCCGTCCTCCTGCCTGCATCCGGCCGGATTTTTCCGGCACCGGAACCTCCTCCCAGAGGCCATTGTTCCTTTTCCACTGATGCGACTTTACGCGGGGACATTAACGCCCGCTACTACGCCATCGACGTCGAGCTGATACTTTTTTGACAATTATGCGACGATTTGGTGTCTGATCGCATAGGAGCGCAGGTCTGCCGCGTGCAATTAGTAGTTGCCTTCGCGGCTTTTTCGGCTCCGGACATGACGCTCCGGCCACAGGCACCGCGCCCGTGCTAGCTCCAGCCAATCGCCTTCGGAATTGCCGGCAGTGCAAGTGACAGCCCCGATGCGCAAAGCAAAAGAAAGACGATCAGCTTCAGGACCTTAGGCGACAAGGGCGGCGGCAGGTGCCTGGCCAGGTGGGTGCCGATCGCAACGGTGACGACGGCTGAGAAGGCTGGCCAATAATGGAGTTCGGGAAAGGTATCGTCGGCGATGACGACGAGAAGACGGATCAACGCATTGAAAGCGAAGATTGCCACCAGCGTCTCACGGATGGCGGCGATCGGCAGCGGCTGGCGGTAGAAATGATAGACCAGCGGCGGGCCGCTAGTGGAGAACAGTCCGCTCATGATGCCCGAGAAGGCGCCAAAGAAGACAAAGGACGAATTCGTCGCTTCCTGTTGCTCCTTCTTGGGCGGCAGAACCAGTTGCAGGGAGGAGATGACAATGACGACACCGAGGATGATGCGCAGATAGATCAGCCCGTTAGTAGCGAGAACATCGAGCAGGAAGTAGCCCGCCACCAGTGTCGGCAGGCTGCTGCACAACACCAGAACGAGCTCCCTGCGCAATACATCGCGCCAGCCCTTCACCATCATGATCGTCGCGTTGACCAGCGTCAGCACGCCTGCCACCACTGCCGCATCCCGTAGCGGCATGACGGCGGTAAGACCGACACCGCCCATCAGCAGCAAGCCGAAGGCAAAGCCCGTCAATGTCTGCACATAGGCGGCCACTCCGGCCATCAGGACGAAGCCCAGAATTTCAGCCGTCGTCATTGTTCGGCAATACCTGGGAATACGCCCTCGATCGGTTGCAGAGGCATCAGGCGTCTCCGTCGAGCGTCAACATCAGATTGGCGAGCAATGCCGTGCGCGGCGCTACGCTGCTGACATGAATATACTCATCGAACGTATGGGCACCGGCACCATCCGCACCCAGGCCGTCGAGCGTAGCGACGCCGAGGGCGGCGGTGAAATTGCCGTCCGAGCCTCCCCCGGTGCTGACTCCTTCCAACGTGATGCCGAGTTCGGCGGCGATCTCTGCTGTATGGTCGAAGAGTCGCCGGCCGCTTTCCGATTGCGCGAAGGGTGGCCGGCTGAGGCCTCCGCTGATCTCGATGGTGATGTCCGGATCGACCGGCTTCACGGCCTCGATCTTGCCGAGGATTTCCACCGCCGCCTGCTCGTCGGGCAGGCGGGCATCGACCTGCATGCGGCATTCCGCCGGTACCGTGTTGCGGCCGGTTCCACCGCGGATGGTGCCGACGGTCACGGTGACGCCACTCGCTGGATCGTTCAGCGCTTCGAGTTCGAGTACCAGCCGCGCGGCGGCACGGATCGCACTTCGGCCATCCTGCGGCCTGCTGCCGGCGTGGGAAGCGCGGCCGCGAACGACGATGTCGTACATGGCGACACCCTTGCGCGCGACGACGATCTTGCCGCCGTCCCGGGCAGGCTCGACCACTAGCGCATAGCGGGCATTGCGGCCATAGGTTTCGATCAATGCGCGGGAGCTGACGCTGCCCATCTCCTCGTCCGGCATGAAGAGCAGATCGACCGGAAGCTTCAGACCGGAATCGTGCCGGACGGCGAGCTTCATCGCCTCCAACGCCATCAGCGCGCCTGCCTTCATGTCGTAGATACCGGGCCCATAGACACGATCGCCCTCCTGTCGCCAGGGCAGCGTGGTCTTGATCGTGCCGGGCTCATGAACCGTGTCGAGGTGGGCAAGGATCAGCGTGCTTTTCTGATTGCTGCCCGCAGGGCGCGGCGTGCGCACAGCAAGAATATCGCCGAACCCCATCGTGCCTGGCGTCCGCTCGGTGACGAGACCGGCGGCCTTGGCGATCGCCTCGACGCGATCGACCAGACTGTTCACGGCATCCGCATCGGGCGTATGCGTTTCCAGTTCCACCCAATGCCGCAATTCTGCGAGCAGGGCTGCCTGGTCGATATCATCAGCCGAAATCTCGAGGGTCATGAAAGATATCCAATTCAGAAATCAGGCGGCCGCCCGGCTCACTGCTGCCAGCTCATGTCCATGACGAACATGGCTTCGTTCGGGCTCGGCTGCCACTTCAGATGGCTGTTGGCGCCGTAAACGGCGTCGCTCTGATATAGGCCGATGCCGGGTACATCGTCCCTCAGGATCTCGTAGGCTTTCTGGTAGTCCGCCAGCCGCTTGCCGTTGTCGAGCGTCGAACGCGCGTAGTCGACAAGGCTGTCGAATTGCGGATTGCTGTATTTCGCCCAGCTGCTGCCGGTGCGAAAGAGCGGGAAGATGATGCCATCCGCATCCTGGCAGGCGCAGGACCAGCGGCCGAGCGCGACGCTTCCGGCGTCCTTGGCGTCACCCTGGCGGCGCTTCAGGAATGTCGCCTGATCGAGCGCGGTAATTTCCGTATTAAGGCCGACGTCGTTCAACATCTGCTGGATGGCCTCCACCATCGAGCGATCATAGGCCGGCGAGGTCAGGAACTCGATCTTCGCCCCTTCGGCGCCTGCTTCCTTGATCAAGGCGCGCGCCTTGTCCGGGTCGAAAGGGTAGCCTTCGACCTTGTCGGTATAGCCGAAGATCGGTTGCGCGCCGAGAATGTTCACCGGGGACCCGAAGCCCTGCAGCAGCGCGTCGATCAGGGTCTGCCGGTCGATCGCATAGGCGATCGCCTGGCGCACGCGGACGTCCTTGGTCGCTCCAGCCTGAGCGTTGATGTAGATATAGCCGACGCGCTCCGTCGGAACCGACAGCACCTGCGCACCCTGATCGCTCTTCAGCGCGATCGCCTGATCGGAAGGAAGATCGCGAACAAGATCGGCTTTTCCGGCCTTCAGGTCGGCGATACGGGTCGACACGTCGGGCACGGCACGAAAGAAGACATGTTCGAACGGTGGCTTTGTGCGCCAGTAGTGATCGTTGGCCTGCAGCTCGGTCTGTACGCCCTTCTGCCACTGCACGAGCTTGTAGGGGCCGCTGCCCATGGGCTTTTGATTGAATTCCTGAGCGCCCACCTTCTCGACATAGGCCTTCGGCACGATCGAAAGCTTGACGAGTTGGGCAAGCAATGCCGGATAGGGCGATTTCGTCATCACCTTCACGACGGTCGGACTGGTCGCCTCGGCCTTGTCGATCTGGTTGAACTGCGACAGTTGCGGGCTCTTCAGGGCCGGATCGATAATGCGGTTGATGCTGTAGACGACGTCATCGGCCGTCAGCTTGCTGCCGTCCTGGAAAGTCACGTCATCGCGGATCTGAAACTCCAGCGTTTTGTCGTCGAGATATTTCCAGGAGGTCGCGATCTGCGGCACGATCGAGCCCGATAAATCGCGGGTGATGAGATTGTCGAAGATATTGCGGTAGACGCTGTAGCTGTCGGTGTCCCATTGAAGATGCGGATCGAGCGTCGCCGCGTCATTCGGCAGGTCGATGGTCAGCGTATCTTTTGCCGATTGAGCATAGGCTGCCGATGCCAGGAGGCCCAGGGCAATGGCGGCTGCGGATAGAAACCTGGAATGCATAGTCTGAAACCCCTCTTTTATATCTCGAAATCTCGTAACATCCTTACCTAGCGACGGTCATTCTACTTGCCCGATGCCCGCAAGCCAGCTTCTGCCGCGCAGTAAGCGGCAAGTTCCGCATGGGTGGTAAACCATACGTCGCCCTTGGCCTGTGCCTGACGGATGATCTCTTCCAGAATGAAGATGCGCGAGCGATGGCCCACGTGGTGGGGATGAAGAGTGAGCTGAAAAAGCCCCCCTTCCTCATAGGCCACTTCCAGTTCGCGTTGGAAAATATCGAGAAGCATCGACGGACCGCCGTATGGCCGCGCTCCCGTCATGCGATCCATCGCCACATAGGGAGCGTCGTCGCGGATCCATTCCACGGGAATTTCGACGATGCCCGTCGGCTCGCCGTCTTCAAGGAGCTCATAGGGTTCGTCATCGGCCATCAGCGAGGAATCATAGAGCAGGCCCATTTCACGGGCGATCTTCAGCGTATAGGGGCTGAAATCCCAGGAGGCCGTGCGCATGCCGACCGGCCGCACGCCGGAAATGCGCTCCAGCACATCGGCTGCGCGCAATGCAAGGTCCCGTTCGGTCGCCTCGTCCAGGCGCGAGTTGAACTCGTGAATCCAGCTATGCATGCCGAGTTCATGACCTGAGGCCACCACGGCACGCACTTCATCGACATTGATCATCGCCGATACCGCCGGCATGAAGACCGAGGCCGGAACCGCGTATTTGTCGAGAAGCTTAAGGATGCGCGGCATGCCGGAACGGGCGCCGTACTGCCCCTGGCTCATGCGGCCGAACGAAACGCCGCCATTGCGCAGCTCCACGGTCTCGTGATCGGCATCGAAGGACAAGGCCACCGCCATGTGGGCGCCGTTCTTCCATTTCGCCGGCCGTAGCGACCGTCCGGCACGGACCTTGTTGACGCTCTTCTGCCAGAGATCGTCCGGCCAGAGCCAGGGTTCGCTGATCGTTGCCTGCTTTTGCGTCTCGCCCATCGCCGCTTCCATCGTCGCGCCCGTCTTTCGAAGGGCAACTCTCTTGCCGGTGTCGTTTTTCCAGGCAAAACTGTTACAAGCCAATCAATTGATCAACAACGTGGGAATCGTTCACGTATATGAACTCCGAGGTGAAGAGCGCCGGTCGTATCCTCGACATACTGGAGTATATGGCCGAACGGCGGGAGGCAGTGGCCTTGTCGCAGATCATCAGGGATCTGACGCTGCCGAAAAGCAGCGCTCATGGGCTGATCCAGACGCTCACCGCGCGCGGCCATCTCGTGCAGGATGCAGCTGGGCGCTACATGCTGGTCGAGGCGGGCCGGCATGGCTTTCCCTTCCGCCGCCATGAGGAGCCGCTGATCGTCACCGCCACTCCCTTCATGGAACGCCTGCGCGATCTCTCCGGCGAGACCGTGCTGCTCAGCACCATGAACGCCCATTGTGACGTCCGCCGGCTGGCAAAGTGCGTCAGCCACCATCCCGTGCGTTACGATGTGAACATGGATGCCGCAATCAGCGCCTATTGCACCGCAACCGGCCGCGTCATGCTCGCCTACGCGCCGCAGCCGACTGTGGAGGACTATCTCTCCCGCGTGCGGTTTCTCTCCTACACCCGCTATACCATCACCGAGCTTCAGGACATCCGCGATATCCTCGCAAAGGTGCGACGCGATGGATATGCAATCAACGATCAGGAGTTCGTCACCGGCTCGACTGGCATCGCAGCCCCACTCTTCGACGCGAACGGCAACGTCGTCGCCGCCCTCAATCTCGGCACACTGACCAGCCGTTACGTCGAACGCCGCGAGGCACTCCTGCTGATGCTGCGCAGCACCGCGGATGAGATCAGCCGCAGCCTCGGATATCGGGCGAAGCCGAGACAATGACCTATCCAGTTTCCGCTCACGCTGTCGCTAAGCCGGATTCGAAGAAGGCATAGCCGGCTGACGTATGGGCGCGGGCGTAGCGAACGCTATTTCTTCGCTTTCGTCCGCCTGAGCTTTCGATCGGCCATCAGGAGAAGGCCCTTGAGTTCCGGTTCGCGCACACGACCTGCCGCTTCGATAAAGGAGATCCATTCGATGCGGCGCTGACCTCTTTCCGGAAAGTTCTCACAGGTTTTTTCGACTTCAAGAAGGTGCACTTGCACGATGCAGGGAACGCGGTTGCCGTCGACAAGTTGCTTCAGGTAGGTGAAATAGCCGAACGGTTTCTTCTTGATCTTACCGCGCACGCCGGCTTCCTCGAAAGCCTCTATCGCAGCAACCTCGTGCGGCTTTTTCCCCCTTATCGGCCAGCCCTTCGGAACAATCCAGCGTCCGCTTTCACGGCTGGTGACGACAAGCACTTCTGCCGCACCAAACTCCGGATGTTTCCGGTAGCAGATAGCCCCATATTGCTCATATGTCGGACCATGAAACAGTGCATCCGCATGGGAGGCGAGATCAGACAGAAATCTATCCGATCCTCCCGAGGATTTCGTCCGGGCCAAGATCAAAGGTGCCATGTCGTCAGCCACCCCTGATCGAGCTGCGCCAAACGAGATCGGCGTGAAGGCGGATGGCGGACGCCCGTCCTTCCGGGTTGGCGACCGGCTCGTTTTCGAGCCAGAGGATCGCCTCCCGAGCAATGGTGGCAAGCGGCTGGGCAAAGGTCGTCAGTTGATAGGATGCCCAGGAGGCCTGTTCGATGTTGTCGAAACCGGCGATGCAAAGCTGGTTGGGGACAGAGATGGAAAACTGGTGGCGGGCAGCATCCATGAAGCCGCAGGCAAGCAGATCGGTCGCGCAGAAGACGGCATCCGGTCGTTGGCTCTGGGTAAGCAACCGCTGTGCAAGAATCCTGCCGCTTTCATAGCTGGTCCAGCCATAGCGCTCGACAACCACGTCCAGGCCGTGCGCCCTGGCCGTAGCAACGAAGCCGTTCTCCCTTGCCATAAGGCTTGGCGTGCCGGCTTCCGAGTTGGCGAAGGCCAGTCTGCGGCAGCCGGCGCGAAGGAAGGCAATCAGGATGCGGCTGGCGGCCTCTTCGTCATCGAGATTGATCCGCAAAGGTCCGTCCTGCTCGTCGTCGCGATTGATCAATACCAGGCGCTGACCACTCTTCAGGCAGAGCTGCGTGATAGACTTATCGGGCATCCCCGAGAGAATGATTGAGGCATCGGCGCGGTAACGGATCGCCTGGCGCAGTGCCAGGTCGACACTGCCGTCGGAAAGATCGGTGTTGATGAGCATGGCAATCTTGCCGGTATTCTGCAGCTCCTGCGTCAGAGCCTTGATAAGACCGGAGCGATGCGGCGTTGCCAGGTCGGACACGATCAGGCACACGATGCCGCTTTCGTTGCGCATCAGCCCGCGTGCGAGATGGTTGACATGGTAACCCAGTGTCTCGGCGGCATCGAGCACCTTCCGCCGCGTCTCGGGCGACACGCTCGCCCCTGGGGTGAACGTGCGCGACACGGCCGATCGGGAGACCCCTGCACGGTCCGCCACCTCCTGTGCGCTCACGAACACTTTCTGCGACACGCCACTCTCCTGCTCGCCGGCGACTCCGCTCAATTTTGCAATTGCGTGCATCATCCTGTGAGCCGCTGCGATGACAGTTTTATGAAGAAAGCTGTTGATGGTGACGTAGGGTTATGCGGCATTTGCACGCGCTTGCAAGGCTCGCAGGATGGGCAAGAGAGGCGATGGGAAAACATGCTCGGCGCGACGTGCCCGTCAGTCGCACGCAACCAGGTTGATTACGGCGTTGCAGGCTTTGCGGTTGAGGCGATGTGATCAGCGATAGTCTTCACTTCCGCCCCGCTCGCTGATCAGCGGCACAAAAATCACGGCGCCGAGGTTTTGGGTGGCAAAATCATCCGGGCCTTTTCGCAGGATTTTCAGAAGCGTCTGCCTGCTCTCCTCCGGCCCCACGGGGATGATCAGCCGGCCGCCGGTCGCCAGCTGCTCTTTGAGCGCCTGCGGCACCACCGGGGCGGCGGCGGAGACAAGGATGGCGTCGAAGGGTGCCGCTTCCGGCCATCCCCTCGAACCGTCTCCACAATGCAAATCGACATTGTCGTAGCCGAGACGGTGCAATCGTTCGGCAGCCCCCGCCGCCAGAGAGGCGTGGCGTTCCACGGCAACGACATGAGCCGCTATGCGGCTGAGGATCGCAACCGCATAGCCCAGCCCGGCGCCGACTTCGAGAACCGTGTCGTCGGGCTTGACTTCGGCCGCCTCGATCATCAGAGCAACCATATAGGGCTGGGAGATCGTCTGCCCCTTGCCGATCGGCAGCGGGCAGTCGTTATAGGCAAACATCTCGAAGCCCTTCTCGACGAACAATTCCCGCGGTATCCGTCGCATAGCCTCCAGCACCGCCGGATCGCGAATGCCGCGCCCGGCGATCTGCTTTTCCACCATGCGAAGACGTCCGTGCATCGTCGGCTGTCTCAACGACCGAAACATGCCGAGGTTCACGGCGTCTGGCTATGCATGCCACCGTGGCGCGAAATGCCCTTCAGCGCTTCGCCGGCTGCACCGTTGCCTTGGGCTACGGCGATATCGCCGAGCGACAGGATACCAACCAGCCGCTTGCTATGATCCAGCACCGGCAGGCGCCGAACCTTGATATTACCCATGTTGCGGCAGACCTCATCGATCTCCTGATCGTCGAAGCAATATTTGACTTCCGATGTCATTACGTCGCGGACCTTCGTGTCCGGGCCTCTGCCCTTGGCGATGCCGCGGATGGCGATATCACGATCGGTGATCATGCCGACCAAACGGTCATGGTCGCCGACAGGCAGGATGCCGGCGTCGAGATTCGCCATCGTCTGGGCGGCCTGCAGGATCGTTTCGTCGGGATTGGTGATGCGCACATCGTGCGTCATGGCGTCTCGAACTTTCATTGGCTCCTCCATGATCGGACGCCCGTGTCCGGACGTTAGCCACGGAACACATCTTTCCAGCGACCTTAGATCGGGCGGGCGCCCGGCTCCCCACTGGTCGCGGCACCCTCTTCTGAGGGCCCGTTACAACAACAAGCGAAACGCCGATCTGTTCCAGTCCTCGGCGCGGATATTCGAAATTACATGTCGAATTCGTCGTCTTCATCGGCGGAAAGCAGTTCGACAAGCTCAGCCACCTTGCCGCTCGGCAGCGTCCTGCCCTCACCAATCAGGGCCTCATCATTGTTGACCCAGGCCCAGGCTTCCGCGAGCTCGCCCAGCGTTGCCCCGGTCGCGAAGACATTCGCCATCAGGGTCTCATCGATAGGTCCAAGAACGGAGACGATATCTTTTGCACTTATGGTCATGCGCATTCTCCTGAAATCGGCAGAGGCCCTTCATCCCCTTGGGGACGGAACGAAATCCCTCCAGCTTTGTTCCGGCATTCGATGTCGACCATGACCATGGGTTGGCTATCTCGGAACATTCTTGGCCGGCGACGGTTTGCCCTCCGAAGGACAGGAGGATGCCATGGTCAAAATCAGACAGATGGAACCGAAAGATACTCCCTCCGTTGAGGCCGATATCCGCACATGGCAAGCACTCGATCAGGCTGCGGGCGGTTCCGCAGATATCGATGCGCCGGAAGCCAGATATGTCTATTCCGAACCCGGCACCGACGACGCGCGGTCGGCGGACGATGCGCATTGTGACAGGCAGCGCAGGGAAGCCTTAGATGCAGCCGCCGGCCGGATTGCGGCGGCAGTGAGGGCTTCGCGGCCGCGAGATAGTCTCACGATGCGCGATGCTGCAATGCTGGCAATCGGCGGTCTCGCCGGCTTCTTGCTGCGCGGTGTTCTGACGGGTCGATAAACAGCTCCGAAAGCAGAGATGGAACCTTATGGTGTTTTCCTTGTTGCGCTTCATGAGCCAACGAAGGGAGGGCATCATGCAACGCCATCACAAGGAACATAGCGCCGAGGAGAGAAACCCGTTCAAGCTCTCCGAAACGCAGTGGCGGCCGGATGCAGAGATTCGCGCAGAGATTCAGGAGAGATTGAACGAAGACCCGCTGCTGGATGCCACGAGCATCTTCGTTTCCGTCAGCAGCGGCCGTGTCCTCATCGAAGGATCGGTCGAAAACGACGAAGCCAAGCGACGGGCCGAAACGCACTCCCGTCAGGTAAGCGGCATCAGCGGTCATGACAGCAATCTCTGCATCCGTAGGCCGCGATAGAAAGCGAAGACGGACATGCGCGCATTGCTGATCATCATACTGGCATTGATGGTGGCCTCGATTCTCAGCCTCATCGTCATCAAACCGTTCGTGACCAAAAACGACCAGAATTCGACCGTCGCCCAGAAGACCATCGAGCAGCCGGAACCGAAGCCGTAGGCGTGTCACCACAGGTTTACTTGGCCTGCGGTGTGTTGTTTCCTTGCTCGTCCGGCACGTTGCCGGGCGGTATGACCGGTGTCTTGCCGCCACGCGGCGCCGGCTTTTCCATTGCGCTGTCTCCCGTCGCCGGCGGTTTGAGGACACCACCGCAATCCGAAAGTTTCTGACCGGTGCTATCCTGAGAACGAGGCGCCGTCTGCCCACCTTCGGTCTGCTTGTTGGCATCCGGAGCCGCACAAGGATCACCGCCTGGCATTTGCTGTGCGGATGCGATTCCCGGTATCGCAACCATCAGTGCTGCAACGAGTAAGAACCGCCCATTTGGCCGGTATGATGCTTCAGATCTGCGTGGAGATGATGGTGTCGACATCAATCGTGCCGCTGACGACACCACGCTCGTGATGTGTCCTGCCATTGTCTACCTCGATAACCGTATAGAGTTTTTCGTTGCGGAAAACGCTCGCCATGACGGTCGTCTTGTCTTCCGCCGGTGCAGCATCGATGTCCATGAAGTCCAACTCGCGTTCGGCTGCGACAACGCTGGCATCGCCAGCGGTGCGGGCTGCGACCAGCACTTCGCCATCTGATTTCGCGCCTAGCCAATTGGGATCGACGGCGGCTGCTACTGGAACCAGCCGATAAAGCTTCAAGCTCTCGTCCATGCCGTTCTCCATCGTTGAGAGTGCGGAGCCGCAGGCCGGATGGATGGGAAGCTCGCGTGCCATTTCGTCGGCCGTGGAGAGAAAACGGAAAAATCTCCATGTTCTTCAGCACCATCATGTCCGTTTG
Organism: Rhizobium jaguaris; assembly: GCF_003627755.1. Lineage (NCBI taxonomy): Bacteria > Pseudomonadati > Pseudomonadota > Alphaproteobacteria > Hyphomicrobiales > Rhizobiaceae > Martinezella > Martinezella jaguaris. The sequence continues at coordinate 1,482,158 of NZ_CP032695.1, read as the reverse complement.
GCACGGCCTGCAGCTCTGTTGGCTAACGTCCGGCGGCCGCTGATGTTCCGGCTTATCTCAAGGCGCCGATCTCACATGAGCGTGGCGATGAAGTCGCGAAACCAACGCTGGGCCGGATGCGCATCGTTGCGCCGATGCCAGGACAGCACGAAGGGAATTGGCGCGAGATGCAGAGGCGGTGGCAGAATGACGAGGTCTCCCGCCCTGCCCGAAGCCTCGACGACGCCTGCCATCACGGTCGCAATCATGTCGGAACAGGCAACAAGGACGGGAGCCATGTACATTTGCGGCAAAGTCAATCCGAGCTTGCGCTTGAGGCCGCTTTTTGCGAGCTCCGCATCGACATGACCGAAGCGTTCGTTTTCCGGCGAAACCAGGAGGTGGGAAAGCGCCAGGAATTGGTCGAGCGTCAATGGTCCGAGGGCTGCCGGATGATCCTTTCGCAGGATACAGACAAACCGTTCTTCGAAGAGAGGACGCGCCAATATCCGGCCGGTCGCCGTCGATGGGACGCCGACGGCGACATCGACCTCGCCGGCATCCAACATCGCGATCGCATCGTCTCGCGCGGTAAATTCACGCAGCCGCAGGCTGATAGCGGGGGCCTGCCGGCCAAGTGCCGCAATCAAAGGCGGCAGCAGGACATGGCTCGGATGTTCGGATAGCCCGAGCGTCAATGTCGCAGCCGAGGCCGATGGAACAAATTCCTGCGTGAATTCCAATGTCCGCTGAATATGCGCCAGCGCATGGGAAAGCGGCTCGGCGAGGTCGAGCGCCCGTGGCGTCGGCTGTAGTCCCTTCGGGCCGCGCACAAACAGCTCATCGCGAAGAAGCGCCCGCAGGCGGGCAAGGGCCGCACTCATGGCCGGCTGCGTCCGTCCGATCCGCGCGCCCGCCCGCGTGACGTTCCGCTCCGCCATCAGCGCGTCGAAGGCGACGAGAAGGTTCAAGTCGATACCATGCAAATCCATGAAATGGATGATGCCATATACCGACTATCGATTTCAATCATGATGCGGCGACTCCTAGATTTCGTTCGTCGGCACCTCCCGCCGACAGAACAGGATCAAGGCATCATGAGCAACGAAACAGAAAATACATTCCCCGTCACCGGGCTGAGCGCAACCGAACGGAAGTCTATCGAGACGCTCTATCGCGCTTTCAGCGATAACAACCCCGACCTCTTAGACGAGGCTGTAACATCGGACTGGCAGGATATTCCGCTGGCGCCCGGCCAAGGTCCCGGTCCGGCCGGGCTGAAGCCCATTATCGACGCCTTCATAGCTGCCTTTCCGGACATGAAGATCACCATCAAGGAAATCATCGGCGCGCCAGGCCGAGCCGGCGTGCGCGCGCTCATCACCGGCACGCACAAGGGCGAATGGTTCGGCATCGCTCCAACCAACAAGACCGTCAGCATTCCGCTGCACGAATTCCACCATCTCGAAAACGGCCGGATCACCCACACCTGGCATTTGGAAGACTGGTTCTGGATGCTGCAGCAAGTCGGCGCCTGGCCGCCGGCAGAGGGCGCCACGACAGGGGATGCGCTATGAAAGCCTTCCGCCTCCACGCCTATGGCGACATAGCGAGTGTCGTGACCGAGGATGTTCCGGTGCCGGATACCGGCCCGCATGAGGTCCTCATCCGGGTGGCTGCGGCGAGTGTCAATCCACTCGACCTGAAGCTTATCACCGGTCACGCCGCTGCGTATTTCCCGCTAACCTTTACACACACGCTAGGCACCGATCTCGCGGGAACAGTCGAACAGGCCGGCCCGCTGGCAGCGGGTTGGCGTCCCGGCGACAGGGTTATCGCCCGCCCTGCCCCGACACGGGGCGGCGCTTTCGCCGAATTCGCGGCCGTTCCGGCGAGCCACGTGGCCTCCGCCCCGACGAGCCTGCCGCTCGAAACGGCAGCCGGTCTGCCCACCGCCGCGGCTACGGCTTGGCAAGCCCTTTTCGAAACTGCCCGTCTGGAACGTGGACAGACTGTCCTCATCCACGCCGCCGCCGGCGGTGTCGGGAGTTTCGCTGTGCAACTTGCCCGGATCGCGGGCGCACACGTCATCGCGACCGCCTCTGCTGCCAATGCCGATCTCGTCCGCGAGCTTGGGGCGTCGCGCGTGATTGACTACCGGAGCCAAGACTTTGCTGGCGATCTCGACGATGTCGATATCGTCCTGGACACGATCGGCGGTGAAACGCAGCAACGTTCCTTTTCCGTCCTGCGCCCCGGCGGAATGCTTGTCAGCATCGTCGCGCCACCCGACGAATTGCTTGCGGCCGCTCACAAGGTGAACGGCGCGTTCGTCTTCCACCAGACCGATGCCACACGTCTCCGATCGATCTCCGGACTATGCGACGCCGGGTCGTTGAGGGTTGTCACGGATCAGGTGTTTGACTTTACCGATATGCAAGCTGCCCTTCAGCGCGTCGCTTCGCAGCGGTCTCGCGGCAAGGTATTGCTGGCGATCGGGTGACCGTGCAGGACGGCAGAAACTGAAAAAGGGCCTCCTGTGAGAGGGAGGCCCTTTTGCATTCTTCAACGGCGAGGATGGCGCCGTTATTCGGCAGGTTGCAACGCCGGCGTTTCGAAGTCGCTGCTCAACTGCCCGGCCATGGCAGCCGAGAATTTCGACCGATCGAGCTCATTCTCCCAGCGCGCAACGACGATGGTGGCCACGGCGTTGCCGACGAGGTTGGTCAGCGCGCGGCATTCCGACATGAAGCGGTCGATACCGAGGATCAACGCCATGCCAGCGATCGGAACCGAGGGGATGACGGAGAGCGTGGCAGCAAGGGTGATGAAGCCGGCGCCGGTGATGCCGGCAGCGCCCTTGGAGCTCAGCATCGCCACTAGCAGCAACAGGATCTGGTCACCGAGCGTCAGCGGCGTATCGGTCGCCTGGGCGATGAAGAGCGCTGCCAACGTCATGTAGATATTGGTGCCGTCGAGATTGAAGGAATAGCCCGTCGGAATGACGAGGCCAACGACGGAGCGCTTGCAGCCGGCGCGTTCCATCTTATTCATCAGGCCGGGCAATGCGGCTTCCGAAGATGAGGTGCCGAGCACCAGCAGCAACTCTTCCTTGATGTAGCGGATCAACGCGAGGATCGAGAAGCCGTTATAGCGAGCGACAGCGCCAAGCACGACGAGCACGAACAGCAGCGACGTCAGATAGAAGGTGCCGATCAGGAATGCCAGATTGGCGATCGTGCCGATACCATATTTGCCGATGGTGAAGGCCATGGCGCCGAATGCACCGATCGGTGCGAACTTCATCAGGATCGACACCATACGGAAAATCGGCGCCGTCAGCACTTGCAGGAAATCCTGCACAGGACGTCCGCGTTCGCCGACTGCGCCGAGCGCGATGCCGAAGATCACCGAGAAGAACAGGACCTGGAGGATATCCCCCTTGGCGAAGGCGCCGACGATGGTGTCCGGGATGATGTTCATCAAGAAGCCGACGACGGAGGCGTCATGTGCTTGCGCCGCATAGTTGTTGACGGCCTTTGTGTCGAGCGTCGCTGGATTGATATGCATGCCGGCGCCCGGCTGCAGGACGTTCGAGACAATAAGGCCAACGGCCAGTGCCAGCGTCGAGAACACCAGGAAATAGAGGAGCGCCTTGCCAACGACACGGCCGAATTTCTTCAGGTCCGACATGCCGGCAATGCCGGTTGCCACCGTCAGGAAGATGACCGGCGCAATGACCATGCGCACCAGCTTGATGAAGGCATCGCCAAGCGGCTGCAAGGACGCGCCGGTTTGCGGATAGAAATGTCCAAGCAGGATACCGGCGGCAATGGCGGCGAGAACCTGCACATAGAGATGCCGATAAAAGGGAAGTTTGCCGTGTATCTCGGCGGCTTCGGGTATAATCATGATATCCTCCGTTACGCCCAACCGATCTCTCGGCCCTCCGGGCAACGACCAATCTTCAACAGCCTCCGACTGTTTGGCGGATCGTTGCAACAGGCGTGCCAGATGAAGGAACTTCTCTTAATATATTGATATAAAACACATTTTATGAACGCGCCGCGATTAAGTCTCCAGATTTGTGCGACAATCCGCACAGATTGAATTGCAGCCCGCGCGAAATCATGCACAATGCGCCAATGCTGCAGCGGCCGGCCATGGAACGATTTTCAACGCCTGAGCAACTGGGCCGGCGTTCTCGCCGCGTCTGGTTGGTCTTTGCCATCTTCTGCGCGATCTGTATTGCGGCCGCGCTCTATGGCGCCGGCGTTTATGGCCGCGCGACCGCAATCGAGGCGCTGCAGGGCCAGGGTCGCACCGATGCGAACCTTAAGGTCGCGCTGCTAAGGGCCGTCCTTGAACGCCCCCGCGCCTTGCCGCTGATCTTGGCAGACGACCAGCAGGTGCACGATGCGCTTGCGGCGACGAAGGGCGATGCCGTCGCCACGCTGGACCGCAAACTCGAAAGCCTCGTGTCCGGCACCAAAGCCTCAGTGCTCTATGTCACCGGCAAGGATGGAGTGGCAATCGCATCGAGCAATTGGCGCGAACCGCTGAGCTTCGTCGGCAACGATTATTCCTTCCGCGATTATTTCAGCCGCGCGATGGAGACGGGAACTGCCGAACATTTTGCCCTCGGCAATGTCAGCAACCGCCCCGGCCTCTATATTTCCCGCCGTGTCGGCGATGTGGACGCGGCGCTGGGCGTCGTGGTCGTCAAGATGGAATTCGATCAGCTCGAAGCCGATTGGCGCGAAGCCGGCCGTCCGGCCTATGTGACCGACGAGCACGGCGTCGTGCTGATCACCAGCATTCCCTCCTGGCGCTTCATGACGGCGTCACCGCTGTCTGCCGACAATCTCGCCGCTATCCGCAAGAGCCTGCAATTCGGCGATGCACCTTTGACACCTCTGCCGATCGCTCGTCCCGAAGCCATTGGCCCGGATACGGCTATCGTGCGCGCGGTCCTGCCAGGCAGCAGCGCCGCCGAATATCTGCGCCTGACGACACCGGTCCCTTCGACCCCCTGGCAGTTGGACTATCTCATCCCGACGGACCAGGCGATTTCCGCCACCGTTCGCGAAACGCGCTTTCTCGCGTTGAGCGTGCTTTTACCGATCTTGGCGATAGCCGCCTTCCTGCTGAGGCGCCGCCACGTTTCCGCAATGCAGATCGCCATCAGCAGGATTGCACGTGAGGAATTGGAGCGGCGCGTGCTTGAGCGCACCGAAGATCTCAGCCGCGCTCGCGATCGTCTGGAGGCGGAAATTTCCGATCACCGCGCAACGGAGGCGAAGCTGCAGGTGGTGCAGCAGGAACTGGTGCAGGCCAATCGTCTCGCGATTCTCGGCCAGGTCGCCGCCGGCGTCGCCCATGAGATCAACCAGCCGGTCGCAACCATCCGCGCCTATGCCGACAACGCCCATATCTTTCTGCAGCGAGAACAGATCACGCCGGCGAAAGAGAACCTTTCCTCCATCGCGGCCCTGACCGAGCGGATCGGAACGATCACCGAAGAGTTGAAGGCGTTTGCCCGCAAAGGGCGAAGTGCGCCGGAACCGGTGGAACTTAAAAGCGTCATCGAAGGCGCCGTCATCCTGCTTAAAAGCCGCTTTGCCGGCCGGCTCGATGCCTTGGTGATCGATCTTCCGCCCGCCGGGCTGACGGTTATCGGCACGCGCGTTCGGCTTGAACAGGTGCTGATCAATCTCTTTCAGAACGCGCTCGAAGCATTGGAAGGCCGCGACCAGGCTAAAGTCGACGTTTCGGTGCGGGACACCGCCGAGAGCGTTGCGGTCGTCGTCTCCGACAATGGTCCCGGCATTCCGCCGGCGATCCGCCATTCACTGTTCACCCCCTTCAACACATCGAAGGAAAAAGGCCTTGGCCTTGGCCTCGTCATCTCCAAGGACATCGTCGCCGACTATGGCGGCCGGATCGATGTTGAAAGCTGCGAGAGCGGTACCCGTTTTACCATCCATCTGCGCAAGGCGATTTCATGAGCGACGTTTCCTCGGTCTTCCTCATCGACGACGACAAGGACTTGTTGAAGGCGGCGAAACAAACGCTTGAACTTGCCGGCTTTTATGTCTTTGCCTTCCCCTCGGCGGCAGATGCGCTCGGCGCGCTGGACGCCGGTTTTGCCGGCGTGGTCGTTTCCGATATACGCATGCCGCAAATGGATGGGCAGCAGCTCTTCAGCCGCGTCAAAGAGCAGGATGCGGATCTACCGGTCATTCTGGTTACCGGTCATGGCGATATCCCGATGGCGGTCAAGGCGATCCAGGACGGTGCTTATGATTTCATCACCAAACCCTTCGCCACCGACCGGCTGGTGCAGAGTGTGCGGCGCGCGGCGGAGAAGCGCCGGCTCGTTCTGGAAAACCGTGCCCTTCGGATCGCAGCCGAACAGGCGCAGGGCGATCTGCCGTTGATCGGCCAGACGCCTGCGATGGAGCGGCTACGCCGCACCCTCCGGCAAATCGCGGATACGGATGTCGATGTGCTGGTGACCGGCGAGACCGGCAGCGGCAAGGAAGTGGTCGCGAGCTTGCTGCATCGCTGGAGCCGGCGTGCGGCAGGCAATTTCGTCGCGCTCAATTGCGGGGCTCTCCCCGAAACAGTCATCGAAAGCGAGCTTTTCGGCCACGAACCAGGCGCCTTCACCGGTGCACAAAAGAAACGCGTCGGTCGCATCGAACATGCAAGCGCCGGCACGCTGTTTCTCGATGAGATCGAGAGCATGCCGCCGGCAATTCAGGTGCAGATGCTGCGTGTCCTGGAGATGCGCGAGGTGACGCCGCTCGGTACCAACGAGGTGCGCCCGGTCGATCTCCGCGTCGTTGCGGCGGCGAAGGTCGATCTCGGCGATCCCCGCCAGCGCGGCGATTTCCGTGAAGATCTCTATTACCGTCTCAACGTCGTCACCATCTCCATTCCACCGTTGCGCGACAGATGTGACGATATCCCCCTGCTCTTCGGATATTTCGCGGAACGCGCCGCCAGCCGCTTCAAGCGAGACGTGCCCGCCATTTCGGCCGCCGTCCACCGTCATTTGCAGAGCCACGACTGGCCGGGCAATGTTCGCGAGCTTTCGCACTTCGCCGAGCGTTTCGTCCTTGGCCTGGAGTCGTCTGCGGGGCCAAAGCCAAATGAAATCCCCTCGGCTGATGCAACACTGCCCCTGCCCGTCCGCGTCGAGCGCTACGAGGCCGACCTCATCCGTGAGACGCTTGCTCAAAACGGCGGTGATGTGCGCCGGACAATCGAGGCCCTCGGCATTCCTCGGAAGACCTTCTACGACAAACTCCAACGCCACGGCATCGTCAGGGGAGATTTTGCGGGTTTAGATGGAGATGACCGGCGAACGCCCGTCGGCGAATAGTACGACGCCACAATATGCCACCACCGAAGAAACCGCGTAAACGCCTTGCTTGAAGGCAGGTGCTCGGCGCTGCGGCAAACTGTCCTGCTGGCGAGGCTCGCCAGGAACAGATCTCCCGCCGAAACGTTACCGATCCTATGGCCAACAATATGCGAGTTGTGCCGTGGTCGATGATCAGCGCATCGCTTCGAAAAACAACCAGACCGAACCTCGGATTGAACGTATCCGCCCGGGTGATGATCGGCAGACTGACCGGACCGAGGAAAAACGTCCGTCCTTTGTCCGCCGCCACCCTCTCTGGGTCTTGCTCGGCGTCGTGATTCTCGCGGCCCTTATCGCTGCCGCATGGCTCGGCTGGCTAATCTATTTCCATCCCTATGAGTCGACGGACGATGCCTTCATTGATGCGCGCAGCTTCTCGCTCGCCATGAAAGTCTCGGGCTATGTCTCCGAGGTTCCGGTGACCGACAATCAGCATGTCCAGGCTGGCCAAGTCATCCTGAAGATCGATCCGCGCGATTACCAGATCGCCCTCGACCAGGCCGATGGACAGGTGAACGTCGCAAGCGCCGCCGTAACAAGCACCGGCGCCCAGATCGACGCCGCCACCGCCGCAATCGACGTTGCAAAAGCCCAGCAGAACTCGGCATCGGCGGCGCTGCAATATGCGCAGCAGCAGGCCAGCCGCCAGCAGCAATTGGTCAAGAGCGGATCCGGCAGCGTGCAGGCGGTGCAGCAGGCGGAATCGACCCTACAGCAAAGCCAGGCGAGCCTGGCACAGGCCGAGGCAAACGTCACCTCGGCACTGAAGAACAAAGCGGTTGCCGAAGCCCAGAAGGCGAGTGCCGCCGCCAGTCTGAGCCAAGCTCAGGCGCAGGCCGAAGAAGCACAGCAGAACCTGAAATACACGACAATCGTCGCAGCCCAGCCCGGCCGTGTCGTCCGGCTCACTGGCGCCAAGGGCCAATATATCGAAGCCGGGCAGGCAATCTCGATGTTTGTTCCCGACGAGGTCTGGATCACCGCGAATTTCAAGGAGACGCAATTGACGGACATGCGGCCGGGCCAGCCGGTGGATGTGACGATCGACGCCTATCCAGATCACAAGCTGCACGGCAGAGTCGCTTCGATCCAACCGGGCTCCGGCACGGTGTTCTCCTTGCTTCCCGCCGAGAACGCGACTGGCAATTATGTCAAGGTCACGCAGCGTGTGCCGGTAAAGATCGTCGTCGACAACTGGCCGGCGGATCTATCGATCGGCCCCGGCATGTCCGTGGTCCCAACTGTCACCGTCCGGCCGAGGCATTGATATGAGTAGCGCGAGTACAACCGCCGGCGGAGCGAACCCAGCCGCCGCCGGTGCCACCAATCCATGGCTGATTGCGATCGTGGTCTCGCTTGCGACCTTCATGGAGGTGCTCGATACGACGATCGCCAATGTGGCATTGCGCTATATTTCGGGAGGTCTCGCGGTCAGCGCGGACGAGGCCTCCTGGGTTGTCACGACCTATCTCGTTTCCAACGCAACCATACTGGTCGCTAGCAGTTTCATCGCCGAACGGTATGGGAGGCGACGCTTCTATCTCTCTTGCCTGGCGATCTTCACGATCGCCTCCGTTCTCTGCGGACTGGCGTGGAATCTTCAATCGCTGCTTATCTTTCGCATCATCCAGGGATTTGCCGGCGGCGGCATGGTGCCGACGTCGCAGGCGATTCTCGCCGATGCATTTCCGTCATCGAAACGCGGCCAGGCGTTCGCGCTGTTCGGCGTCGCCGTCGTGGTGGCGCCCATAGTCGGTCCGACGCTCGGCGGCTATCTCTCGGATAATTTTTCCTGGCACTGGTGTTTTCTGATCAACGGCCCGGTGGGCGTCTTTGCCTTCATCCTCGTCTATTTTCTGGTGGAAAGATCAGAGGAAATGCGTCGAAAACGGCAGGAACTCCTTAGGCAAGGCATCCGCTTCGATCTTGTCGGCTTCCTGCTTGTCGCAACATTTCTCGGTGCGCTGGAACTCGTTCTCGATCGCGGTCAGACGGAGGACTGGTTCGATTCTAATTTCATCATCGCCATGACTGCGCTTTGCGTGCTGGCCTTTGCTCTGGCGATCCCTTGGGTGCTGACGAAATCGAACCCGATCATCGACGGTCGGCTGCTTGGAACCCGCCAGTTCGGGTCCTGCTTTATCGTCATGATGGCAACCGGCGCAATCCTGATAGCCACGACACAATTCCTTCCGCAGGTCCTGCAACAGAATTACGGATACACCGCCACCTGGGCCGGCCTGGCGCTGTCGCCGGGTGGTTTCGTCACCATGGTCATGATGTTCGTCGCAGGTCGCTTAACGACGGTAGTCCAGCCGAAATACATGATCGCCGCCGGTGCAGCGATCATCGCGGGCTCGATGTGGTGGCTGACACAACTTAGCCCCGGTCTCAATTTCGCGTTCTTCGTCTGGTCGCGCCTGTATATCGGATTGGGCCTGCCCTTGATCTTCATCGCGATCACCTCGGCATCCTATTATGGCCTGCGGCCGAACCAGACCAATCAGGCCTCCGCCATGATCAACGCCGCCCGCAATATCGGCGGCTCGATCGGCGTCTGCATCGGGTTGAACGTTCTGGCGCATCGCCAGCAATGGCATCGGAGCCGACTCGTCGAACACATTATCCCTTCCTCCCCGGCCTATCACGACACGCTCCAGACCATGTCGCGCTATTTTGCGGAGAAAGGCGCGACCATGGCCGACGCGCAAGCACAGGCAAGGGCCTGGATCGGACAACAAGTTCAGACGCAATCGACCTTTCTCGCCTATATCGACGTCTTCTACGTGTTGATGCTGATCGCGCTCTCAGCGATCCCGCTTGCGCTGATCCTCAGCAATATCGACCTCAAGGGCGGCGGCGGCGGAATGCATTGAATGGTGGCCAAATGGCACTGTGCTGAGCCGATCTCATGAATTGCCGGACGGACTCGGGTTACGCTGCGGGACTGTGAATACAGGAGAAAAGAGATAGCTCAGTCTTCTCGATGTCGTAGCCGTTATGTGGTCGGCATCCTTATAGAGCGGCATTCCGTCATATGTCGCATCGCAATGCCCGTCATGGCAGATCGCTGATAGCGGGTCGATTATGCCAGCGTCATATTTGGCAGCGAGACGGCTCAGAATCGTGCGCGACAGCGCCTGCCGTTCCGCAACGTAATTCCATGGCGGCGCGATGTCGGTCGATGTATTGGTCATCAAGGCCTTGGCGATGGCTTCCGGCATGTAGTGGCCCATTTCCGGCACATCCATGACCAGCACGACTTTGGTGCCCTGCTGCGTCAATTCCGCCATAAGGCGGTCTAGCGATGCCGTCACCCCTGCGGACTTATCTTGCAATGGCGGCGGCACCGACGGATCGAAGTAGACACCTTCTTTCGGCAGCTCCGCGTCATGGACGTATTTCGGCCAGTAGGCGATCAGGAACACCAGCGGAATGTGCTTCGATCTGACTAGGTCGCGGACTGCGCCATTGAAGTCGTCGCATCGCTTCACACCGCCGTGAGCTGGAAGATGCGCATCCGGTAGCGGTGCACATGACGCATGCCCGGCAAACAGACCGGAAACACCGGCCTGTTTCGCGGCGCCGTCGATCGCCGGAGACATGGCTCCGGAATGCGAGTCTCCCCAAACGAGGAATGCAGGAGGATTAGATCCGTCGACGCCGACCGAACAAAGCCTGCCAGCGCGTATGTCCGATAAGGACGGACCGGTCGTATCGGAGTCGGCAAAGCATGGCGGTTGGCCGAAGCGGCTGATGTCATATGTGGCGGCATAGACCTTTTGCACGTCGGTCGGGAGGCGACCCGGGACACCGGCGTCACGAATGACATAGTTGCCGAAGATGACCATCGCGACCATGACCGCCGTTGCAGCGGCAAACAAGGACCTTCGACCCAGGCTGCTGCTACGACCGCGAAAGGGACGCTCGATAAACCGCCACGAAAATACGGCAAGGGCAAGCGAAGCGAACACGATCACACCGCCCTGGACCGGGGAAAGCTCCCGGCCGGAGATTTCGCGGCTGAATACGATGATCGGCCAGTGCCAGAGATAGAGGGAATAGGAAATCAACCCGACAAATACCAGGGGTTTTGCCCGCAGCGCCCGGCCAGCCAATCCATATTCAGCTCCGCCAAGGATCACCAGGGCGGCGCCGAGGCAAGGCAGCAAGGCCGCCGGGCCGGGAAACCTAGTATGGTCGGTGAAACCGAAGACAGCTATGGCGATCAAGCCTATACCCAAGGCAGCCAGGGCCTCCCGCATCACGGGACGCGCCGGCCTCGGTATCACGTTGAAAGCCAGCAAGCCGCCGAGAAGCAGTTCCCAGGCGCGGAACTGCAGCAGATAGAACGTCGCCGTCTGGTTCCGGAATACCGTCCAAGCACTCGCCGCGAAGGAGGCGACCAACAGGCCAAGCAGAATGGGCACCGTATATCGCCGCGCAAATCGGCTGACAGCAATCAGCAGCAGCGGAAACAGGATATAGAACTGCTCTTCGACCGCGAGCGACCAGGTGTGCAGCAGCGGCTTGATCTGGGCGCCGATGTCGAAATAGCCGCTCTCTTTTTCGAACTGGATGTTCGAGGTGAACAATGCGGCCGCCTTCAGGCTGCGGGCGAAATACTCCAGCTCGACCGGCATTAGAAGCAGCCATGCCGCTACCGACGAGGCCACCAGAACAGCAAAGAGGGCAGGAAAGATTCGCCGTATTCGCCTCTCGTAAAAGCGCAGGATGCTGAAATCATCGCCAGCGATTTCGCCTGAGATCAGCGTGGCCATCAGGAATCCGGAGATGACGAAGAAAACATCGACACCGACGAAACCACCGCCGAACCCTGGAATGCCCGCATGATAAAACACAACCGGCATGATCGCGAGCGCACGAAGCCCGTCAATATCAGCTCGATACTTGAAATGGCCGGAAATAGGCTGGCGCACCAGCCCCGGAGGAGAATCACGCAATATTATGAGATTCAATCTTAATCTCCGAAGGCTGCGGTGGATTCTGCGTCTGGCTTCGCCAAGCTGTTATAACGATGAGCTGACGCCAGGCTGAAAAACGAGCCGGCAAAGGCTCAAAGTCGGGCCTATATTCGTCTGTTTGGTCGGATAGCTCGGGTTTGACGGACTCTAGCCGAGCGTATATGGCGGGCCTGTTAGCCTTTGATGAACGGGGCGGCGGCGCGAATGAAAGCCGAGCAACACGTTAGACTCGGTAACCTGGTCAAACGTATGGCAGGTGGAATCACCGAAAGCGGATAAGATGCCCTGGCTTCAAAAGCCTAGAGCGACGCGCGTGCGCTACTCGGCTCAAATGTCAACTGCGCGGCGGCGTCAGCCGTTCGATCCAGGACCGTCATTGCCTGTGAGATCAAGCCATTGAACGCATCGGCGCTTTCACAAGCCTGCGCGATCAATGGTGCACTCAGGCATATCCTTAGGGCACTTGCCGGCATGTCGCTGAAATCGGCGCAGCGGACGGGCTGACCGAGACGCACCGGTACAAGGTCGCCATGCTCGACGGCGAGATTCTTGTAGACCGCAGCAGTCTCCGCCGCCGTCAGCATGCCTCCCCGATGGGGGTTGCATAGATAGAATGAAAAGATCGACGGTATCTCGTCCCAGCGCGCAGCCTCCGATCCGTCCCACAAAGGCTTCCGGTCTATTGGCCGACCGTCGAGCGGTTTAAAGGCACTGTCTTGCGCAAGCCGCTCTCCCACTGCTTCGGCAAAGGCGGATAGCACGGCGATCACCTTCTCCTCGGGCGCGCGAACGAAGCGTTCAAGTTCAAACAGAGCCGCCTTCCACCGCAGCAAAAGGCCAAAATTGGCACGATGCGGCAGCACGTCCCGAGCCATCCAACCCTCCGGCCAATCTGCTTTCGCGCAATAATCGGCAAGCGCTGCCGGCAAGGGCCGCTGCTTCAGGCGTTCCGACATCCGAGGCGAGCAGAGTAGCGCTCCGCTGAAAATCGGACCGGCGAGGAATTTGGAACCAGTGACGGCCACCAGAAAATCGTGCGTGAGATAAGCACGGATCGTCGCCGCGGAGACGCGAAACTGGCAGGCGTCGATCATGATATCGAGCATGCTGCCGAAACGCGCCTTCAGGCGGAAGACAGTTTCGAGACCCGGCGCCAACAAGCTGGTCTTGGAAACATCCGTGACAACCAAAAGGCACCGGAGGCCTGCCGCACGGGCAAGTTCGATCAACCCTCTCAGTTCGAACTCCACTTCTTCATCGCTCCGGAGCGTACCGTCCGCACTGCGCACTGCTACCGTGGTATTTCGCGTCGCATGTCCGGGGCTCAGTTCTTCACCCTTGGCGACGGGGCAATCGTTGCTGACGCGGCTCATGAAATGGCGCCCGGACGCCGCGGCCATCACTCCGCTCCCGGTCTCGTTGCCCATCAGCGTTACGGTCATCAGGGTCTGGTCGTCTTGGCGCGCAAGCAGCGCCGCGGCGAAAAGATGGATATCGGTGCCGGACGTCGCCATGATGGCATCCACCGGCAAGGACCCTAGCCCTTGATCGAGGCCCAGCAGAAGCAGTAGCTCTGTCCGCGTCCGCGCGATCTCCCGCGCATAGATATCGGCGGCCGAGTGGGTTTCCATTTCTCGCAAAAGATCCGCATGATAGGCGCCGACCGCCGCGAAGGCCGGTGCGGAAATGGTCGATGCCGTCGAGGAGCCGAAGGCCAAGTCCAGCGGCCGGGGCGACGGACCGTAACCGTACATGTTGAGGCCGGTCGCCGGCTCACACTCCAATCTCTCGTCTCCGCCGGAGATCAGGCAATTGAGAAGCGCATCCCGGCCCTTGCTGGACTGCTCCAAAGGCGTCCCTGCCGACGGAGCCACTTTGTTGCTCGAGGAGGAGCCGAGCGCGCGGTCGTCAAAGGTCTTCAGCATGCAGGAGCGTTCCTCTTATGGTCCTGTTGTCGAAGCGCTTTAAAGCGCCCCGTTGTCCACTTAACCCGTGGGATGGTTTCGGGCATGGAATATTAAGACGGATAAGATGGAGCGAAGCTGACTTGCCGATTGGGCCTCGCCACGTCATGGCGGCACCGGGAACCGATCAATCGAGTTCGTTGACTTTTCCGAAGCTCAAAACGAAAAAGCCTGCCGCGGGAGGAGGTGCGGCAGGCTTTCGAAAAGAACCGAACGGCAGCTGGGAGGAGGAGTGCTGCCATTCCCGCAGACGACCTTGGGAGGAGGATAAGGGCGCCTGCATCACGAAGGGGTGCGGGAGGAGTGCACCGCTTCGATGGTCCTGATAATATCGCCAATTTGCTCAGTTCATAGGCATTTCTTTGCAGGGCAGGCATGCGTTATGCGAAAAGCGGGAGGCTTTTTCGGGCTTGCCTTGTCTTGGACTACCGAGACCGCCAACCGAGAACGCAAAAACAAAAGCGCCCGCTCGGGAGGAAGCAGGCGCTGGCGAAAAGTCGAAATTTGAGGCGTTATGAGCCGTTAGCGAGCAATCGCCCCGCGGGCAACATTGCGGATATCAGCACGACCGATACCGAGGTCATCCAGTTCGCGAGTGGACATACGGCCCAGTTCGGCGACCGTCTGACGGTACTTGCGCCAGTTGTTGAAAGAGCGTGCTACATTCATGATGATCCCCTTTCCTTGGGCATTCGAAGCCGAGCTGCCATCCGTGGCGCTCCATTCGCTTCGATGACGTTTATATAATATGCGGCCCTCGATTGTTGCAGCGCTAAGGCTTCACTGCACCCATGCGCCCGTTGCATGGGTTTTTCCTGACGGCATGTTGCCCAGCTTTATGAGCTCAGGACCCAGAGCTGAGCTTCGATCGCGGCCTTATCGATAACCGACCATACCTGCTCAATCTTTTCTCCCTGAAATTGATAGAACACATTCTCGGCAAAGGAGACTGTCTTTCCGTTTACATCAAGGCCTAGAAACTTTCCCTGTGGCGTACAATCAAAGCTTAGCCGGCTCGCCACATATGGCGGATCTGAAATCAGCAGATCGATGTTGAAATAAAGGTCTGGAATTTCATGAAAATCGCGCTCCAGCATCTCGCGATAACCTGATAGTCCGATCCGCTGACCGTTGTAGCGCACGTCGTCATGAACAAACTGCGCCAGCTTCGGCCAGTCCTGCTTGTTCAGGCAGGCAATATAGTCTCGGTAGAGGTGGGAGAGCTTGGCTCCAATCATCGCAATTGCCCCAGTGCCTCTGCGACAAATTAGGACAGACGAATTCCGTAGCCAAGAATAATCCCCGAAATTGCCCAGGGTCCAGGCATTCGCCGCCGCCACACATGAAGCTTCGCGCAGTGGCGGCGGCATGAAAAATGAAAGCTCTCAAGAGCTCTGCATTGCCCGCGTTTCGGTCAAAAGTCGAGTTACGGAAACAGCGTCACACAAGGTTGGGTCTGCACCTTTTTCATCGTCTCTAGAATATCTTGCGCTGGCACTGTGCTCATCAGGCTGCTGGCCGTGGATTACTGTTCCTTATCACTATATCTACGAGGTTAAACGATGCCCATTATCACCTTTGCGAATACAAAAGGCGGCGCCGGCAAGACGACCGTTGCCCTCGTCCTTGCCACTGAGCTTGCCCGCCGCGGTCTTCGGGTCGCGCTGCTGGATGCCGACCCGCAGCAATGGATGAGCCGCTGGCATCGTTTGTCCGGTGCTTCCGCGAATTTCGATATCGTTGTCGACGTTAGCGACGACACGATCGAGAAGCAGATCAAGGATATCAAGAAGCGCACCGACTATATCATCGTCGACCTCCCAGGCGGCCTCAATCCGCTGCTCGCCAAGGCCATCGGCCTATCGGACCATATCATGGTTCCCGTCCAGGGCTGCGCAATGGACGCCGTCGGTGGCGCTCAAGTGCTGGAAATCCTCAAGCAACTAGCGGCGCAATGCGACATCCGCATCCCGCACTCCGTCGTTCTGACGCGCATCAACTCGATCATCACCACCCGCTCGCTGCTGACCGTCAAGATGCTGCTGGCCGAACAGCAGGTCCATGTCCTGGATACGCCGTTGATCGAGCGGGCCGCTTACCGCGATATGTTCAATACCGGCGGCACGATTTATTCGATGGACCCCACCCGCGTCAGCAATCTCGACAAGGCGCAGGTGAACGCGCAGATGTTCGCTGACGAGATCCTTCGTCTTGTCCCGGCGAAGATCGCGCGAACGAAGGCGACAAAAAAATCGCCCGCAACAGCCAAGCGTGCCGCCTGATCCAGTTTAGTCTATAGGGCGTGATGCCTGTCGACCGTTGAGCGGCGCGCTGCGCCCTCGCCTCCTCGTGCGATCTCATGGGTCCGAACATAGCCATGAAAACATCTTAAGGGTTGACCTTGGTCAACCCTTTCCCATTCTTGGCCGTAAGTGATTATCGAGAATTGCAATCGCACAAGTTGCTCTGCCAGCCGACGGTGCAGAAATAATTCGCTGCACGTGTCGTAATTTCATGCAGCCGTTCGTCATAGTGACGAAAGACGTCAAGCAATTCACCGTTCCCTTCCCGAATTCAAGCCAAGGCAAAACCATGAAGCCCGATACTCAGACTATTGCCGATGCGGAGCAGGATATCCCCGCCGTGGAAGACCATGGCGCCCGCAATAAACTCGTTATCGCCCTGCTGTTGGTGTCGGCTTTTGTTGTCATTCTGAACGAAACCATCATGGGTGTAGCGCTGCCCCATCTGATGGCCGATCTCAATATCACCGCCAGCGCCGCTCAATGGCTCACCACAGCATTCATGCTGACCATGGCCGTCGTCATCCCGATTACCGGCTATTTGCTTCAGCGGCTCAATACGCGGCCGGTATTCATTCTCGCCATGTCGCTGTTCAGCGCCGGTACGCTTATTTCGGCACTGGCGCCGGGCTTCGCCGTGCTGGTCCTCGGACGGATCGTGCAGGCCTCGGGCACGGCGATCATGATGCCGCTGTTGATGACGACGGTGATGACCTTGGTGCCGCCGGAATCCCGCGGCCGAACCATGGGCAATATCTCTGTCGTCATTTCGGTGGCGCCGGCCATCGGGCCGACGATTTCCGGCTTGATCCTTTCGACGCTCGAATGGCGCTGGCTGTTCCTCCTGGTGTTGCCGATCGCGCTCAGCGCATTGGCGCTCGGCACCTTGCGGATGAGGAATGTGACTACTCCAACCACCGCGCCGATCGATATCCTTTCAATCGTTCTCTCCGCCATCGGCTTCGGTGGTTTCGTCTATGGCCTCAGCGGCCTCGGCGAAGCGGCTCTTCATCCGCCGGCGGTGTCGCCATGGTTTCCGCTATTGACGGGTGCTGTTGTCATTGCGGTTTTTGTATTGCGTCAGTTGCGGTTGCAGAGACAGGATCGAGCATTGCTCGACCTGCGCACCTTGACCACGAAGACATTCACGATCTCAATGGTCATGATGGCCATCCTGATGATGTCGATGTTCGGCGTCTTCATCCTGCTGCCCATCTATCTGCAAAACGTGCTGGGACTATCGACGCTGCAAACCGGGCTGTTGTTACTGCCCGGTGGGTTGATTATGGGCCTTTGCGCGCCGAGGGTCGGGCACCTCTTCGACAAATACGGTCCAGCGCCGCTGATCATTCCTGGCGCGATCATGCTGAGTGTGGTCATGGGCGGATTGGTTTTCATACAACAGGATACGCCGTTCTGGATGCTGCTGATTGCCCATATCGTGCTCAGCATTGGCCTGGCACTGATGTTCACGCCGCTGTTCACCGTCAGCCTGGGATCGCTGCCGCCAAACCTCTATTCGCACGGCAGCGCCATGCTCGGCGCGACCCAACAAGTCGCCGGCGCCGCCGGCACAGCATTGTTCGTCGCAATCATGACCCTGCGAGCCGCCAGCCTCTCCGCCAGCGGCGCCAGTGTCGCCGCGGCAACAACCGGGGGCATCAAGGCGGCATTTCTCTGCGGGATGATCATCTCGTTGGGAGCGATCGCAGCAGCCTTCTTCATCAGGAAACCGGAACACGGGCCGGATACGGCACGCCACCATTAGACAAAATGATGTGTCCGCCATGCCTTCGCGTTTTTGAATTCAGGCATCCGACCCTCCGCAAACTCGATCGTCTCGCGACGATTTTTTGATGACAGGGCGGCCTTTCTCTGCGAAAAGGATCGTGATGAGAGACAGGGGCGCCCGTCACATGACGGGCTGAGAAGTACCCTTTGAACCTGAACCAGATAATGCTGGCGTAGGGAGTCGCTCGGGGTCCTGCAAGCTGCATCGTCACCCCTATGCGTCTCGCCCCGCCCGAAAGGAGCGATATGCAAAACCAGACCACTCCCGGCGCTCTGCTCACGGCCATGCGGGCGAATCCTCCGCTGGTGCAATGCATTACCAACTTTGTCGCGATGAACATCGCCGCCAATGTGATGCTGGCCGCCGGAGCGTCTCCCGCGATGGTGCATGCCGAAGAGGAAGCCGGCGAGTTCGCCGAGATCTCCGGCGCATTGACGATCAATATCGGCACCTTGTCCACCGACTGGATGGCCGGCATGGTATCGGCCGCGCAGTCGGCGACAAAGGCGGGCAAACCCTGGGTTCTTGATCCCGTCGCCCATTACGCAACGTCCTTCAGGCGTAAGGCGGTGGCAGAATTGCTGGAGCTCAATCCGGCTGTTATCCGCGGCAATGCGTCTGAAATCATTGCATTGGCCGGCGGAGCAAGCCGTGGCCAGGGCGTCGACAGCCGCGATCCCGTCGAATTGGCCGAGGAGGCCGCGATCCTGCTTGCCCGGAAATATCGGTCCGTCGTCGCGGTCACCGGCGCCACGGATTTCGTCACCGATGGCAACAGAGCGGTGCGCATAAACGGTGGATCGCCGCTGATGCCGCAGGTGACCGCACTCGGCTGCGCACTGACCTGCCTCGTCGGTGCATTCGCGGCGACAAGACCGCAAGACCCGTTCGATGCTTCGGTCGCAGCACTGGCCGCTTTCGCGGTCGCGGGCGAACGGACGGGCCGCGAAGCGGTCGGGCCTGGCTCCTTCTCCTGGCGTTTCCTTGACGCACTGGCCGCCCTCGATGAGAAGGCGATCGACCGGGAAGCGCGGATCACCCCGGCATGAAAAGCTTCGATCTTTCCCTCTACCTCGTTCTCGATCCGGTGCTCTGCGCCGGTATCGGCATGGTGGAAACCGCACGTGCCGCCGTCGCCGGTGGTGCCACCATCGTACAGTTGCGCGACAAGCATGCCTCGACCTCGCATATGATCGAAACGGGCCGTGCGCTGAAGCAGGCGCTGGCTGGCACGAAGGCACGCCTCGTCATCAATGACGATGTCGACGCCGCCATCGCAATCGAAGCCGATGGTCTGCATATCGGCCAGGATGACATGGATGCCCGCGCTGCACGTCGATTGATTGGGCCCGACATGATCCTCGGCCTCTCCGTGGAAACGGAAGCGCTAGCAGCGGCCATCGATCCCGGCATTGTCGATTACGCCGGCATCGGGCCTGTTTTTGCGACTCCGACCAAACCTGACCATAAACAGCCGATCGGCTTCGCGGGTCTGGCCCGCATGGTCGATCTCTGCCCCGTTCCTTCCGTCGCGATCGGTGGCCTGAAGGCCGAGCATGCAGCCGATACCCTCCTGGCTGGAGCCGACGGCCTTGCCGTCGTTTCCGCCATATGCGGCACGCCGGACCCGCAGGCTGCGGCAGCCGACATAGCGAGAGCCATCAGAAAGGCGCGCCCATGATCCGAAACGTTCTTTCTATCGCCGGCTCCGACCCCTCCGGCGGCGCCGGTATTCAGGCGGACCTGAAGGCATTTTCAGCACGTGGCGTCTATGGCATGGCGGCCCTAACTGCGCTGACGGCCCAGAACACGCAAGGCGTTTCCGGCGTCCACCCCGTTCCTCCGCAATTCGTCGCACAGCAGATCAAAGCCATCTTTGCCGATGTGCGCGTCGATGCGGTCAAGATCGGCATGATTGCGAATGCGCCAATCGCCGAAGCCGTCGCCGATGCGCTCGCTCCACATCGAAATGTTCCCGTCGTGCTCGACCCGGTGATGATCGCCAAGGGCGGAGCAGCGCTTCTCGCCGCCGACGCCGTCGACGTTCTGATTAACCGGCTTCTTCCGCTGGCCACGTTGCTGACGCCAAACCTGCCGGAGGCAGCCGCACTTCTGCACGAACCTGTTGCCGAAAATCGCGAGACGATGGCCCGGCAGGCGGAAGCCCTGGCAAAGCTCGGTCCGCTGGCCGTCCTGGTCAAGGGCGGGCATCTTGCGGGCGACGAAAGCCCGGACGTGCTTGCAAGCCCGGAAGGTTTGACCTGGTTCGAAGCTGACCGCGTTCCGACCAGGAACACGCATGGAACCGGCTGCACCCTCTCCAGCGCTTTGGCAGCCGAGATCTCCAAAGGCTCCGCGCTAAGGGACGCCGTCACCACGGCCAAGCAGTATCTCGCGGGTGCGGTTGCAGCTGCCGACTCGCTGTCGGTCGGTACCGGCCATGGGCCGGTTCAACATTTCTACGAGCTTTGGCCGCACGGAAAAGCACATTCGGCCTGACCCTGCCTTTCGACGAACAGGTTGTCTCCGACGCCGGCGGCGGTTTCGGTACGGCGATCGCAGCCGCCTTCGCCCCTGACGACACGAAGGATGAAATCGCAGTCGGCCGCCATTGGCTGGCATTCGACGATCCGCGGCTAGAACCTCGACCATAGCTACTCAGCCTAACCGCACCCAATCTATGGCTTCGAGCACATAGGGAGCGAACAAGAAATCGCGGATCTCGATGATCCGGCTTTCCGACCAGCCGACCAGGATAAAATGCGCAGGTCTTTCCATCGGGCCAGTGCTGTCGAAGACCAGCATGGCCGGCAGCCCTTCAACCGCGCCCAAAGCGAAGCGCCATTTCGTCTCTTCGGCATAGCGCGTGAAATAGAGGCCAATCTTGTCGCGCCCTTCCCATTGCAGCCGGTTCACCAGATCGAGCTTCACGTCATCGGCGAGCATGGCGCGGATTGCGTCGAAATCGCCGCTGCGAAACAGATCGACATAAGCGGTGATTTTCTGCCGGTCAGAATCGGACATCAGCGGCAGCCGGGTGTCTTCTGGCGCCTGCGCGAGTTGCCGTAGCGCGGCTCGCCCGCGCTGAAGCGCCGATTTGGCAGCGGCCGGAGAGCATTCGGCGATGCCCGCGATCTCTTCGACCGAATGACCCAGAACATCCTTGAGGATCACCGCGCAGCGCTGAAGTTCCGGCAACCGCAGAAATGTCTGAAAGCTGAATGCGACGATGTCCGCCTCGGCCATGGGCGCCGCTTCGACATCTTCGGTGAGCGGAACGATCGTGCTCCGGGACCTGGCGCGCAGGAAATCGCGGCTCGCATTGTGGGCGATGCGAAACAGCCAGCCCTCGAGATTATCCACGCCGGCGCCATCAGCTCGCGCGTGAAGGGCCTTGACCAGCGTGTCCTGCAAGACATCCTCGCCATTGACCGCCGATCCCGTCATGCGCGCGCAGTAGCGATGAAGGCGTGGCCGCAGCGCTTTCAGACGATCTTCGAATTCGTCGGTGTTCATGTAATCGGGACCTACAACGCTTCCGCGCTCTGTTCCGTTCGGCATTGGTCACAAATGTCGATGAGAATCTTCGACAAGATGGCCGGTTGTGACAGAAATGGCGAGTGGCTGCTTTCCAATGTGTGGATAATTGTCTTGCCGCCGATGGCGCTGTCAACCGTCGCGATCCCGCATGTATAAGCGCCACCCGCCATTTGCCCCCACGCCCGCCGAGACGAACAAAGGGGGATGGTTTCAAACTTCCTTATTGTCAAAAAGGAACATTTGCACGCCCGAGTCATCGGGCGCGAAAATTCGGCGATCCGCGCCAGCCGCTTGTCCCTCGGAGCTCGCAAACGCCTTTTCAATTGCCGCAAGGTCGTCGAAATACAGCGTTCCGATCCGATGAATAGTGGTGCTTCCTATCGGCGTAGCAATAGGACCGTCGTTGACCTCGTATTTCCTGAGACCTGGGATCTTCTTGGCGAGAGGCACGTGGATTTCGAAGTAATGCCGGTCAAATTCCTCGACATTCTTCGGTGTTGGGTAAATAACGACCATCCGAGCCATTGCAATTCTCCTTTGTTACTTGGGTTACGCAACCTGATCTGTGTTCAATTCCACCGGGTTTCGTCGAATACCGGCAAGCCCACCATCGAGTCCAAGCTCGCCAGCTCAATGATCTGTGGGAAATAGGCTTTCATGCGTGGATCGTTGCGCATCGCCTCAATGGCCTCCGAGGTCTCCCACTCGGAGTAGATAACGACGCTGGCGCCATCCTTTGCCGCGATCAGCCGGGTTGTCTTCCAGCCGTGGAGTGTGCAGACCACGGTCTCGGTGTTCTGCTTCAAGAGCGCGATCAGTACGTCCTGCTTCCCGGGTTTAACCTTCAACAGATTGATCAAAATGACGGACTCGTCGGACATGCAGTGTCTCCTTCTGTTTCAGACATGCCAAAGACGACCCGAAGAGTGGAAACGGATCGCGACCTACTAGATTTTTTGGAAATCGTTTCGCGCGCCCGCCTAGTCCTTTGAATCTGGGCCAGAACCGAAGGCCGTCTGCCGCTGGTTGCAAGCATCTCGCTCTCTTCCCTCCTAACGGCATTTTCCTTGACTCGATCGATGCACGCTGTTTATTTATACGTATCAGTAATACGTATAAGCGAGATTATGTTGGCGGGCGGACGGGCGACACAGAAGGATGTGGCAAAGGCGGCAGGTGTCTCGCAGGCGACAGTATCGCTCGTGCTGAGCGGCGGCGGCGCGCTGTCCATCCCCGCCGAGACATGGGCGCGCATCACCAAGGCGGCGAAAGATCTTGGCTATGTTCCCAATCGGTTTGCGCAGGCGCTGAAGACCAGCCGATCGATGACGATCGCTTGCATCGTGCCCGACATCACCAATCCGTTCTATCCTTCGCTTATCCGCGGCATTCAGTCGGTCACCGACGGCCTGAATTACGACGTCATCGCGGTCAATACAGATGGTTCATCCGATCGCGAGCGGCACTTTCTCGATTGGGCGCGGCAAGGGCGTGTCGACGGGGTGATTGGCGTATTCTTCACTCTTCGCGCCAGCGATTTCAGCCCGTTGATCGAGGCCGGCGTACCCATCGTGCGGATTGAATCCTCGAAGAAGCGCGGTGGCGACATCGCCGTCGACGACATCTTCGTCGACAGCCAGGCAGCCGCTTTTGCCGTGACGGAATATTTGATCGCCCAAGGCCATCAGCGTATCGCGATGATCGCCGGGCGCGGCGGCCCGCAAGGCAATCGTATCGAGGGATATCTAACCGCGCTCGCCAATGCCGGTTATGAGGAACATGTCGTTGTCGACGACGAGTTCAGCGAGATCGGCGGCATACGGGCGGCGGAAACCATTCTTGCCAGCGCATTCCGGCCGACCGCGATTTTCGCCGCCAATGACCTGATGGCGATCGGCGTCATGCAGACGCTCCGCGAGCGCAATATCGATATTCCTGGCGACATCGCGGTCGTCGGCTTCGACGATATTTCCGCGGCCAAGCTTGTCACGCCAACGCTGACCACCGTCGCCCAGTTTCAATGGCAGATGGGAGAACGCGCCGCCCACACGCTCATGGAGCGATTGCGCGGCACCAAGACCGGCGCGGGAACCGCGCTCGAAATGCCTTTCGAACTCATCAAGAGGGGCTCGACGCAGACCCCGTAAGACAAACCTGGAGGAGGAAAATATGCAACGCCGTACAGTTTTGAAAGCCGGGCTCGGCCTGGCCAGCCTACCGCTTCTGCCTCGCCTCGCATTCGCGGCGGACCAGAAGCCTGTGACGTTCTGGTACGAGTCCGCCTCGCCGGAAAACCAGGACAATCTGAAGAACCTGCTGGTCGATCCGTTTAATACCGCCCATCCCGAGGATCTTCTGAGCATCGATTTTCGCGGCTCTGACCTCGACAAGCAGCTCCGCGTCGCCATGCTTGCGGGCACCGGCCCGGACGTCGTCTTTACCGCCGGTCCAAGCTATGTAGCCGCCATGGCCCAGGCCGGACAGCTCCTGCCGCTCGACGACTATGCCAAGAAATACGGCTGGAACGACAATCTGCTGCCGCTCTTCCTCGAGCTCGGAAAGTATAACGGTAAGCTTTATGCGCTCGCCAAGACCTATGAGACGCTCGGCCTGTTCTACAACAAGACGTTGTTCAACACCAACGGCTGGAAAGCGCCGACCACCATTGCCGAATTCGAAGCTCTGGCTGACGAGATGAAGGCCAAGGGTCTGACGCCCTTTGGCGCCGGCAATGCGGACTGGCGTCCAGCCAACGAACATTATGTCTCGATCATTCTCAATTCCGTTGCGGGGCCGGAAAATGTCTACAAGGCGCTGAACGGCACGATCCCCTGGACCGATCCGGCCTTCGTTGCCTCGATCGACAAGCTGGCCGAGTGGTGGAACAAGGGCTATTTCGGCGACAACTATTTCTCGCTAACGCTCGAACAGGCCTTCGCCCAGGTCGCCACCGGCCAGGCCGGCATGGCGCCCACCGGGACCTGGAACTTCACCAACATTCCCACCTACTTCCCGCAGAACAATGCAGAACCCGGCTTTGTCGGCTTCCCGAGCGCCAAGGGCGATCCGATCTATCCGCTCGGCATCGGCTCGACTCTCTCCATCAATGCGAAGTCGGACAATGCGGATGGCGCAGCCGCGGTGCTGGATTACATCTTCAAGGACGATTTCTACAGCAAGATGAATTCGGCCTGGCAGGGCGAATGGAACCTTCCGCTGAAAGATCTCTCCAACGTGAAGCTCTCCGACAAGGTGCTGCCGCTCTATAGCGAGGTCATGAAAAACCTGTCGGCCGCCGTCAGCGCCGGCAAATATGGTTATACGACCTGGACTTTCCTGCCGCCGGCCACCGACACCTATCTCGTCAGCGGCATGGAGGAGGTGTGGCTCAAGAAGACGTCGTCAGCGGACTTCCTGAAGAAGCTGGATGAGACCTTCAAGGGCGAAAAGGACGCTGGCAAAGCGCCCGCGGTTCCGCCCCGCGCTTGATCACCAGCATGAAGGGCGGTGACCAGGCACCGCCCTCCCCGGAGGAAAATCCATGCATCGGCTCTACATCGTTCCGACGATGATCATCAATGTTGTCATCGTGCTGGTTCCGGCACTGCTGACAGTCGTGCTCGCCTTCTACAATTGGGACGGCATATCGACACCAACCTTTGCCGGCCTCAACAATTTCAGAGCGCTGGCGGCGGACGGTGTTTTCTGGTCGGCGCTCGGAAACAACATCATCTGGACGCTTATCTTCCTGACTGTCCCGATCGCCATGGGTCTGCTTGCGGCATCCATGCTGCTGATCACACGCCGCGGCAGCAACCTCCTCCAAATCGTCTATTTTCTCCCGGTCGTCATCGCCACGCCGATCACAGCGCGCATCTGGCAAGGCATGATTTACAGCCCGGTGACCGGTATTTTCGGCGTCCTCAAGAAATATGGTCTGCCGATCCCCAATCCTCTCACCCAGCCTTCCATCGCACTCTTCGGCGTTGCCACGGTCGACCTCTGGCACTGGTGGGGTTTTCTCTGCGTCATCTTCTTTGCCGCCCTCAGGCAGGTTCCGCAGGAGCAGATCGAGGCTGCGCGGCTGGAAGGTGCCACCTATTTCCAGATGATGCGTTACGTGCTGCTGCCCGGCATTCGTCCGACGATCACGCTTTTGATGATCATGACGGTCATTTGGTCGTTCCTTGCTTTCGATTTTGTCTATATCCTAACACAGGGTGGGCCGGCCTATTCGAGCGAGGTGCTCTCGACGCTCGCCTATCGCCACGCCTTTTATGATCTCAATGTCGGACAGGCCGCGGCCGCTGCCCTGGTCATCAGTATTTTCGGACTGATCGGCACCTTCTTTTATGTTCGCATCCAGACGCGGGAGGGCGAGCAATGAGGCTGGTCGAAAGCCGTGCGACGCTGACGATCTCCTATCTCGTGCTCGCCATTTTTGCCTTTATCGCACTTTTCCCGATCGCGCTTCTGCTGCTGAATTCGTTGAAGCCCGCAGCGCAGATCGTGCAAAATCCGCTGGGCCTGCCGCAGCCGATCCGCTGGCAGAACTTCGTCAATGCCTGGAATCATGCGAAATTTTCCAAGACTTTTGTGAATTCGCTGTTCGTCAGCGGCACGACGATCGTGCTTGTCTGCAGCACGTCCTCACTGACCGCCTATGTGCTGGCACGCAAGAAGATCAAATCCTGGAAGATCTTCACATTCTATCTTCTAGCCACGACCACCGCGCCGATACAGCTTTATCTCTTCCCGCTCTATTTCGGCTTCGCCAAGCTTGGCCTGATCAACAATATCTTCGGCGTGGCGTTGATCTATACGGCGCTCTTCAGTCCCTTCGCCGTCATGTTGCTGCGGACCTATTTCCTCGCGGTGCCGAAGGAGCTCGAGGAAGCGGCGATCGTCGACGGCGCCACATCCTGGCAGGTGTTCTCCAAGGTCATGCTGCCGATCGTTTCGCCGGGAATCCTGACCGTGGCGCTGATCATCGGCCTCAACTCCTGGAACGAGTTCCTGATCGCCACGACATTCCTGCAGAAGGCGGACAACGTGACCGCCGTCATCGCCTTCTATCTCCTCTCAGGCCAGTACAGCTCCGACTGGGGCGAGATCATGGCCGCCGCCCTCATCATCGTCATCCCCGTCGTTGCGCTCTTCGTCTTCATGCAGAAGCGTTTCATCGAGGGCATGGCTGGTGGTTCGGTAAAGGGCTGAACCCATTGAAATCACACATGGAGTCATCTGATATGCAGCTTCCAAACGATTATCTCGAACGTGTCTATGCCGGCGTGCTCGGCAAACTTGTGGGCGTTTATCTCGGCCGTCCGTTCGAGGGCTGGACCTACCGGAAGATCATGGAGGAACTCGGCCCGATCGAATATTACGTGCATGAGCGCTTGAACCAGCCACTGGTCGTCACCGACGACGACGTCGCCGGCACCTTCACCTTCATTCGTGCGCTCGAGGACTACGGCGTGAAGCCGAGCCTTGCAGCCGAAGAGATCGGCAAGGCCTGGCTGAACTATATTGTCGAGGAGCGCTCGATCCTCTGGTGGGGCGGCAATGGCAATTCTACGGAACATACTGCCTGGTTGAACCTCAAGAAGGGCGTTGCCGCGCCGGCATCCGGTTCGATTGCCGCCAATGGCCAGGCGGTCGCTGAGCAGATCGGCGCGCAGATCTTCATCGACGGCTGGGCCATGGTCGCGCCGCGCCAGCCGGAACTTGCGGCCAAACTCGCCGAACAAGCCGGCAAAGTCAGCCATGACGGCGAATCCGTCTATGCCGCCATGCTCTGGGCGGCCATGGAGGCCGAAGCCTTCGGATCATCGGATATCGACCATCTACTCGACACCGGCCTCGCGCAGATTCCGCGCAGCAGCCTGATTGCGAAGCTCATTGCTGATGTCCGCGCCTGGCACAAGGCCAGTCCGGACTGGCGCGATACCCGCCAGAAGATCGAGGATCACTACGGCTACGACAAATATCCCGGCAACTGCCATGTCGTGCCCAACCATGCGCTGATGGTGATGGCCGTGCTTTATGCACCGCATGACTTCCAGAAGGCGCAGATGATCGTCAATACATCCGGCTGGGATACGGACTGCAATGCCGGCAATGTCGGCTGCCTGCTGGGCATCATGAACGGCCTTGAAGGGCTGGAAGAAGGTCCTGACTGGCGCGGACCGATCGCCGACCGCATGCTGATCTCCTCCGCCGACGGCGGCAATTCGATCAACGATGCGGTGCGCCAGGCCTATTATCTCGCCAATCTCGGCCTTGAACTCGCCGGCAGCCAGAAGCTCGACCCACCCAAGAACGGTGCGCAGTTCCACTTCTCGCTGCCGGGCAGCCAGCAGGGATTCCGCCCGCAGACTGGGCTCGACGTCAGCAAGGCCGTGCGCGTCGGCAATGTCGAGTTCGAGGGCAGCCGGGCTCTCGCGATCGACTACGAAGCACTTGGCCCAAGCCAGGTGGCGGCCGTCACCAGCCCGACCTTCTCGCCGCGCGAGATGCTGAATATGCGCACTTACGATCTGATGGCGACACCCCTGGTCTATCCCGGACAGGTGGTTGCGACCCGGATCATCGCGGATGCCGCAAACCATGGCTCGATCGAGGTAAGGCTGCGCGCCCGCGTCTATGACGAGCACGACCAGATGTGCGATGTGGAGAGCGAGCCCAAGAAGGTTGGCCCGGGCGAGCAGGCGGTGCTCGAATGGCAACTGCCCGACATGGGCGGGCAGCCGATCGCCGAGCTTGGCCTGGCCATTTCAAGCACAGGCAAACGCGCCGATGGCAGGTTGCTGGTCGATCATCTTCGCTGGGACGGCACACCGGCTTTGACGCTGCGCCGACCGCAAGGTGATGGCGATTTCTGGCGCATGTCCTGGGTCAACGGCGCGAGCTTCTTCTCCAAGCGGTTCCCGCAAGCCTTCCGGATTTCTCAGAACCGCGGCGAAGGCATCATCATCCACGGCACGCGCCAATGGAAGGACTACCAGGCCTCCGGGAATGTCATGCTGCATCTCGGCAGTTACGGCGGCCTCGCCGTCCGTGCTCAGGGCCTTCGACGCTATTACGGCGCGCGCGTCACCCGCGACGGCAAGATGCAGATCGTCCGCGTTCGCGACGAGGATGTCCATATCTTGGCCGAAGCCGCCTTCAAGACCGAGTTCGAGAAGCCGATCTCGATGCGCGTCATTGCCAAGGACGACAAGATCGTCTTTGAGGCGGACGGCGTCTCGATCTCTGCCACGGATAACGGTCCCGAAGCTTTCAGCGACGGCGGCATCGGGCTTTTGGTGCATGAAGGCGCACTCTCCTCCAACGAAATTCGCATCGGAGCAGCCCGATGACGGCCTCTGACCGGGAAGGAAACTGACGATGGCGACAGTCACGATCGATAAGGCGCGCAAGGCCTATGGCGCCGTTGAAGTGCTGCATGGAGTCTCCGTCGATATCGCCGACGGCGAGTTCGTCGTGCTCGTCGGCCCGTCCGGCTGTGGGAAATCAACATTGCTGCGGATGATCGCGGGTCTTGAGGACATTTCCGGCGGCACCATCGGTATCGGCGGGCGGGTGGTCAACAACCTGCCCCCGAAACAACGCGACATTTCCATGGTCTTCCAAAACTACGCGCTCTATCCGCATATGACCGTTGCCGAGAACATGGCGTTTTCGCTGACGCTGGCCAATGCCCCGAAAGCGGAAAAACAGAAGCGTGTCGCGGAGGCGGCGCAAATCCTCGGGCTGACGCCCCTGCTCGACCGCTATCCGCGGCAGCTTTCCGGCGGCCAGCGCCAACGCGTCGCGATGGGACGGTCGATCGTGCGCAATCCTCAGGTTTTCCTGTTCGACGAGCCGCTCAGCAATCTCGATGCCAAGCTGCGCGTTGCGATGCGAGGAGAGATCAAGAGCCTGCACCGGCGGCTGACGACGACGACAATCTATGTCACGCATGATCAGGTCGAGGCGATGACCATGGCCGACCGCATCGTCGTCATGAATGAGGGCCGGATCGAGCAGATCGGCGCGCCGCTCGAACTCTACGACAATCCCGGTAGCGTCTTCGTGGCCGGCTTCATCGGCTCACCATCGATGAATTTGCTGAAAGGCAAGTTAGACGTGTCGAACGGCGCACCGGTCTTTCGGCTTGGCGCAGATGCAACGCTGCCCATACCGTCCGGTCTCAGCCCATTGCCTGATACTGCCGAAATCTACGGCGTTCGGCCGGAATATCTCGGCATTGCAAAACCGGGAAACGGCATGGCAGCAAAAGTCATCGTCGTCGAGCCGCTGGGCTCGGAAATTCAGGTGACGATGTCGGTCGGCGATCAAACTGTCGTAGCGCTCTTTCGCGATCGCATCAGCGTTCAGCCTGACGAGATCATATGGCTGATGCCGCAGGTGGATCGTGTGTGCCTGTTCGACAAAAACGGGTTGAGGCTACGCACTTGATCCAGCAGTGCCCGCAAACTTTAGAATAGTCGGAACACCCGCACTAAAGTTTTCGTGATGATGTTTTGATCCATTTTGCATGGAATTTGCTGCGTCACCCCCTAGCCTCTCCTGCGGACGTCACCGCAGGAGTTCGCCATGGAAGACAAGGATCTCTGTCGGATCGGCATTACTCGCCGAGAAGTTCTCCAATCGAGTGTCGCAGCCGCCGCGGTTTTGGCGATCGGTCCGCTGGCTGCCCAATCCGATGCCGAAGCCGCGGTTGCCGATGTCGTCGATGCAACGGTGCCGACTGCGCATTTCGATCTGAACATCAACGGCACCCGTCATGATTTGACGCTTGATACCCGAACCACGCTTCTCGATGCCCTTCGCAATCATCTCCATCTGACCGGCAGCAAGAAGGGGTGCGACCATGGCCAATGCGGGGCCTGCACCGTCATTGTCAACGGCCGGCGCATCAACAGTTGCCTCACCCTTGCCGTCATGCATGAAGGGGATGAAATCACCACCATAGAAGGCCTCGGCACGCCCGAACATCTGCATCCCATGCAGGCGGCCTTCGTGGCTCATGATGGCTTCCAATGCGGCTATTGCACGCCAGGGCAAATTTGCTCCGCCGTCGCCGTGCTGAAGGAAATCGAGGCGGGCATCCCAAGCCATGTCAGCGAAGATATCCAGAACGTGGCTTTCTCCGACAACGAGGTCCGCGAGCGCATGAGCGGCAATATCTGCCGCTGCGCCGCCTATCCGAATATCGTCGCTGCAATCCGGGATGTTCAACACGGAGAACACATATGAGACAGTTCACCTATGAACGCGCCGCGACGCCTGCTGCAGCCGCCGATGCAGTCGCCCATCACGAGAACGCCAAATTCATCGCCGGCGGGACGAACCTTCTCGATCTCATGAAGCTGGAGATCGAAACACCGGCCCATCTTGTCGACATCAACCATCTTGGCCTCGACACCATCGAGGCGACGCCGGAGGGCGGATTGCGGATCGGTGCGTTGGTGCGGAACACGGATCTTGCGGCCAACCGCACCGTGATGGAACATTATCCCGTCCTCTCCCGCGCGCTAGTCGCCGGTGCCTCCGGGCAATTGCGCAACAAGGCGACGACGGCCGGAAATCTCCTGCAGAGAACACGCTGTCCTTATTTCTACGATACCGCCCAACCCTGCAACAAACGCGTCCCCGGCTCCGGCTGTTCTGCGCTTGGCGGATTCAGCCGCAACCTCGCGATTGTAGGTGTCAGCAATGCGTGCATCGCTCAGCATCCCTCGGACATGGCCGTTGCGATGCGGCTCCTAGATGCGGTTGTCGAGGTGGCTAGCGCCGATGGAAAAACGAAGCACATGCCGATAGCGAACCTGCATCGCCTGCCGGGCGACACACCCCATGTCGAAAACGCGCTGCAAAAAGGCGACATGATCACATCGGTCATCTTACCGAAGCCTCTCGGCGGTCGGCACATCTACCGCAAAGTCCGCGACCGAGCGTCCTATGCGTTTGCGACAGTATCGGTTGCGGCAGTCATCCAGCAGGACGGGTCCGGCCGCTTTGCCTTCGGCGGAATAGCGCCAAAACCCTGGCGCGTGGAAAGTGCCGAAAGGGCGCATGCAAGCGACCCCAAACGTCTGACCGATGCCGTACTCGCCGATGCCCGACCGACCGAGCAAAACCGGTTCAAGGTCGCGCTGTTGGAGCGCACCATTGCGTCCGTTCTGACATCGAGAACGCTTTAGGAGTTGGCCATGCTGTTCAATAGCCCCGCCCCTCGCAACCCGATCGACAATGAGACCGTTGTTGGTCATCCCCATGTGCGCATC
This sequence comes from Rhizobium jaguaris, assembly GCF_003627755.1. Classification (NCBI taxonomy): domain Bacteria; kingdom Pseudomonadati; phylum Pseudomonadota; class Alphaproteobacteria; order Hyphomicrobiales; family Rhizobiaceae; genus Martinezella; species Martinezella jaguaris. Next base: position 1,449,868 of record NZ_CP032695.1, on the reverse strand, counting down.
GACGGCCCGCTCAAGGTCTCGGGACAGGCGCGTTACGCCTATGAATACAATGACGAAATCCCGAACGCTGCTTATGGATTCATGCTCGGCGCCGGCATCGCCACCGGCTCGATCCGGTCGATCGATACGAAAGCGGCGGAGCGCGCTCCGGGCGTCCTGCTGGTCCTCACATACAAGAACGCCCCGAAGCAGGGCGACGATGGCGCGCCCCAGCTTCAGGGTACGGATATCAAGCATTATGACCAGGCCATCGCCTTCGTCGTCGCAGAAACCTTCGAGCAGGCCAGGGCCGCCGTGGGGATGATCAAGGTCGAATACAGCAAGAGCAGAGGCACCTTCGACCTCGGCGCGGTCAAAGACAGCGGCGAGGTGACGAGATACGCAGCGGATACCCACATGGGCGATTTCCAGAAGGCATTTTCGGCGGCGGCCGCGAGTGTCGACGTCACCTACACGACGCCAGATCAAAGCCACTCGATGATGGAGCCGCATGCCAGCATCGCGAAATGGGACGGTGACAAGCTGACGGTCTATACTTCGCATCAAATCATCCATTCGGCGCAGGCCAATATCGCCGATACATTCGGCATACCGCAGGACAATGTGCGGGTGGTGTCGGCTTATGTCGGCGGCGGCTTCGGCTCCAAACTGGTCGTCTATAGCGACCCCATCCTTGCGGCGATGGCGGCAAGACAATTGGGTCGTCCGGTGAAAGTGGCTCTCACCCGGCCGCAGATCTATAACCACACGACGCACCGGGCAGCGACAATTCAGCATCTGCGTCTGGGCGCTGGCGCTGATGGGCGACTGACGGCCGTCGGTCATCAGGTCTGGTGCGGCAACCAGGCTGGCCACGGTCCGGAAAATGCAGCGGCGCAGACCAAGCTGCTTTATCCCGGCGACAACAGGTGGATCGAAACGCGGTTGAGCAAGCTCGACCTGCCCATCGGTGCCGCCATGCGGGCCCCCGGCGAGGCAGCCGGACTCCTCGCCCTGGAATGCGCGATGGACGAGCTGGCCGAAAAACTCGATATCGACCCGGTGGAGCTGCGCATTCGCAACGATATCCAGCACGACCCCGAGGCTGGGCCGAGCAGGCCTTTTTCGACGCGAAAGCTGGTCCAATGTATGCAGACGGGTGCGGAACGCTTCGGATGGTCGAAGCGTAGCCCGAAACCCGGACAGGTGCGAGACGGCGAGTGGCTTGTCGGCATGGGTGTTGCCGCTGCCATCCGCAATAATCCGGTCCGGCCTTCAGGCGCCCGTGCCACGGTCGATCGCGACGGCATCCTGACCATAGAAACCCAGCAGACCGATATCGGTACGGGCAGCTACACCATCCTTGCCATGATCGGCGCCGAGATGCTCGGGCTGCCGGTGGAGGCAGTCCGGGTCAAGCTCGGCGACAGCGATTTCCCGGAGGCCGCGGGCTCCGGCGGCTCCTTCGGCGCGAATTCGTCCAGCACCGGCGTCTACTACACCTGCAGCGCCCTTCGGGACGAAATCGTCCGCCGATCCGGGCTGAACACTTCAGATGTATCCTTCTCGGATGGCTCTGTGATATCGCAGGGACACTCGATCCGTTTGGCTGATATCGCGGGCGACGCTGGGATATCCGTCGAAGAAAAGGCGGAATTCGGCGATCTGCAGAAGAAATTCGCACAGGCCGCCTTCGGCGCTCATTTCGCCGAAGTCGGCGTGGATATCGCAACCGGGGAAATCAGGGTCCGGCGCATGTTGAGCGTCTGTGCTGCCGGTCGCATCATCAACCCGGTAACGGCCCGCAGCCAATGCCTTGGCGGCATGACGATGGGAATAGGCGCGGCTCTGATGGAGGAATGCGTCGTTGACAAAAGATACGGTTACTTCGTCAACCATGACCTGGCGGAATATCAGGTGCCTGTTCATGCGGACATACCGGATCTCGACGTCGTGTTCCTCGATGAAGTCGACGATCAGTCATCGCCAATCCGCGCCAAAGGCCTCGGCGAACTGGGTATCTGCGGGGTCGGAGCTGCCGTGGCAAATGCCGTCTACAACGCTTGTGGCGTTCGGGTGCGAGACTATCCGCTGACGATGGACAAGATCATAGCTGGATTGCCCGCCATTGGATGATATATGCCGGGCTCGCTGGTAGCGCCTTATTCCTTCAATTCCCGCTCGAATTCTTCGATCTGCCTGAGAACCCACGGATCATCGGCGGAATATTGGACGGTCTCCCGCTCCGATTGCTTCCGCCGCCGCCCTAAGATCCAGTCAATTAAAGCGAGAAGCAGCCGCATTGCGCCCATCATATCGTTTGGGAATCTGAGAGGCCCGACCACCTGCCTCGTGAGCTATGTTGGCAGCCGAGCCTCGATCAGCCGCAAGGCGTTGCGGCGGTTGTCTATTTGCCTTTCACTAAATGAACGGTAGCTGAACATATATGCACTTTATAAGTGAATATTTATATTCATCGCAACGGACGAGCCTTTCGCCTCGCGACGCTGCAGGCGGCGTGGAAGACTGTGAACTTGGTCGCCCCCTGACCTCGCCGGCAAAATCGAGATGCGGCGCCGACTCCATGCCCTGGATGGGGATGACCTTCTCGAGCGCCGTGTCGTTGCCGGAGGTCATGTCGCTTTCATCGCCTTTGTGAAATCGAGGCTCAAGCCGCCATCTTTGCCGAGCCGAGGGCCGATGGTTAAAGCCTAACAGGCGGCTCACCGGTACGACGGCCCTGTCGCAGGTCGACGGCCGTGTGCCAGACGATCGTCGCAAAAATGATCGCACCGCCGACGAAAGTAGCCACGGGCGGCATTTCAGAAAAAAAGAGCCAGACCCAGAACGGAGTCAATACGATTTCCATGGAGCTGATGAGGGCCGCGTCGGCCGCCGGCATTTTTCTCGAACCGAAAAGGAAGAGGACGAAGGCCAGCGCGAAATTCGTCGCCCCAAAGGCTGCCAGCAAGAACCAATTGTTGACGTCCAGCGAGTTCGTCGCGGCGAAAGGGACGAAGACCGCGAATGTCAGGAAGCCGCTGACGACGCTCGACGGCAGGATCGGAATACTGCTGTCGATGCGCGGGATGACGATGATCAACGCGAAGCTGATTGTCATGCCTAGCGCCAGCAGATCGCCGACGCCGGTGCCGCCGCCAATCGAGGAAGCAACGATGACGGCGACGCCGATAAGACAGATGCCGCCGGCAATCAGCGTTCGCTTCGCCACGCGCTCCTTGAGTATCGTCCAGCTTAGGAAGGCTGCGATGAACGGTGCGGTCGCATAGATCATGGTCACATTGGCGACCGTCGTCATATAGAGCGCACCGATGAAGCAAGCCTGACAGATGGTCTGACAGGCAAGCATCGCCAGACCGGCAGGATGAAAAACCGAACTCCATTGGCGCCGCGAAAACCCACCTTCGAGGAAAAAGCTGGGGATCAGCAGGAACAGGCCGCCGAACAGTGACCGCCAAGCGATCGCCGTCCAAATGTCCGTGGTCAGGAGGCGTGCGTAGATGCCGCTGCAGCTCCACGCAAGCATTGCCGTAACCACGAGTACAACGCCCCTCTCATAGTCGCTGGCAAGAGCGGAGCGGGCCGGAAACTGGAATGTCATGTATGGACTCAGGAATGAATAGAAGGAACGTCCCTGTGTGCGCCGATATTTGACATCAGACAAACGAATAGTAGAGATAGGTGTCATCGGAAATTTTTGTGGCTTGTCATGCGCGAACCCATCGAAAGCGATTTACTCAGGACGTTTCTAGTTATTACCGAGACGTCGAATTTTTCCGTTGCCGCGCAACGCATCGGCCGCACGCAATCGGCCGTCAGTGCCCAGATCAAGCGCCTGGAGGAAATTGTCGGCGAAGCGCTGTTCGAAAGAAGCGCACGCGGGGTCGTGCTGACCCGGTCGGGAAATCAGTTGCTTCCCTATGCCCGGCGGATCGTCGACCTGCTGAACGAAGCAGCCGCGACGATCCGCACCAAGCCGTTGAATGGACCTGTCCGGATCGGAATTCCGGAAGAATACAGCCAGACCGTGCTGCCGGCGGCGCTTGCCGCCTTCGCCGTCCGGCACCCCGCCGTCGAAGTGACCGTGTCCTGTGACTATACCGCTCGAAATCTCGCCGCCCTGGAGAAGGACGAACTTGATCTTGCCGTCGTCTTCGACTGGAGCAAGCATTCCAATGGCGAGGTACTCTGCGTCGATCCGACCGTCTGGGTGACCTCGCTGGTACATCGCTTACATGATGCGACGCCGCTGCCGGTTGCCACATACCGAAACTCGACCTGGGCGCGCGACTTTGCCCTGCGGTCGCTGGAGCAGCAGGCCCGGCCCTATCGCATCGCCTTCATCGCCGACACCAGTTCTGGCCTGAAAAACGCCGTTTCCGCCGGCCTCGCCGTCACGACGCTTTCTCGGAGCAACATCCCGCATGGTTGCCGGGAGCTGACGAGCGACGACGGCTTTCCGCCCGTCGACTCTTCGCGTGTCGTGCTGCGCCGCAATCCTTATCATTCCAGCGAGGCGATCCAAGAGCTCGCGGAAATGGTGCGGGAGGCCTTTCAGCCTATGTCGGCTCTGCTGCAGTCGTAGCGCGCCCGCGCAGGCGCCGCCGCGTGCCGGATGGACTTTCCGAAAAGCTGGCGCGATAGCTGCGGGAAAAGGCCGAGGCCGAGTTGAAGCCGGTCGCCGCGGCGATCTCTGCGAACGAATCCTTTGTCTCGATTACCTTGCGTCGTGCAGCGTTGAGCCGAAGAGCCAGATAATGCACGTGCGGAGGCGCACCGATGCTTTCCTGAAAGAGCGCCTGGAGATGACGGGCACTGACGCCGATGCGCCGCGCCAGGCGTGTCAGGATCAGCGGTTGCTCGATGTTTTCCTCCATCAGCCGCACGGCCTGCGCGACGCGCGGGTCGCGCATGCGCAAGCCGGCCGTCGACGGCGAAAGTTCTGCTGCGCTCTGCGTATTGGCCGGCTCGTAGATGAAAAGCCGGCTGACTTCCAGCGCGAGTGAATAGCCTTGCCGCCGCCGGATGATTTCCAGCATCAGGTCGACGGTCGGCAATGAGCCGGCGGTGGTGATGCGCTTGCCATCGATCACGAAACGGTCCTTGACGGCACGCACCTGCGGATAGGCCAGCGCGAAATCCTCGAAATCCTCCCAATGGACAGCCGCCGACACATTGTCGAGAAGGCTTGCTTCCGCGAGCAGCCAGCTGCCGGATTCGATGCCCGCCATCATCGAACGATAGCGTGCTGTCTGCGACAATTGCATCTTCAGCGCCTGAGTCGCGCTGCGCCGCCAATTATAGCTCGCGAGCACGAAGAGCGGAGCGGAGTCGACGGTGGGCCTGAATCCGCCGGAAGCTGGAACTGGAATGTGGCTCGTCGTTTCGACGGGCGAGCCATCAGGTGTAAACAAACGCCAGCGATAGATTTCGGCTCCGGAAATGCGATTGGCGCCGCGCAACGGTTCGATCACTGAAGCGATCAGAATCAGGTTCGTTTCGGGAAGCACCAGCAGATCGATGTCGAGCGGCGTGTTGGATGAAGTCAGCACAGGCATCCTCCGATAATTCCGATAATGTATCGTCTGCTTCCGGAAATGCAAAGCATGGAAACGCCGCTTGTCTCGTAATGCCCTCAATACGAGGGAGAACAAAAATGCCTCTTGCGATGAACCGCGATGTCTTCATCACCTGTGCCGTCACCGGCGCCGGCGACACGGTTTCGAAATCCGGCCATGTTCCGATCACGCCCAAGCAGATCGCGGAATCGGCGATCGATGCCGCCAAAGCGGGCGCAGCAGTGGTTCACTGCCATGTCCGCGATCCCGAAACCGGCGCTGCCAGCCGCCGCAACGATCTCTACAAGGAAGTGACAGACCGCATTCGCTCTGCCGATGTCGATGTCGTGCTCAATCTGACTGCCGGCATGGGCGGCGACCTGATCTTCGGCGATGTTGAACGCCCCCTTCCCCTGAACGATCGAGGCACAGATATGGCCGGCGCCTCCGAGCGCGTCAGCCACGTTGCCGAATGCTTGCCGGAAATCTGTACGCTCGATTGCGGCACGATGAATTTCAGTCTCGGCGACTATGTGATGACCAATACGCCATCCATGCTGCGCGCAATGGCGAAAAAGATGACGGACCTCGGCGTGCGTCCCGAGATCGAAGCCTTCGATACCGGTCATCTCTGGTTTGCCAAACAGCTTGCCGAGGAGGGTCTGATTGAGGACCCCATCCTCATCCAGCTCTGCATGGGCATCCCTTGGGGAGCGCCCGATGACCTCAACACCTTCATGGCGATGGTCAATAACGTTCCCTCGAGCTGGACCTTCTCGGCCTTTTCTATCGGCCGCAACGCCATGGCCTACCCGGCTGCGGCCGTGCTTGCCGGCGGCAATGTCCGCGTCGGGCTTGAGGACAATCTCTATGCCGGAAAGGGCATGCTCGCCACCAACGCCCAGCTCGTCGAAAAGGCGGTGCAGGTCGTCGAAGGCATGGGTGCGCGCATCATCGGCCCTGAGGATGTCCGCAAGAAACTGAAACTGACGAAGCGCTGAGGCCCCGATGACCAGGATCAACAAGGCGGCCTGCATCGGCGGCGGCGTCATCGGCGGCGGATGGATCGCTCGCTTCCTGCTGGCGGGCATCGACGTCGATGTCTTCGACCCCCATCCCGAAGCAACCCGCATCGTCGGTGAAGTGCTGGCGAACGCGGAAAAGGCCTATGCGATGCTGACCGGGGCGCCGCTTCCGCAGCGCGGCAAGCTCACCTTTCGCGTGACGCTGGAGCAAGCCGTTGCCGATGCTGACTGGATCCAGGAAAGCGTGCCCGAGCGGCTTGATCTCAAGCGTAAAGTCCTGACGCAGATCGATGCGGCAGCAAGGCCGGATGCCCTGATCGGCTCATCGACCTCCGGCCTGTTGCCGACCGATCTGCAACGCGACATGCGCCATCCGGAACGTCTCTTCGTCGCGCATCCCTATAACCCCGTCTATCTGCTGCCGCTCGTCGAAATCGTCGGGGGCGAAAAGACTTCGATGGAAACGATCAAGGCGGCCATGGAACGGCTGCCGCCGATCGGCATGAAGGGCGTGCACATCGCCAAGGAGATCGAAGCTTTCGTGGGCGATCGCCTGTTGGAGGCCCTCTGGCGCGAGGCGCTCTGGCTGATCAAGGACGACATCTGCACCGTCGAAACACTGGATGACGTCATCCGCTATTCCTTCGGCCTGCGCTGGGCGCAGATGGGTCTCTTCCAGACCTATCGCATTGCCGGCGGCGAAGCGGGCATGCGGCACTTCCTCGCGCAGTTCGGCCCGGCCCTGCAATGGAACTGGACGAAGCTGATGGATGTCGTCGACCTCGACGATGCTCTCGTCGAAAAGATCGGTCAGCAGTCGGACGAGCAAGCGGATGGATTATCGATCCGCGAGCTGGAGCGCATTCGCGACGAAAATCTCGTCGGCATCCTGCAGACGCTGAAGGGCAGCCATGGCGGCAAGGGCTGGGGTGCAGGCAAACTGCTTAAGGATTTCGAGCAGGGCCTCTGGGCGTCCGCCGGAGACGACAAAAAGCTGGTGGATGTCGCGCAGCCATTGCGGCTTATCGAAACGAAAGTCAGCCCGGCATGGGTGGATTACAATGGCCATATGACCGAGCACCGCTATCTGCAGGTGTTCGGCGATACGTCGGATGCGCTGCTGCGGCTGATCGGCGTAGACTTCGCCTATGTCGAACGCGGTCACAGCTATTACACCGTCGAGACGCATATTCGCCATCTCGGCGAAGCCAAGCTCGGCCAGGCGATCCATTCGACTTGCCAGCTTCTATCAGCCGATGAAAAGCGGCTGCATGTGTTCCACACGATCTGCGATACGGCAACGGGCGAAACGATCGCCACTGCCGAACATATGCTGCTGCATGTCGATGCCAAGGCCGGAAAAGCCGCGCCTGCACCGGAGGAGGTGCTGAGCAAAGTCAGGTCCATTGTTAAGGCCCATGCAAAACTGCCTGTGCCTGAAGGCGTCGGGCGTCATGTCGGACAAAAACGCTAGGAGGAAGCGTCATGAATTTCGGGCTCGATGAAGAACAGGAGATGATCGTCAAGACAGTCCGCGATTTCGTCGAAGCGGAAATCTATCCGCATGAGAACGAGGTCGATCGCACCGGCATAGTCCCGCCGGAACTTGCCCAGGGGATCCGGCGCAAATGCATCGACCTCGGTTTTTATGCGTGTAATTTTCCCGAGGAGATCGGCGGCGCCGGCCTCGACCATGTGACCTTCACGCTTGTCGAGCGTGAGCTCGGCCGCGGCTCGATGGGGCTCACCGTCTTTTTCGGCCGCCCTTCCGGAATTCTGATGGCCTGCGAAGGCGAGCAACGCGGTAGATATCTGCTGCCGGCCGTACGCGGCGAGAAGATTGACGCGCTGGCCATCACCGAGCCCGATGCCGGCTCCGACATGCGTGGCATGAAATGCGCCGCACGGCAGGATGGCGGCGATTTCGTTCTGAACGGCACCAAGCATTTCATCTCCCACGCCGATGTCGCCGATTTCGTCATCGTCTTTGCCGCCACTGGCGAGGAGGAAACGCCGAAGGGCGTGAAGAAGAAGATTACGGCTTTTCTGGTCGATCGCGGCACGCCGGGGTTCGAGATCCTCAAAGGCTATGACTCGGTTTCCCATCGCGGCTATCACAATGTCATCCTGAGCTTCACGGACTGCCGTCTGCCCAAATCCCAGGTGCTTGGCGAGGTGCATCGCGGCTTCGATATCGCCAATGAATGGCTTTACGGCACGCGGCTGACAGTCGCAGCGACCTGCGTCGGGCGGGCTCGGCGCGTCTTCGACCTGGCCCTGCCTTATGCGGCGGAGCGCAAACAATTTGGCCGGCCGATCGGCGCCAATCAGGGCGTGTCGTTCAAGCTGGCTGACATGATCACGGAAATCGACGCCGCCGACCTGCTGACCCTATCCGCCGCTTGGCGGCTCGACGCCGGTCTTCCCGCCAATCGCGAAATCGCATCGGCCAAGCTCTATGCCTCCGAAATGCTTGCCCGCGTCACTGACGAGGCGATCCAGATCTTCGGCGGCATGGGGTTGATGGACGACCTGCCGCTTGCCCGCTTCTGGCGCGATGCCCGTGTCGAACGCATCTGGGACGGAACCTCGGAAATCCAGCGGCACATCATCAGCCGCGATCTGCTTCGGCCGTACGGAGCGTGATTGGATGAAACAACGCCCGCTCGATCGCCTGATCAGACCGCAAACGATCGCCGTCTTCGGCGGCCGTGAGGCGCGCCGGGTCATCGAACAATGCGATCGGATGGGTTTTGCCGGGGACATCTGGCCGGTGCATCCGACGCTCGACACCGTGCTGGGACGCCGCTGCTATCGATCGGTGGAAGATCTGCCCGCCGCGCCGGATGCCGCCTTCGTCGGCGTCAACCGACTGCTGACCATCGATATCGTGCGTACCCTCTCAGCGAGGGGTGCCGGTGGCGCCGTCTGCTACGCGTCCGGCTTCAGCGAAGCGGTCGCCGAACTGGCGGATGGCGTCGCGCTGCAGGAGGCGTTGGTCAGTGCAGCCGGCGACATGCCGATCATCGGGCCGAATTGTTATGGCGTGATCAACGGACTGGACGGCGCCTTGCTCTGGCCCGACCAGCACGGAATGGTACGTGTGGAACGTGGCGTTGCCATTCTCACCCAATCCTCCAACATCGCCATCAATCTTTCCATGCAGAAGCGCGGCCTGCCCATCAGCTATCTGATGACGGCGGGCAACCAGGCGCAGACCGGGTTATCGGATCTTGCCCTCGCCGTCCTCGAAGACCCCCGCGTTACGGCAATCGGCCTTCATATCGAAGGTTTCGGCAACGTCCAGACACTTCAAAAACTTGCCACGCGTGCGAGGGAACTGCGAAAGCCCGTCGTCGCTCTGAAGGTCGGCAAATCCGAACAGGCACAGCGCGCGGCTGTTTCACATACGGCATCCCTCGCCGGCAGCGATGCAGTCGCCGATGCGGTTCTCGCCCGTCTCGGTATCGGCCGAGTCGCAACGCTTCCGGAACTGATCGAAACGCTGAAACTGCTGCACGTGACCGGCCCGCTCACAAGCAACGCAATTTCGTCGATGAGCTGTTCCGGTGGCGAAGCCTCATTGATGGCCGATGCTGCGACCGGCCGGGCCGTCGATTTTCGCGCTCTGAAACCGGAGCAACTGCCTGCCTTGCGGCGCAGTCTCGGCGAGATGGTCACCCTATCTAACCCTCTCGACTATCACACCTTCGTTTGGGGCGATCTTTCCCGCCAAACGGAAGCCTTCACCGCCATGTTTAAAGGCGACTATGCATTCAATCTGATCGTCCTCGATTTTCCACGGGACGATCGTTGCGATGCAGCGGACTGGATGACGACGATCGCCGCCGTCGCGGCAGCGGCCAAGCGCACCGGCGCCCGTGCGGGCATCCTGGCGACGCTGCCGGAAAACATGCCGGAAGCGATCGCCTTGCGGCTGATGCAGGATGGCATAGTGCCTCTCTGCGGCATCAGCGAAGCGATTGCAGCGGCCGAGGTTGCAAGTCGGATCGGCTTGGCATGGCATGCTCGCGCACCGCTGCCCCTGCTTGATAGTCCTCTGGTCCCAGGCGAGATCGAAACCCTGAGTGAGGCGGCGGCCAAGGCGGAGCTATCCGCCGCCGGGCTCACCATTCCACTGGGAGCAACGGCATCCAGTCCAGGTGACGTAGCGGAGCAGGCGCAACGCATCGGTTTTCCTGTCGCCCTGAAGGCGTTGGGCCTCGAACACAAGTCCGAGGTTGGAGCGGTCGTACTCAACCTCCGGGATGTGGAGGCGGTGCGAAACGCGGCAGAGCGCATGGCCTCGATCGCCTCCGGATACCTGGTCGAACGCATGATCGAGCGCCCCGTCGCCGAGTTGATCGTCGGTGCCGTGCGCGATCCCGTCGTCGGATTGACATTGACGGTCGGCGCGGGCGGAATTCTGGTGGAATTGCTCGAAGATTCCGTCATTTTGCCTCTTCCAGTGACGAAGGCGGACGTCCTGGAAGCCATTTCGCGGCTGAAGGTTAGGAAATTGATCGAAGGCTATCGCGGCGCGGCGAAGGGCAACCTCGATATAGTTGCGGACGCCGTCGTATCGGCGGCAGAATATGTCGTAAAAAACGCCGCGCGACTTGAGGAACTGGACATTAATCCATTGATGGTTCTGCCTGAAAATCGTGGCGTCGTCGCCGCAGACGCGCTCATCCGGCGAAGGAGGTAGCGGAAGTTGCAAAGCCCCATCCGCATCAGGCGTGACAACAGTATCTTGGAGGTCATCATTGACCGGCCGAAGGCGAACGCCATCGACCTTGCGACAAGCCGCGAGATGGGCCTGATCTTCCGCGATTTCCGTGATGATCCCGAGCTGCGCGTCGCGATCGTTTCGGGCGCCGGCGAGAAGTTCTTTTCGGCCGGTTGGGATTTGAAGGCGGCTGCCGCCGGCGACGCGGTCGATGGCGACTACGGCGTCGGCGGTTTCGGCGGCCTGCAGGAACTTCGCAATCTCAACAAGCCCGTGATTTGCGCCGTCAACGGTATCTGCTGCGGCGGCGGCCTGGAGATTGCCCTTTCCACCGATCTGATCATCGCCGCCGAGCATGCGACCTTCGCCCTTCCGGAGATCCGCTCCGGGACTGTCGCGGACGCCGCATCGATCAAATTGCCGAAGCGCATTCCCTATCATATCGCCATGGACATGCTCCTGACCGGCCGCTGGCTTGACGTCGCCGAGGCTCATCGCTGGGGCTTCGTCAATGAGATCGTCGCCGCGGACCGATTGATGGACCGGGCATGGGAACTCGCCCGGCTTCTCGAAAGCGGGCCGCCGCTTGTCTACGCAGCCATCAAGGAAATCGTGCGCGAAGCGGAGGGAACGACGTTTCAGACTGCCATGAACAAGATCACCAAACGGCAGTTTGCGACGGTTGATGCCCTCTATTCGAGCGAGGATCAATTGGAAGGAGCAAGGGCTTTCGCAGAGAAGCGAACACCAATCTGGAAAGGAAAGTGAGAAGGCGGCGACAACCGCATTATTTTCCCGCATGATCGCGGGCAAACAGGCTTCCGGCGGAGAGGAAACCGCATCCGAAGTCTTGCCCGAGAGTTCTATCAACGCATCAAGAAGAAGGAACAGGGGAATGAAAGACTACACGAAACACTTGGCGAGCCGTGTGACCTCGGGCGGATTGAGCCGTCGCGAATTCATGGGACGTGCCATGGCGGCCGGCATGACATTGGCCCTTGCCGACCAGCTTTTCACCGAAAGCGCCATGGCAGCCGAACCGAAACGCGGCGGCCATCTGAAACTCGGACTTGAAGGCGGTGCCGCCACCGATTCCAAGGACCCGGCAAAGTTCCTGTCGCAGTTCATGTTCTGCGTCGGCCGTTGCTGGGGCGACATGCTGGTCGAATCCCATCCGCTGACCGGTGCGGCCGTTCCGGCGCTCGCCGAATCCTGGGAGCCGTCGAAGGATGCCGCCACGTGGACCTTCAAAATCCGCAAGGGCGTCAAGTTCCACAACGGCAAAGATCTGACCATCGACGACGTCGTTGCCACATTGAACCGCCACACGGACAGCAAGTCGGAATCCGGCGCGCTCGGCGTCATGAAGTCGATCAAGGAGATCAAGGCCGATGGTGATAACCTCGTCCTGACCCTAACCGAAGGCAACGCCGACATGCCGTTGCTGCTCTCCGATTACCATCTCGTCATCCAGCCGAACGGCGGCAAAGACGATCCCCTCGCTTCGATCGGTACAGGTCCCTACAAGCTCGTCAGTTTCGAGCCCGGCGTGCGCGCCACCTTCGAGAGGAACAAGGACGATTGGCGTACCGATCGCGGTTTCGTCGACTCGGTCGAAATCATCGGCATGAATGATGCGACTGCGCGTATTGCCGCCCTGTCGTCGGGTCAGGTGCATTACATCAACCGCGTCGATCCGAAGACCGTGGACCTGTTGAAGCGCGCACCCAATGTCGAAATCCTGTCGACCGCCGGCCGCGGGCATTACGTGTTCATCATGCATTGCAACACCGCACCGTTCGACAATAACGACCTTCGCCTGGCGCTGAAATATGCCATGGACCGCGAAACCATGGTGAAGAAGATCCTCGGCGGCTACGGCAAGGTCGGCAACGACTTCCCGATCAACAGCACCTATGCCCTCTTCCCCGAAGGCATCGAGCAGCGTGTCTACGATCCCGACAAGGCCGCCTTCCACTACAAGAAGTCCGGCCACAGCGGCTCCGTGCTGTTGCGCACCTCGGAAGTCGCCTTCCCGGGTGCCGTCGACGCCGCCGTCCTCTATCAGGAAAGCTGCAAGAAGGCCGGCATCAACATCGAGGTCAAGCGCGAGCCGGGCGATGGCTACTGGACCAACGTCTGGAATGTCCAGCCTTTCTCCACCTCCTATTGGGGCGGCCGGCCGACGCAGGATCAGATGTATTCCACCGCCTATCTCTCGACGGCCGACTGGAACGACACTCGCTTCAAGCGTCCGGACTTCGACAAGCTTCTTCTCCAGGCGCGCTCTGAACTCGACGAGGCCAAGCGCAAGGAGCTTTACCGCACCATGGCGATGATGGTCCGGGACGAGGGCGGCGTCATTCTGCCGATGTTCAACGACTTCGTGAATGCCTCCACCAAGCAGGTGAAGGGCTATGTTCATGACATCGGCAACGACATGTCGAACGGCTACGTCGCCACCCGCGTCTGGCTGGAGTCCTGATGCCCAAAGCAGGGCGGAAACGCCCTCATCTCTAACGGAACCGGGATCGCGGAAAACCTTCGCGGTCCTCCTGACGTTTCAGCGCGAGGCATCAGCCATGTCCGATTTACAACCCAGCACAGTCCTGCCCGGATTGCGGTTCAATCAGCGTTTTCCGCTGCTGTCCCTCATTATCGAGCGCTTCTTGCTCAGCCTCGTGCTGCTTTTCGCGGTCTCGGTCCTGATCTTCGGCGGCCTTGAAGCCTTGCCGGGCGATTTCGCGACGACCTATCTCGGCCAGTCGGCAACACCGCAAGCCGTCGCCAATATCCGCGCCGAACTCGGCCTCAATCGGCCCGTCACCACTCGCTACGTCGAATGGCTCGGCAATGCGGTCCAGGGGAATTTTGGCACATCCTGGGCCAGCAAGAATTCCGTCAGCGAACAGATCGGCAAACGTCTCGGCAATTCGCTATTCCTTGCAGCCTGTGCCGCGGTCATCTCGGTGCCGCTCGCAGTCGGGCTCGGCATGCTGGCCGTGCATTTTCGAAACCGTTTGCCTGACAAGATCATCAACGTGATCTCGCTGGCGGCGATCTCGCTGCCGGAGTTCTTCATCGGCTATCTGCTTATCCTGTTTTTCGGGGTGAAATTCGGGATCGCGACATTCCCAGCGACCGTCTATGACGGTATGGCCTTCGTCGATCGGCTGAAGGCCATTGCCCTGCCGACGGCGACGTTGGTGCTCGTCGTTCTCGCCCATATGATGCGCATGACACGGGCCGCCATCCTCTCGGTGATGTCGTCCGCCTATATGGAAACAGCGGAATTGAAGGGCCTCAGCGCCTTTCGCGCGATCGTCAAACATGCCGCCCCCAATGCTCTGGCGCCGATCATCAACGTTGTGGCACTGAACCTCGCCTATCTGATCGTCGGCGTCGTGGTGGTGGAAGTGGTCTTCGTCTATCCCGGTATGGGCCAGTATATGGTCGATGCCGTCACCGTGCGCGACATGCCGGTGGTCCAGGCCTGCGGACTGATCTTCGCCGCCGTCTACATCCTGCTCAACATGGTTGCCGATGTCCTGGCGATCGTCGCCAACCCGCGCCTGAGGCATCCGCGATGAGATTGAGAGACATCCCCATCACCGCCTGGGTCGGCATCATCGGAATTCTGCTGGCCTTCATCTGTGCGATCTTTGCGCCCCTGATCGCGCCCTACGGCGAAACCGAGGTCGTCGGCAACGTCTGGCAGGCGGCCGACGCGCAGTATTTCTTCGGTCTCGACAATCTCGGCCGCGATATCCTGTCGCGGTTGATCTACGGCGCCCGCACCACTTTATTCGTGGCGCTGGCGGCGACGATCATTTCGTTTTCGCTCGGCATCATCCTCAGCTTCACTGCCGCCGTCTCGCGCGGATTGGTCGACACGGTCTTCTCGCGTTTCAACGACCTGATGATGTCGATCCCGACCTTGATCTTCGCACTCGTGGTGCTGGCCGTGCTGCCGCAGAATCTTGTCGTGCTCATCCTCGTCATGGCGATCCTCGATTCCACGCGCGTCTTTCGCCTTGGCCGCGCAGTCGCGCTGGATGTGGCAGTGATGGAGTTCGTGGAGGCGGCTAAATTGCGCGGTGAAGGCAAGGTCTGGATCATCTTCCGTGAAATCCTGCCGAACACGCTCTCGCCATTGCTGGCGGAATTCGGCCTGCGTTTTGCTTTTTCGATCCTGTTCCTCTCGACGCTGTCCTTCCTCGGGCTCGGCATCCAGCCGCCGTCGGCCGATTGGGGCGGCATGGTCAAGGATAACAAGGACGGCATCATCTTCGGCGTCTCCGCCGCTCTTGTGCCGGGCGCCGCGATCGCGGCGCTGGCAGTCTGTGTCAATCTGGTGGTCGACTGGCTCCTGAAGCGCACCTCCAGCCTTAAGGGAGGACGTGGCGATGCCTGAGCTTCTTTCCGTTCGCAATCTCAAGATCGAAGCGACAAGCTATCCGCCCGGCGAGCCGCCGAAAAAGGTCACGATCGTCAACGATGTCTCCTTCGATCTCAAAAAGGGCAAGGTGCTCGGCCTGATCGGCGAGTCCGGCGCCGGCAAGTCCACCATCGGCCTCTCGGCGCTTGCCTATGGCCGCGGCGGCGCGGAGATCACCGGCGGCACGGTGCTGCTCGACGGCGTCGATATTCTTCCGCTTGGCAAATCGGGCATCCGCAGGATTCGCGGGGCGCGCGTCTGCTATGTCGCGCAATCGGCTGCGGCCGCCTTCAATCCGGCCCACAAGCTGGGCGAACAGGTGATCGAAGCCTCCGTCAAGCATGGGTTGATGACGAAGGATGAGGCGAGGAAGCGTGCACTTTACCTCTTCCGGGTCCTCGGCCTGCCCAATCCCGAGACCTTCGGCGATCGCTTTCCCCACCAGGTCTCGGGCGGCCAGCTTCAGCGCGCGATGACAGCGATGGCGCTCTGCTCCAATCCCGAATTGATCGTCTTTGATGAACCTACCACCGCGCTCGACGTGACGACGCAGATCGACGTCCTGGCGGCGATCAAACACGCCATCGAGGAGACCCATACGGCAGCACTCTACATCACGCACGACCTTGCCGTCGTCGCGCAGATCTCCGATGACATCATGGTGTTGCGGCACGGCAGACAAGTGGAATGCGGCCCAGTACAGCAGATCATCGAGGCGCCTCGGGAAGACTATACCCGCGCCCTCGTCAATGTCCGCCAGACCGCGCGGGAAGAGGCGGCAGATCAATCCAACACCCTTCTGAAGGTTGAGAATATCAGTGCCGAATATTCGAACGGCTTCAAAGTGTTGCACGATGTTTCTCTACATGTACCAAAAGGTCAGACACTTGCCATTGTGGGTGAATCCGGCTCCGGAAAATCAACGCTCGCACGCGTTATCACCGGATTGCTGCCGCCCAGCGACGGCAGGATTTCCTTTGACAACAAATCGCTCACTCCGGCCCTCAAAAACCGCTCGCGCAATGAGCTGCGACGCATTCAACTGATCTACCAGATGGCCGATACCGCCATGAACCCCCGACAGACCGTGCGCGATATCATCGGCCGTCCCCTCACCTTCTATTATGGCTTGCGGGGCGCAGCAAAGACGGCGCGGGTGAAGGAGCTGCTCGATGAGATCGAGATGGGCAATGGTTTCATCGACCGTTATCCGGCCGAGCTTTCCGGAGGCCAGAAACAGCGCGTCGCGATTGCACGCGCTCTTGCAGCCAAACCGGAACTGATCCTCTGCGACGAGCCTACCTCGGCGCTCGATCCGCTCGTTGCCGAAGGCATCCTGAAACTGCTCATGCGGCTCCAGGAGGAATCCCAGCTCTCCTACATCTTCATTACGCACGATATCGCCATCGTGCGTGCCATCGCCGACAGTGTCGCGGTCATGCATCGCGGCAGGCTCGTGCGCTTCGGGCCGAAATCGAAAGTGCTTTCGCCGCCGTTCGACGACTACACGGATCTGCTGCTGAAATCAGTGCCGGAAATGGAGATCGGCTGGCTGGAGCGGGTGCTGACGACAAGAAAGATGGAGAGTGCTGGAAATTGATGTTGTGATCTTTGACCATTCCACGCGCTATAATCATCATCCTCGCAATATCGGAATGAGCCCGTCATGACTGACCGCAGCTTCACTGTCATCGAAAACCATTGGATCACGCTTAAGGACGGCACGCGGCTTGCGGCGCGTATCTGGATGCCCGACGGCGCTGAAAGCGATCCGGTACCGGCGGTGTTCGAATTCCTGCCTTATCGCAAGCGCGACGGAACGAGCCCTCGCGATGAATCGACCTACCCGGTATTTGCCGCCGCCGGCATCGCCGGTGTTCGTGTCGATATTCGCGGCTCTGGCGAATCCGATGGCGTTATCGACGGCGAATATACCGAACTTGAGCTCGCCAATGCCTGCGAACTGATCGCCTGGATCGCGGCACAGCCCTGGTCGAACGGCTCCGTCGGCATGATGGGCATTTCCTGGGGTGGCTTCAACAGCTTGCAGGTCGCAGCGCTCCGCCCGCCTGCGCTCAAGGCGGTGATATCGATCGCCTCAACAGTCGACCGCTATAATGACGATATCCATTATAAGAATGGCTGCCATCTCTCGGCGCAGCTCTCCTGGGCCGCAACTATGCTCGGTTATCAATCCCGCTCTCCCGACCCCGATATCGTCGGCGATCGTTGGAAAGATATGTGGCTACAACGCCTGGAGAATGAGCCATTCTTCATGGAAGAATGGCTGCAGCATCAGCGCCGCGACGATTTCTGGCGGCACGGCTCGATCTGCGAAAATTTCGCTGACGTCAAGGTTCCCGCCCTTGTCATTGCCGGCTGGGCGGACGGCTATCGCAACACGCCGCTGATGGCCGTCGAAGGTCTCGGCAATAGGGCAAAGGCGCTGATCGGTCCGTGGGTCCATAAATATCCGCATTTTGCCTGGCCGAAGCCCCGCGCCGATTTCCACGGCGAGGCGATCGCCTGGTGGAACCGCTGGCTGCGTGGCGATCAAAATGGTGTCGAGGGCGTGCCGCAGGTGCGCGCCTATATTCTCGACGCGGTGAAGCCGGCACCGCGCCGCGATTTCGATCCGGGCTTCTGGATCGCCAAGCAGGATTGGCAGAAGCCGGAGATGCAATGCTTTTATGTCGAGCAGTTCGGCACGCTGATAGAAGGCATGCCGATCCCGCATGCGCCGGAACATGCCGTCTATCTGCGCTCGCCGCTCGATACGGGTACGACTTCCGGTGAATATTTCACCTTGAAACCCGATGCCGAAATGGCGCTCGACCAGCGTCTCGACGATGCCGGCTCGCTGACCTTTCAAACCGCACCGCTGGTCGCCGATCATGACTATCTCGGCTGTCCGGTCGTCACCCTCCGCCTGCGCTGTGATGCCGAGACGGCAAATCTTTGCGCCCGGCTTATCGATCTTCACCCGGACGGTACCGCGACGCGCGTCTCCTTCGGCGTCCTTAACCTCGCCCATCGCGAAGGCAACGCCGAGCCAAAGCCGCTGAAGAAGGGCGAACGCACCACGGTCAGGCTGACGCTGGATGCATGCGGCTATCGATTCCGAAAAGGCCACCGCATCTGCCTTTCGCTTTCGACTTCATACTGGCCGATGATCCTGCCGCCGCCGGAAAATCCAGGCCTGACGATCGATATCGCCTCCATTGGTTTCGGTCTGCCAAAGCTCGGCGCACATGAAGCCATCGATATCAAGCAGCCGGACAGCCCCGACCCGCTGCCGAAATATATCGAACATGCCCCGGCCTTGACGAAGCGTCAGGTCGTGCGCGATCTCTCCGCTAACAAGACCCATTATGAAATCCGCGAGGATACCGGCCTTTTCGAACATCCGGGCACCGGACTTTCCACACGCCAGCTCCGCGAAGAGGTCTGGTCCATCGCGCCGGACGATCCGCTGTCGATGAGTGGAACCTCGATCTGGACATGCGACATGCGGCGGCCGGGATGGTTCGTCCGCACGGTGGCGATGGCGACGATTTCTTGCACGGCAACCGAATGGATCATCCGCGCGTCCGTCATCGCCTTCGAAGACAATACGCAAATTTTCGAAAAACTCTTCGAGGAAAAGCGTTTCCGGCGCGATCTGATGTGATCAGTTCGATCCGGCAAAATGCCTGGCTGCCTCGCATATGGCGCGGAAACCGGCACGCGCGCCGTCGCTCATATGCCGCGCGCGCAGCCAGGCATGCACCATCTGCGGCTCTTCGCGAAACCAGACCTCGACACCCGCCTCGGCGAGCCTTGCCGCATAGTTGCGGCCGTCATCACGCAGCGGATCAAAATGCGCGACCGTTATGAAGGCCGGCGGGAGGCCGGCAAAAGACGATGAGGCAAGAGGCTCGACGACCGGATCGCCAGCGGGCGCCTGCAACACGCTGCGATAATAGCCGACGTCGGCGGTCGTAAGCCCCGGCGCATTCGCCATCTCCTCGTAGGAACCGGAAACGAGGTCGCCGCCAAGCGCCGGATAGATCAATATCTGCCCGACAATGCCGGAGAGCTCCTCTCCCTTTGCCCGAACGGCGAGCCCCGCCGCCAGATTGCCGCCGGCGCTGTCGCCGATCAGCACGACGGTCTTTCCCTCGGCAAGCAACGACTTGAGAACGCCATAGCAATCATCCGTCTGCGCAGGCCAGCGATGTTCAGGTGCCAGACGATAATCGACGGACACCAGTTCGGCCCCAGCATGGTCGGCTATTTCGGCGCAGATTGCATGATGGCTCTCGAGCGAACCGACCACGAAGCCGCCGCCGTGAAGATAGAGCAGACATGTAGAGGTCCGGATCGTCCGCGGCGGATAACGCCTCACCGGGATTCTCCCCATCACGGCGTCATCCTGCGTGCGCATGCCCTCAGGCAGCGGGCGATCGAAGCGGCTGCAAAGTGCATCATACCATTGCCGCTGCTGCTCGATGGAAGCCGTCACGGCATCGGGCGGATAGAAGGAATCGCAGATCTCCATGAATTGCAGAATGCCCGCCTCGGTCGGTCGGGGTTGCTGGGAAAAATCCATGGGATCTCCTCAAGATAAGGCTCGTTGTGCAACCATAACATCATCGACGCAAACCGTTTATCCAGGGACGGCTTGCGACACTGCAATGACGACATGGATGCGCCGAACCTCCGGCCGTCAGAGCGCAACCTGATGACCGGGCGAGATCTCCACATATTTCAGCGGCTGCATCGTGTGGTTCGGAGGCCGGATTGGGCTTTTCAGCTCGTCTGCAGCGATGCCGTGCTTCAATTTTCGCCGCGCCGGATCGGGTACCGGCACCGCCGACATCAGCTTCTTGGTATAGGGGTGTTGAGGGTTCTCGAACACCGCTTGGCGCGGCCCGATCTCGACGATTTCGCCGAGATACATCACCGCGACCCGGTGGCTGACGCGCTCGACGACGGCCATGTCATGGGAAATGAACAGGAAGGCGAGGTTCAGGCTTTGCTGCAGGTCGAGCAGCAGGTTGATGACCTGTGCCTTGATCGAAACGTCGAGAGCGGAGACACTCTCGTCCGCGATGATCACCTTGGGATCGAGGGTGAGCGCCCTGGCAATGCAGATGCGCTGACGCTGCCCGCCGGAGAACTCGTGCGGATAACGCGCCGCCATATCAGGCGAAAGGCCGACTTTGACCAGAAGGTCCGCGACCTTGTCGCGTGCCTCTTTCGCCGTTCCCATCTTATGTTCGAGATAGGGTTCGGCGACGGCAGCACCGATCGTCATGCGCGGATTGAGGCTCGCAAAGGGGTCCTGGAAAATCATCTGCACCTTACGGCGCATATCGCGCAGACCCTTGCGGTCAAGGGCCAGCATCTCCTCGCCGTCGACAAGCACGGAGCCGCTTTGCGGCTCTATCAGCCGCATGATGGCACGGCCCGTCGTTGACTTGCCGCAACCGGATTCGCCGACCAGCGACAGCGTCTCGCCGGCCTGGAGATCGAAGGAGACGTTCTCGACCGCATGCACCCTGCCCTGCAGCCGGCCGAAAAGACCGGAATGGATGTCGAACCGTTTGCAAAGGTTCTTCACCTCCAGCACAGGTCGCTGCATCGCTGCGACAGTATCGGCAGCCTCCATCAACGGCTCCGCTTGGCCGGTTTCGCTGTTGACGACAGGAAACCGCAAGGGCCGCTCGCGCCCCTTCATCGACCCGAGCACAGGAACGGCCGAAAGCAGCGCGCGTGTATAGGAGTGCGTGGCGTGGAAGAAGATCTCGCTGGTCTCGCCCGTTTCCACCTGCTCGCCGCGATACATGACGATGGTGCGGTCGGCGATCTCGGCGACTACGCCCATGTCGTGGGTGATGAAGAGGACGGACGTTCCCTGCTCTTCCTGCAGCATTTTGATGAGATCAAGTATTTGTCCCTGAATGGTGACATCGAGTGCCGTCGTTGGTTCGTCGGCAATCAAAAGCTTCGGGCGCGAGGCCAGCGCCATGGCGATCATCACCCGCTGGCGCATACCGCCGGAAAAGCGGTGCGGATATTCGTCGAAGCGCGAGGCGGCCGATGGGATGCGCACGCGCTCCAGGAGCCGGATCGTCTCCGCCTTCGCTTCGGCCCTGGACATCTCACCATGGCAGAGCAGCGCCTCGGAAATCTGGTCGCCGATGGTGAAGAGCGGATTGAGGCTGGTCATCGGCTCTTGGAAGATCATCGCGACATCCTTGCCGCGTACCTTGCGCATTTCGCTTTCTGGCAGCGCCAGAATATCGCGCCCGCCGAGCATGATACGGCCGGTAATCCGGCTCATATCCTGCTGCAAGAGCCGCATGATCGACAGCGACGTGACGCTCTTACCGGAACCGGATTCCCCGACGATCGCCACGGTTTCTCCCGGCGCCACGGTGAAAGACACGTCACGCACCACCGGCTTCCAGGCGCCCTCCACCAGGAAGGAGGTCGTCATTCCCTCCACCGAAAGCACCGGCTCGGCGATCTGTGAAGTCTGCGAGTCGCTGCTGGCCATCATGATCCCCTTGTCCACCGCCTCAATCCGGCCAACGCAACAGACCATCGAAACGGCGGCGGCTGCGATCTTCCAAGGACGTGGCGATGATCTCGTTCGAGGCCTGCGCCCTGTCGAGCTCTTCGCCGATGCGGGCCGCTACGATCACCTCCTCGCCCGGATGCAGATTGCAGGGATCAAGATAGAAGTAATTGTGCTCGACCTCGTGGTCGCGAACGATGATTGGCGGTGTTCCCCGTGCCAAGGCGACGGCCAGATCCCAGGCGGTGATGTGGGCCTCGCGCGGATCGATGGCTAAACGCAGCCGGTCAAGCGGATTGTTGGTCGGATCAGGCTCGATTACCGCCTCGACGCCGGGGCGGCCCTCGAAACGGTCGTGCCAGAGACGGAGATAGCTAGTCTCGCGCTCGCGGATGCCGGCATGGTCGCGCGTCTCCCAGGCTTCGAGTGCCGCCATGACGCCGAAGATGCTCTCCTTGCCGACCTTCATGCCGCGGCCGATACCGAGATTTTGCAAGAAAGTGTTGCGCACCATGTCCTTGCGTCCCGCGACGATGCCCGAAGTCGGACCGCTGAGGAATTTGTGGCCGGAGTAGAGAACGAGATCCGCGCCCTGCTCCAGGAAGATGCGCAGATCATATTCGGAAGCCGCATCGACAATGACGGGCACGCCCTTGGCATGGGCGATCTCACAGAATTCCTTGAGGCTCAACATGCCGTAATTGACGACATGATGCGAAACGACATAGAGGGCGGCCGCCGTCTTTTCGGTAATCGCGCCTTCGAGATGATGCCGGTATGTCGAGGTCGCCTGGCCGATCAGCACGACCTTGCCGCCCGCAAGCCGTATCGCCTGGTCGACCGGCGCGCCATAGCTCACGACATGTCCCATCTGAACGATGACTTCGTTCTTGTCGCCGCGCACGTCGGGGAGACGCTCAATCGCGGCAAGGTCGTTGCCAGTGATGGCGCCGGCGACCGCCAGGCTGATGCCCGCCGAGCAGGAGGCCGTGACGAAACCCGCCTCGCCGCCCGTCAGACGCGCGATAACCGCACTCGCCTTGCGCTGCAGGTCGTTGATTTCAACGAACTGCGGCAGGATGGATCCCATTGCCGCAATCGCCTGCGGAACCACGATCGATGCGCCAAGGCTCGTCATCGTGCCCGAGACGTTGATGACGGGGCGAAGTCCGACGGACGGACGAATATCTTCATTCGGCATGGGGATCTCCAGATTTTTTTGCTGGCGAGGTGGTGCTTGCAGTTCCGAACCATCGACAGCTATGCCATAATTATGTAACAAACCACCGATTTGAACGGGAGTTCGGTTTTTGGACGCGAAGACATCACCCATCGGCTACTCCGAGAGCGAGGCAGTCAGCGAAAATCACGGCGACGCCGTCAAGGGCGCGCGGCGCTCGCGGGTCAGCGGCATCGATCGGGCGCTGCAGGTCATCGATCACCTCTACGAAACCGGCGCGCCCTGCGGTGTCTACGCCGTTGCCAAGGCGATCAGCGCACCGCTCTCGACCGTGTACGTCATCGTCGACGACCTCGTTGAGAAAAACCTGCTCAGCCGCAATGCCGACGGCACCATCTGGCTTGGCTCCCGCCTCTATCACTATGGCCTGGCCTATGCCCGATCGCTCGATTTCATGAGCGTCGCCACCCATGAAATGCACGATCTCTGCCGGCAGGCCGGAGAAACCGTTCAGGTCTGCGGCCGCGACGGCGACCACATGCTCGTTCTCGCCATGGCCGATGGCCCAAGCCACTTTCAGGTGGCCTCGCGCGTCGGCACGCGAGTACCGCTCAATTGGACGGCTTCCGGCCGCCTGCTCGTCGGTCATCTGCCGGAGGAAGAACGCATCGAACTTTTCAGGCACTGCGCACGCACCTCTCCGACCGGCCGCGCCGATGTCGATCCCGTGACGCTGTCGACGGCTGCGGCAAAAGCGCTGGAAGCGCGCCTGTCGATCCAGGCAGGGGAATCCGACTATTCCGTCGCCTGCATCGCTTCGCCCATATGCGATCGCGACGGCCAGTGCGTCGCCACCATCTCTATCGTTCTGCCGGAGCAGAAAGCCTTCTCCGACGAGGGCCACTATGTCGCGCAGGTGCGTAGCTCGGCGGAGAAGATCGAAAGACTGATGGGCTGGCGCGGTCATTGATGTCCTGTCCTTCCCTCAGCCGTGCAAAGCCACGATCGCTTCGATCTCGACGGTGATATTGCCTGGCAACGAGCCGAAGCCGACAGCGGAACGGGCGTGCTGACCGGCTGCTCCGAAAACCTCGATGAACAGGTCGGAACAGCCGTTGATGACGCTCGGATGATCAGCGAAATCCGGGGTGGCGTTGACCATGCCCAAAAGCTTCACCACCCGCTTGACGCGCTTGAGATCGCCGAGCGCGTCCTGCATGACGGCCAGCAGGTTGATGCCGGTCAGCCGGGCATGGCGATAAGCCTGTTCGATGCCCACCTCAGCGCCGACCTTGCCGAAATGCATGGTGCCGTCGGCTTCGCGCGGACCTTGGCCGGATAGGTAAAGCATGTTGCCTTCGAGAACATGCGTTACGAAATTGGCGATCGGCGGCGGCGGTGGCGGCAGCGCGATGCCGAGGGTGGAGAGGCGCTCATAGGGCGAACCCTGTGCGCTCTCGGCTTGGGCTGAAGACTGGTTCACACAAACTCCTGTCGTATAATCATAAAATTCTAAGTTCGGCTAATGGCCGTGGCCATGGGGTGTCAGTTTTCGCGCCCGCGGGATGTAGCGGCTTGCCGCAACGGCCTCACTGCCGATGACCGCGTAGCGCGGTTCAAAAAGCTGCTTCAACATGGCGGTATCGCCCATCGAATCCACCGCCTCGATATCGGACTCCACAAGATCGAAGATGGTGAATTCAGCGCGTTCTCCGACCGCAAGTCGATTGATAAGCGGCAACTTGATGGCCGAGGCCGGCGCGTGGGTGACCGCTTCGATCACCTTCTCGAAGGGCATGTCGACCGACAGGAGCTTCGACATCGTCGTTGCGAGATCCCAGACCGGGAAATTCAGCGATCGGTTATGCAGATCGGTGGAGATCGAGAATGGCAGAAGCCCACGCTTGATCGCCGCCTCGGCGACACGGAAGGAGAAGGACGCGCCGCCATGGCCGATATCGAGACGGATGCCCTCGCCGGCGCAGCGCTCGGCGAGATCGAAAAGATCCTCATCCTCCATGATGCTGCTGCCAGCCTTGCCGTTGAAGCAGTGCGTGACGATGTCGCCAGGTCCGAGAACCTCCAGCACCTCGTCATAGAGTGCAGGCGGCTCGCCGACATGCACCATCATCGGGATCTTCAATATCTTGGCGATCTTCTTGCCGAGCTTGACGGGTGTGATGCCCCAGGAGCCGGTGATGACATGGCTCGCGCGTACCTTGATGCCGACAATATGCTCGCTGTTGTCGGCATAGACCTGAAGCATCCGGTCGAAATCGATCGAGCGGATGTCTATCAATTCGCTGACGCGATTGCAGGCGACGAGGCCAATCGAGCCGAGATTGAGAAACGCCTTGATGCGTTCGCGTGCCGGCTCGATGATATATTCGCGGAAACCATGGAAATTCGCTTCGCCTGCCGAGCCGGCATCGACCAGTGTCGTCACGCCGCGTTCAACGCCACATTCTGAGGGACGAAGGGAGATATCAGTCCCGCCATGCCAGATATGGACGTGTAAATCGATCCAGCCTGGCGACATCCAAGCGCCCTTTCCATCGATCCGTTCGACGTCGGCGGAGACCGCAAGCGACGGCCCGACCTCGGCGATACGCCCATCCGCGCCGATCAGCACGTCAACGACGCCGTCTGACGTCGCCTGTCCGAAAGCCATCGGCTTGACGTTGGCGATCAGCAATGGCCGTTTCGGTTCATATCCGGAAGACATGAGCTACAAGTCCTTTCGAAGTCTGGGATCGAGAATGTCGCGCAATCCGTCGCCGACCATCTGCAGCGACAGGACGGAGAGGATGATAGCGAAGCCTGGGAACAGCGTCATCCAGTTGGCCTGGTCGAGATATTGCCGGCCGGCGGCGATCATCGTTCCCCAGGTCGGAATGTCGGGGCTGACGCCAAGGCCGAGGAAGGAAAGGCCGGCTTCGGCGAGCATGGCATTGGCGAAAAGGAAAGTGCCCTGCACCAAGATCGGCGACAGCAGGTTTCTGAGCACATGTCGCGTCATGATATGCAGCGTCGAGACGCCGAGTGCGCGCGCCGCCTCTACATAGGGCAGTTCGCGGATGACCAGCGTCGAGGCGCGAACGATACGCGCGAGCCGAGGCGCATAGACGATGCTGAGCGCAATAATGACAGTCGTCAGCGACGGCCCGAGCGCTGCGACCAGCGCGATCGCCAGCAGGATGTCGGGAAAGGCCATCATCGCATCGATCAGCCGGGCGATCGGCGTATCCAATTGCTTGAAGAAGCCGGCGAGCAGACCGAGCGTGACGCCTATGACAGCCGCCAGTGCAACGACCGCGCCGCCGACCAGCAATGATAGGCGGCCGGCATAGATGGTGCGAGTGAAGACATCCCGGCCGAACTCATCGGTGCCAAAGAGATGAATGAGGCTCGGCGGCTTCAGCCGGTTGACGATGGACAGCTTAGCCGGCGCATAGGGCGCGATCAGCGGCGCAAAGACGGCGAGCAGCACGAAAATCGTCAGCACGGCGACGCCGAAAACGACCGTCTTGCGCTTGAAGAGACGCCTGACGAATTTGCGGCGCTCGGCGCCGGCGGTCATGTCTGATATCGCGGCCATCAGTAGCGCACCCTCGGATCGACCAGCAGATAGAGCATGTCGATCGCAAAATTGATCAGCACATAGAGCCCGGCAATGACGAGCAGTGCGCCCTGGATCACCGGATAGTCGCGCCGCAGCACGGCGGACACCACGAGATTGCCGATGCCGGGCAGACTGAAAATGGTCTCGGTCACCACCGCGCCGGAAATCAGCACCGCGGCGGTCAGACCGATGACGGTCAGGATCGGGATCAGCGCATTTTTCAACGCGTGCTTCAGGATGACCTTGCGTTCGATGAGACCTTTTGCCCGCGCGGTGCGGATATAATCATCACCGAGCACATCCAGCATCGAAGCGCGAGTAAACCGCAGGATCAGTGCCGAGGAGACGACACCGAGCACGATCGAGGGTAGCGCCAGGTGATACATCCGATCCACAAATGATGAGCCCGGCCCGCCATATCCGGAGACGGGGAAGATACCGTGGCGAACGGCGAAGGACTGAATGAGGATCAGGCCCAGCCAAAAGCTCGGAATGCTGGCTGCTAGCATGGCAAGCGCCGTCGCCGCTTGATCGAACAGCGAACCGCGACGATAGGCGGAATAGATGCCGATCGGCAGGGCGATGATGCTCGCGATGATCAACGAAAACACGGTCAGAAAGAACGTCGGCTCGGCGCGTTCGAAAAGCGCCGCCGTCACAGGCTCATTCAGAAAGATCGACTGACCGAGATCGCCCTGCAAAAGCTGGCCGAAATAATAGAGATATTGCAGGGCGAGCGGCTGGTCGAGGCCGAGCCGGGCTCTGAGGCTGGCGATGTCCTGCGCGGTCGCATCCGGACCGAGCATGACCGCGGCCGGATCGCCGGGGGTGACGCGCACGATCACGAAGACGATCGTGACCACGAGGAACATCACCACGATCATGCCGAAGAGGCGCTGAAGGATATAGCGTATCATGTCTTGTCCGATCCTTCGGCCGCGTCAATCGCGGCCGGAATGACGAGCCTAAGGGCTGCTACTTCTTGATCGACGCATTCCAGAAATATGGCCAGGGCGCGGCCTCGACCCCTTCAAGCTTCTGCGATTTGGCGGCGAGCGCATTGAAGTCGCCGATCTTGATCAGCGGCACTTCGTCGTAGATCACTTTTTGAACATCAGCCCACGCCGCCTGGCGCTTGTCGGGATCAACGGCGGAATTAAAGGCATCAACTGCGGTCTTTCGCGCCGGCGTGTCCCACCAGCCAGGCGAACTCGTCGACATTTGGCCCATCAGAGCCGGCTCGGGCAGGAAAGGACTGTGGGTGATATAGATGTCCCACAGCTTCGGATCGGCACGGCGTTGCGTGAGTGTCGCCCAATCAACCACCTGCATATCGACATTGAAGCCGGCCTGCTTCAGATATTCGGCAGCAACCTGCGCCATCTTGTAATGAAATTCATACTGGCGGCTGGTGAGGATACGCAGTGGCTCGCCATTATAGCCCGCCTTCTTCAGCAGCGCGCCGGCAGCCTCGGGATCGGCGACATTATAGGCGCCCTTCGTGCCAGCATCTGTGCTCCAGGCATAGGGCTTCGGATAAAGTGCAGCATCGAGCGAATAGAAATCGGTACTGCCGAAGGCGGCGGCAAGCATGTCTTCCATGCTGAGCGCGGTGCGCACCGCCTTGCGGATATCGACATTCTTGGTGATGCCGTTCGCCGTGTTGAAGACGAAGACCGGATAGCCGAAGGGCTTCAGCATGACCGGCTGGGACGCTGTCGAGCCTTTTACGCGGTCGAAGGATTCGACCGGCAGCGAGTCGACATAGTCATATTGACCGGCAACCGCCGCCTCGACGCGGGTATTGGCATCGGGAACTGGGACAAAGCGGATTTCATCGAGATATTGATGCCGGGCGCCGCCATAACCATCGGCCTCGCCGTCGCGGGACCTATAACCATCGAAGCGCACCAGCTGAATATATTGATCCGCCTTGCGCTCCTTCAGCATGTAAGGGCCGGTGCCGATGAAGACGGTCATCGGGTCTTCCTGATGCTTGGCCGGAATGATGATCGCCGCCGAATTATTAAAGGCGAGCAGAGAGAGAAGCGGCGCATAAGGCTGCTTCAGCACGATCTTGACCGTCGAGGGATCGACCGCCGTAATGCTGTCGATGATACCGGCTGTCTGCTTGCCGCGTGAGGCAACCTTGGTCCAGCGATTGAGCGAGGCAACGACATCGTCCGAGGTCATCTCGCTGCTGTCGTGGAACTTGATGCCGGTGCGAAGCTTGATCGTATAGGTTTTGCCGTCGGCGCTGATGTCGGGCATGCTGTCGGCCAGAAGCGGCGTCACCTTCCAATTCTTGTTGAAGGTGAAAAGGGTCTCGAAAATATGCTGCGAGACGATGCCGACCAAATCGGCCGTCGACGCCATCGGATCCAATGTCGGCGGCTCGCCGATCGTCGCGACATTGATCACACCGCCTTTTTCCTGCGCCAGAAGCGCCGACGGCATGATGAGAAGAGCTGCTCCCAGAAGAAAGGCAAATTTGTTTCGCACGATATCATCCCCTTGATTATTCCGTTATTACGGAATATTAAATGTTATAATGGAATGATAGCTGTGGTGAGCACGATGTCAATATGGTGGGGAATATCGGGAGGGCGTCTTGGCGCGATGCTATTGGCCGGCACAGTGGAAACCACGCCAACAGCAGGACCGACGTCCCATCGCGACGGCGATCTCGAAAGCATCATTTATCTGGTAGAAGGCGGGGCACGTGCACTTGGTAAAAAGCCGGGCCAAGCGGCCGAGGCAAAAGCCGTCAGTCGTAATTACCTGCGGCGGTATCTAATGCCCTGCGGGGTTCGGACGAGTACTGTACAAAAGGGGAACGCATCACCGCCAGGGTGTTCGCCAATATGGAAGAACAATTGCCCTACTAGTCGGCCCTTGCCAGTGGCAAGGCCGACCAGATTTCTTCTGAAGATTAAGCCGCCAGGAACGCTGACGGCGGAAGCTGAAGAGCGGTGGCGATCCGCCTGAGCTTGGCTGGATCGATATCCGCGCCGCCCTCGATGTCGATGAGTTCCTCATTGGCGAGACCGCATGTCACCGCCAGATCCTCAATGCTGTAGCCCACGGTTTCACGGGCCGCTTTAACACGCGCCGCCACATCGTCCGCCTGCAGGGCTTCCGTTTGAACCTCATTGAAATTGTTGATTGAAATGGACACTATCGTCTCCTTCTCTGCATAGATTCTTGCGAAGTCTTTTGTGAGTTTTGGGACAGCGTCCGTTAAGACGCCGATAACCTTTTATTTCAACGTTGTAATATGAACAAGCGTAAATCGTTGCATTGCGTCAACCACGCTTTAGGCCGCGCGGAGACGCCGTTCATGCGTGTCCTGGCTGACATCCGACGACGATTGACCAAACAACGGATAGTTAACGGATTTTCACCGATCCCGAGGCGCTAAATAATGGCAGTAAAGAGATCGGCGCTCGGCTTATCGCCCCGGAAATATCTGTGCATACGGATGGGCAGGAAAACGAATTAATGCGCAAACACGTTGGGATGGCTTGCCTTTTCGAACGACATCCAGCTGCGATTCGTCCGACCCGGCACATCCGATCGGCATCGCCAAACAGCCTAATGGCTTTGTAGCTCAGATCCCGGCATCGGGAGCCTCGCGATGATGAGTTTTCGGTGCCGATCGATCCCTTCACTATTGCGTCACGCGAAGCACGGCCGAACCTGTCGTGCGTCGCTCTTCCAGATCGTGATGAGCCTGGACAACATCATCGAATGAATAAATGCGGGAAGGATCGACTTGCAGGACGCCCGATCGGATTGCAGTGAACAGATCGGCTGCCGCCTCTGCGGTCTGCGCCGGTGTCGCAACATAATGCTGCAGCATTGGCCAGGTGAGGTGCAGTCCTCGCGGGCCAAGTTCATAGGGATCGATGGGAGTGATCTCACCCGACGCCTTGCCGAATTGGACCAGCGTACCGCGAACTTTGAGGACGGCTAGGGACCCGCGAAAGGTATCTTCCCCGACAGAGTCGAAAACCGCGTCTACACCGAGTCCATTCGTCAGTTCGAAGGTTCGCGCGACAAAATCTTCCGCGCGATAGTTGATGACATGGTCACATCCAGCCTGGCGCGCAACGTCTACTTTGCTGTCATTGGATACGGTTCCAATCACTCGATAGCCGAGAGACTTTGCCCACTGTACAAAGATCTGGCCCACGCCGCCTGCAGCGGCATGATAAAGGATGGTGTCACCTCTCTTTAATGGGACGACGTCCCTAATCAGATATCTAGCTGTTAAACCTTTGAGAAAACTGCCGGCGGCCTGCGCGTCGGAGATATCGTCTGGAATGATCGCCAACCGGTCAGCGGGATGAAGACCAGCCGTGGCATAGGCCCCTGTGCTGTGGCCGAAAACCACGCGATCACCCACTTTTACCGAGCTGACGTCGCGCCCAACAGCCTCGACGACCCCTGCTGCCTCATTACCGATGATTGCAGGAAAGGACGGCACTTCCATTGTGCCTCGCCTGAAATAGACATCGACAAAATTGAGACCAATCATTGTGTGGCGGACGAGTACCTCACCATCGCGGGGTTCCGGGATAAGAATGTCTTCGAATTTCAAAACCTCCGGCGCGCCGTACTGATGAATCCGCGCTGCTCGAGCTTTGACCATCATCTCGATTTCCTTCCAAGCTGTAGCGCCACTCTCATCGAGTGGTCGTCTCCAAAGTTCATGTCCGAGATATTGATTATTTCGTCTTTTTTGATAATCGTGGCTATTTCGACAGCACCTTTCGGAGTTTTCGAGAAATGGACACCTTGGATGCGCTGCGTCTATTCGTCAGCATCGCGGAAGCGGGAAGCCTGTCAGCGGCGGCACGACAGAGCTCGGTCGCTACGTCGACTGCTACGGTGGCACTGCAACAGTTGGAGGATCAGGCAGGCACGACACTGATCAGGCGGTCAACGCGCCGGCTATCGTTCACATACGAGGGGCTGCGGTTCCTGTCGAATGCCCGGCGATTGTTGGCAGACTGGGACGCCTCCGTCGAAGGAGTAAGAGGGGGACCCTTGCGTGGCCCCATCAGAGTGACTTCAACCGTTGACTTTGGCAGGAGCAAGATTGTTCCGGCGATCGACCGGTTCATGGAGTTGCACTCCGGCGTTTCAATAGACCTGCATCTCTCGGATGCCGTTATTGATCTCGTCGAGCACAACATCGATCTCGCGATACGAAACGGGCCTCTGCGAGACTCTTCGCTAAAAGCCCGTCTGATTTTGCGTGGTCAGCGGGTCATATGTGCAGCTCCCTCCTATTGGGATTCACATGGGCTGCCGGCGCATCCCGATGACCTATCGGGCCACAATTGCCTCATGGTCTCGAGGCCCGCAACGACGTTTTCGACCTGGCATTTCGTGGATGGCGGCAGGAAGATTTCAACGCGCGTATCCGGAAATCGTGTCGCGAACGACGGCTCCATTTTGAAGCGGTGGGCGTTGAAGGGCTATGGCGTCTTCCTGAGCCCCGCCTGGGATGTCCGCGACGAATTGGCATCCGATGCGCTGGTGACGGCGCTTGATAGGTTTCTGCCGGATAGCGCCAATTTATATGCGGTCACGAATGGCAGCGCGCCCAGTCATCGCGTTCAGACCTTTATCGATTTCCTGGCGAACGAGCTGCACCATCAGGAGTAAACTCTTGTTGTTCCACTGCGAAGCGAGGACGTGCAGGGCCAAAAGCCTATCTGAGCCTCAACTCGATTTATAAGTCCTGACTCGGGCCTTTGGACTTGGAGACGCGACCTGGCCGGCGAACGGCTCTCACCTTGCCGCTGCGTCCGCCGCCACAGAAGAACTGATCGCCGCCATCGCACTCCAGTCCCGACACGCCCGTTCCAGGCGGCATATCGAGCCTCTCCAGCACCTTTCCCGTTTCAGGATCGATCCGCCTCACATCGCTCTCGTCACCTTCCCAGGTGCCATGCCAAAGCTCGCCGTCGACCCAGGTGACGCCGGTAACAACGCGATTGGACTCGATCGTGCGAAGGATCGCTCCTGTCTGTGGATCGATCTGATGGATTTTCCGGCCACGATGCTGCCCAACCCAGAGCGTCCCCTCGGCCCATGCTAGCCCCGAGTCTTCGCCGCCGCCAGGCGCCGGGATCGTGGCGAGTACGCGGCCGGTCTGCGGATCGATTTTCTGGATGCGGCCCTCGGCGATCTGGAACAGGTGCCCACCATCGAAAGCCGTTCCCGCATGAGCGGCGACATCAATCGAGCGCACCGTCTTCCCAGTTACCGGATCGAAGGCGTTCAGCCGATCTCCAGACGCAAACCAGACGTGTCGGCCGTCGAAGGTGACGCCATGTATGTGATCGGCATCTGGAAAGGGTCCATACTCTCTGAGGATTTCAGCAGCGGATTGTTTCATGCTCTCATCCTACTCGTTCAGCAGCGGACCGGGGAGTAACAAGATCGTCGGAAATCCAAGTACGGGTGGGGTCATCCAGCGGCGTGCCCTCCCGAGGCCCAACGACTGTACCTTGCCTGCCGCAGCAAGTTGTTCAAGTGCCCGCTGCACTGTACGCGGGCTAGCCCCAAGCGCAATCGCAAGAGCCGAACTTGACCAGGATTCTCCGTCGGCAAGGAAGGCAAGCACGGCTGCATGCTGCTCCTCAACAGGTGGCGCCAGCACCACGACCTTGCGCCCGCGGCGCGGCACCAGCGTAAAGCCTCCCTTCGTCGCCTTGACGTCCGCCAGCGTCCGAAGCTCCGCGCGGAGCCGCCCCATTTCGACCCGCAGCCGTGCGCGATGCGATTCATCGGCATGTTTCGCCCGGAAGGCGCGTGCGAGGAGGGTGTTCCTCGGCACGTCTCCGGGCCAGGCCTCACCCAGCGCACGGGCAAGCGCGAACAACACCGGGCGCGTCGCAAGTGAAACGACGCCGCCCGCGTTCCGAACGACATTTCGGCATGCGTCCACGACGAGTTCTCCCGATGCCAGAAGCGTCTCCACCTCTTCAAGCAGGAGCGGGCGTTCCTCGCCACGACGGACCAAGCGCGCCGCAGGCGTATTCAGGACAAGGGAAGCGCTTTCTACCTCCGCCGCCAGCGCGGGAATGTTCGCTGCCCGCGCAGCCTGCTCGGCTCGGGTGAGTGCCGCGCGCGCTGCCTTCGTCTGCAGGCGCCGAACGGCGATTCCGGCAACCACCAACTCGTAAGCGGCCCTCGAAACAGGAGGCAGCAGGGTCGGATCGAGCTCGGCAAGCATCCGCTCGGCCTCATCGAGATGGCCGATCAGGAGCAGCCGCCTGACCTCGAGATTGCGTGCATGGGCGGCATTCATCCGGTCGCCGTGCGCTTCAAGCGTCGCCCGCGCCGCAGCAAGCGCCTTAGCCGGCCAGGCAAGGTCGCGCGACACGAGTGCAATCTCAGCCTCGGCGACAATACAGCGCGCGCGAGCCATGGCCTCTTTCGGACCGAACGCGCGCGCAGCATTCTTGAGGAGCACCTTTGCCCGGACGAGATCGCCGAGCTGTGCCATTGCGATGCCTCTCAGCGCCAGTGCGGGCGCGTCGTCACGCAGGGCGACCCGCTTCAATGCCCCAAGAGGGTCACCCGTGGCCAGCGCCCGCGCCGCAGCGGTGATCATCGAGTCCATCGAAATCCCGTCAAACTTGTAACTCCCCTCATTTCAGCAGGCGGCGTATTTTATTACGGCCACCAACCAACACGTTGCATCTTGAGTGATACGACGACAGACAGTCAAAGGAGAAGAACAATGACGGCACATTTGACCGCGACACGGGAAGAGTGGTTGGCCGCGAGGCTCGATCTGCTCGAGGATGAGAAGGAGCTGACGCGGCGCAGCGACGAGCTGGCACTGCGGCGTCAAGCATTGCCGTGGGTCAGAATCGGCAAGGATTATCGGTTCGAGACTGACGAGGGACGCGCCTCGCTCGCGGATCTCTTCAAAGGGCGCTCGCAGCTTCTCGTCTACCACTTCATGTTCGGCCCCGACTATACGGCCGGGTGCCCCTCCTGCTCTTCGATCGCGGATGGGTTCAACGGCTTCGTCGTCCATCTCGAAAACCACGACGTCGCCTTCTCGGCGATATCGCGTGCACCGCTCGCAAAGCTGCAAGCTTTCAAGCAGCGGATGGGTTGGATCTTCCCGTGGGCATCTTCGTTCGGCAGTGATTTTAACCGCGACTTCAGCGTTTTGTTCACCGAGGAGCAACAGCGCGACGGTGGTATAGAATATAACTTCCGCCGCGAAGCGCCCTCGCCTCAGCTTGTCGCAGGCAAGACCGAGGGACCGGTTACACAAATAGCAGCCATGACCGGAACCGACGCTGCTACATTTACGCGCGACAGGCCGGGCATGAGCGCCTTCGTGCTCGACGACGGCATCGTTTACCACACCTATTCCAGCTATGCGCGCGGGCTGGACGGCCTTTGGGGCATGTACCAATGGCTCGACCGTGCCCCCAAGGGACGCAACGAGGACGGTATCTGGTGGCGCCACCATGACAAATATGGTCGGGGTTGACGTTCGATGTCTCTCCAATCCAACAGCACAAATCAGGCCTCACCCGTCGGCAGCGGTTCTGCCGGCGGCCTCAGCGACAACGTTCCCGCCACTGGCATCTCCCGTTGGCTACCCCTGGCAGCGGCGCCGGCATTTGCGGTTATGGCGCTGCTGACAGCTGCCACCGGCGGCGAGGATATGCTCTGCTCTGCCGCGCACGGGGCTTCACCGCTCAGCGGAATGGTCCCGATGTACCTGCTCATGAGCGTGTTTCATTCCGCTCCCTGGCTGAGGCTTCTCTCCCGCGAACGAAGCGGCGCCCGCCGGTCCTGACCCGGCGCGCGCCAAACCGACGACGATCAATGGCGATGTCGCTTTCTCTTCGCGCAGCGACGTTGGTCGCTGAACCGTAAAGATTGGATTCAATCTTTTTTGGTAATTGTCCGTTAGCATTTCATGTCGGTGGTTTTCCGACGGCATGGATTCGGTCGTCGACTGTTGTTTTTGCGTACGGGTTCCTATGCGTCTATCGGCTGTGTCAGCAATTTTTCTTGCTTCCCTCATCTTATCGGCTTGCGTCGCCAGTTCCGGTTCGGAAGAGGCCGGAACACCGTCGCAAGAAACGACCAGTTCCATCACTCGATCGAGCGGCCCTGTACCCTCTGCTAGCGTAGGCAACGCTACTGTGCAGGTGACCCAGCGACAGGATGCCCAGCAGCAAGCATTGGGCTGGACGGCGCCGCCCTCGGAGCCGCAGGCATTCCTACCCACGCCCACGGCCAGGACCGGCGACGTACCGATCCCCGCGGAAAAACCGGTCGCGTTGCTCATGCCGGCCAGCCCTGCGATCGCCGCGGCTCCGCAAGCACGAGCACAAATCTACAGCCGTCGTTTCCGTGACGCCAAACCTATCAACTTCGGCAGTTCCTCGCCGAGAAAACTTGCCGTGCACGGCGTCGACGTTTCGCGCTGGCAGGGTGAGATCGATTGGGAGACGTTGCAGGCACAGGGCGCAAACTTCGTCTATTTGAAAGCGACCGACGGTGGCGATCACCTAGATCCGATGTTCAACAAGAACTGGCGCAGGGCCAAAGAGGCCGGGCTGAAACGGGGTGCCTATCACTTCTTCTATTGGTGCCGAACCGCCGGCGAACAGGCCGACTGGTTCATCCGCAATGTTCCAAGGGAGGCAGGCGCCCTCCCGCCGGTCATAGACGTCGAATGGAATGGCGACTCCAGCTGCAAGAGACGGCTTTCACGCGAGCATGTCCTGGAAAAAATGCAGGTTTTTATGGACAAGCTTGAGAGGTATTACGGCCAACGCCCGATCATCTATACCTCTCCGGATTTCTACCGCGACAACTTGAAGGGCGAGTTCGCCGATTATCCCTTCTGGCTGCGCTCGGTCGCTGCGCACCCCTCCAAGGTCTATCCGGGACGCAAATGGCTCTTCTGGCAATATTCCGGTTCCGGCCTCTCGCATGGCGTCGAAGGTCGGATCGACCTCAACGCTTTCCATGGCAGCGAGGAAGAGTGGCACCACTGGGTGGCGTCGCGCTCGAATTGAGCCGGCGGACACGCCTAGGTGGCCTCAGTTCCAGAAGAACCAACAGGCCAACCTACAGCTTATACAGGAACGGCTCAGGACTGTTGGGCTGGATTTCTGCCAGCCGAGGTGCCATCATCCCCACCAAGCCTGTCCCTTGATGCCTTGCCGCAAACATGTGCCGGTTACAAACATGTGCCGGTTATTTGTGTCTGGGATCGTTGGACGTTGTTGGGATGACTCGCCATGTGGAACGAATCTTTCATCAGGATGAACGAGATTTCGCGCCGGACACTGCTAGCAGGCTCGCTTGCGTCCACGGCCGTGTGGATGATGCCGCCTTCCTTCGCCGCGGCTGAGGACGGCAACGTTCCCGAGTCTGCCAAAGCCGCGCATGACGCCGTCGAGGCGGTCCGCGAGGCGATCCTGCGAATCTCACGCGAGGTCTGGAAGACCCCGGAGCTTTCGCTACAGGAGGAGAAGTCGTCGGAAATCCATCTTCGGGAGTTGCGGGAGGCCGGCTTCAAGGTCGTCAGCACCGGGACTTCCGGCATACCTACGGCGTTCGTGGCCGAATGGACGCAGGGCGAAAGCGGACCGAAGATCGGCTTCCTGCCGGAATACGACGCACTTCCGGACCTCGGCAATGCTGCCGAGTCGCGCCAGACGCCCGGCCCCACAGGTGTCGAGGTCGGTCATGGGTGCGGCCACAACATGTTGGGCGCGGGCTGCACCGGCGCGGCGTTCGCGTTGAAGAATATGATGATCGACAAAAAAGTACCGGGAACCATCCGGGTCTACGGCTGCGCGGCAGAGGAAACCGAGGGTGCCAAGGTCTATATGGCCCGCGACGGGCTGTTCAGTGACCTCGACGCCTGCCTCGCCTGGCATCCGGGACCGATGAACGCCACGGGCCTGCTCAGGAGCGCGGCCGCCAACATACTGCGGATACGCTATATCGGCCGCACCGCTCATGCCGGCGTCGACCCTTGGGAAGGCCGTAGCGCGCTGAAGGGGGCCGAACTTTTCGGCATTGGCATCCAGTTCATGCGCGAGCATATGAAGCCGACGACGCGTCTGCACTATATCTATACGGATGCTGGCACGGCGGCGAATGTCATTCCCGCCTCCGCCGAGATTATCATCGTGATCCGCGATCAGGATCGGGAAGATGTCAACACCGTCACGGAATGGGTCAAGGATGTCGCCAGCGGTGCGGCCACCTCGACGCAGACCCACGTCGAAATTGATCATTTCTTCGGGATGTACGATCTGCTGCCGAACGAAACGCTGGTGAACCAGATCCACGCCCATATGACGAAGCTCCCCATGGAGTGGACGGAGGAGGAGCAGGAATTCGCCAAGGCCTTTCAGCGCGAAATGCAGCTGCCGGAAGCCGGCCTCATGCCCGTCATCATGCCAATGCTGCCCGAAATCACCACTGGCGGCAGCACCGATGTCGGCGACGTGAGCTTCAACACGCCTACCGGCCTTTTCGCCATAGCCACAATGCCGATCGGCGTCGGCCTGCATACCTGGCCAGTGACAGCCTGCGGCGGTATGAGCATCGGCGACAAGGGATCGATCTACTCGGCAATTATAATGGCTGGCGTCGGTTACGACCTGATGACCAGCGCCGAACTGCGCGCTGCCGCCCGTGCCGATTTCGACCGCCGCAAGGCCGGCCGGAAATATGTGTCGCCGCTGGCAGAAACGAGGCTGCGTCCCGATGGAATACCGCAGCATCTGCTTATGCGTGATGGAAGCCAGGAACTCGGCGTCGAGTTTGTGGAGGAGGCAGTCGACTCGAAGACGCCCATGCCGTAAGACTGCTCGCAAAACGTTCGGATCGAAACCTTGCTTCAATCTACAGCAGTAGATGCTCTCGGCAATGCCCCCGCAATGGCAGAGAGCAGCAATACCCTCCTCGCCGCGCAGGCCCTCCGGCACATTCGGATTTTGTCTTCGGCGGAGTGATAGTTGCGTGTCGCACACCGGATGTC
The DNA here is from genome assembly GCF_003627755.1 of Rhizobium jaguaris. Classification (NCBI taxonomy): domain Bacteria; kingdom Pseudomonadati; phylum Pseudomonadota; class Alphaproteobacteria; order Hyphomicrobiales; family Rhizobiaceae; genus Martinezella; species Martinezella jaguaris. Next base: position 1,410,690 of record NZ_CP032695.1, on the reverse strand, counting down.
TTCGGTGACCTGTTCGGCCACTGGTTTCTGCAGTCCGGATTTCTGTCTAAACACATATTGCCACACCCTCCCGCCGCCACATCTAGAAAGCGAAATAATCAGCTCGCTCATCTTCGAGTGCTCAGAAATCGAATAACATTTTAGGAGAACCGCCATGGTCGACGAAAAACAGCTCATCTCGAAAATCACCTGGCGCCTGATGCCCTTCTTAGGGCTTCTATACCTGGTAGCCTACATCGACCGTCAGAATGTCAGCTTCGCCAAGCTGCAGATGGTCGATGCGCTCGGGATGAGCGAATATGCCTATGGCCTCGGCGCGTCCCTCTTTTTCATCGGCTACTTCATCTTTGAAGTGCCGAGCAATCTGATGCTGGAGAGATTTGGTGCCAGCAAATGGTTCGCCAGAATTCTCGTATCCTGGGGCATCGTGACGACGCTCCTCGCCTATACGCAGAATGCGACGATGTTCTATATCCTGCGCTTCCTGCTCGGCGCTTGCGAGGCAGGCTTCTTTCCCGGCGTCCTCTACCTTCTCACGCTCTGGTTCCCGTCGGCCTATCGTGGGACGATGGTCGGGCTGTTCATGATCTTCAGTGCATTTGCCAACGCCGTCGGCGCGCCGCTCGGCGGTACCCTGCTCGATCTCGATGGGCTCTATAATATTTCCGGCTGGCAATGGGTGTTCCTCGCAACGGGTATTCCAGCCATCATCTTGGGCGTTGTGACACTGTTTTATCTATCTGACCGTCCAGCGCAGGCACATTTCCTCTCTGACGAGGAGAAGCGCTGGTTACAGGACAGGATCACCTCCGAAAATGCGGGTATGGACAAGAATTCCGATAGCGGTTTCAAGGCGCTCGTCGACCCGCGCGTGCTGCTGATGGCGCTCTGCTATGTCGCCTTTCCGCTCTCGGCCTACGGCCTCAGCTACTGGCTGCCGACGATCGTGAAAAGCTTCGGCGTCGGCAATACCGAAAACGGTTTCCTGAATATCATTCCCTGGGCCCTGGTCGCGATCTCCCTCTACGTCGTTCCCGCCATGGCGAAAAACGCGAAATCCAAGACGGCCTATATCGTCATCCCGGCTTTTGTCGGCGCGATAACGCTCCTGCTTTCCGCGCTGATCCCGGACCACACGCTACAGTTCGCGTTCCTGTGCATAGCTGCGGCCGGTATCTTTGCCGGTCAGCCGGTGTTCTGGAGCCTGCCCTCGCGATTCCTGAAGGGTGCCGGCGCCGCAGCAGGCCTCGCGGCGATCAACTCCGTTGGCAATCTAGGCGGCTTCGTTGCCCAGAACGTCGTGCCATGGATCAAAGACGCTACGGGAAGCACGATCGCACCGATGTTCTTCCTGGCCGCATGCCTGGCTATCGGCGGGCTGCTCGTATTCGTCGTCGAACAGCAGATATCGCGCAGGGAGCAGATCGCCAGGGAAACTCAGGTTGGAGCCGCGGCATCCCCGAAAATCTGACCGGCACACCATCTGCTATTTTGGCCGTCGGCGCGAAATCGTGCCGACGACCCATAACGCTCCATCAAAACCCTTTTTGCGCATGAAGGATCGCTAGTCCGCTTGAACTAGGCGCGCCGGCCCTTCTTTAAGCCGAAGATGAACGTGACCCGCCCTCCGCACTGGCCGGGCGCATCCCATTTCGACGAAGCCAATCACATTCATCGACCGGATCATCGGTCACCTTGGTTCGGGATCTCCTCGGCCCAGCCTGTCGGAAGCAGCGCCTCCATGGTTCGCGGCCGACAATCCCGGCTTGACAAATTATAAAATCAGATACGATATATGAAAATATAAAGTGCGCGGGGCCGGAGGAGGCAACCTTTGCAAGAACTTGATGATATTAAGCGTGATATCGAAGCGTCCCCTGCCACGCAGGTGAAGCGTATCGAGCTATTCCTGTTTTCGTATCCCATGATCGGCGTCGACCGCGGCGGCATCGATATGCCGGGCGCAAAATCCTCACGCGCCCGTTTGGCCGTTTCCATCGAGACCCGTGACGGCGGGAAAGGCGCCTATGTCGGTGGCCAGGCCAACGCGATGGCGCAGGCTTCAGCCTGCGCGCGCGCTATTTTGGGCATGGATTGCTTCGCACGCGAAAAGGCCTACGAGCTGATCCGGCGGCAACTGCGCAAAGAGGATCGCATGGGCGCCGGCGTCATCGACGTGGCTCTCTGGGATCTCGCTGGACGCCGGCTCGGAACATCGGTGGCCAGCCTGCTCGGCGGCGGCAAGGATCGGGTCAAAGCCTATGCCAGCACCTGGTTTGGCGGCGACGGCGGCGGACTTGCCACGCCTGAAGCTTTCGCCGACTTCGCCGAAGCCTGTTACGAAAAAGGCTACCGCGGCTTCAAGATGCATGGCTGGACCGACGGCGGCTATGAGCGCGATGCCGAGGCCGTGCGCGCCTTGGGCCGGCGCGTCGGCGGCCGCATGGCGCTGATGCATGACTCTGCCTGCCACTTCAAGACATTCGCCGATGCGCTCGCGGTCGGTCGCGCCTGCGACGACGCCGGTTTCTACTGGTATGAAGACCCCTATAGCGACGGCGGGCTGGCGGCGCATTCACATCGCCGTATGCGCGAATTGATCAAGACGCCGCTGCTGCTTGGCGAACACGTACGCGGCCTGGAGTCGATCGCCAATCTGGTTCTTGCCGACGGCACGGATTTCGTCCGCGCCGACCCCGACTTCGACATGGGGATCACGGGCACGATGAAGATTGCGCATTTTGCCGAGGCGCTCGGTCTCGATGTCGAGCTGCATGCGCCCGGTCCGGCACATCGCCACTGCATGGCGGCGATCCGCAACACGAATTTCTACGAGCTTTCGATGGTCGGGCCTTCGGGCGCCGATTTCAATGCGCCTGTCTATACATGCGGCTACAGCGACCATCTCGATGCCGTCGACGAGGACGGCTGCTTCCCGGTTCCGACCGGTCCAGGCCTCGGCGTGGACTATGACTGGGATTTCATTCGGAGCAATGCGACGGCGCACGCCGTCATCGAATAGGTCGTCAATCAAGCGGAAGGGAGATCGCTTCGGAGATGGACCAAACATCCAGAGAACCCGGCGCTGTGATCAAGCGGGTCGAGATATTTCTATTCTCGCAGCCGGTTAAGAATGTCGCATTCGATGTCAGTCCGAGCGGCATCGACATGCCAGGCGCCGAGAGCCTGCGCACGCGCATCGCGGTGACGATTGAAACTGCCGATGGCTCGCGCGGCGAATATAGCGGCGGGCGGTCCGACGCCGTTGGACAGACGCGATTTTGCGCCAAATGGATATTGGGCGAAAACGCGCTTGGCCGCGAACAGATCTATGAGCGCATTCGCCGCTTCTTGCGCAAGGAAGATCGGATCGGAGCCTGCCAGATCGACAACGCGCTCTGGGACCTGGCGGGCAAACGGGCCAATGCCTCCATCAGCCAGTTGCTCGGCGGCTTTCGCACCCGGCTTCCGGCCTATGCCAGCACATGGTTCGGCGGCGATGGCGGTGGCTTGGCGACGCCGGAGGCCTTCGCCACGTTCGCTGAGGAGTGTTACGGCCTTGGCTATCGCGCCTTCAAGATGCACGGCTGGACCGACGGTTCACCGGATCGCGATATCGCCGCCATCACATTGCTTGGTCAAACCGTCGGCGGCCGCATGGCGCTGATGCATGATTCCGCCTGCCATTTGAAGACCTTCGCCGATGCGCTTGCTGTCGGCCGCGCGTGCGACGAAGCGGGCTTCTTTTGGTATGAGGACCCTTACAGTGATGGTGGCCTGGCAGCGCATGCGCATCGCAGGCTGCGGGAGCTGATCAAGACGCCGATCTTGCTCGGCGAGCATGTTCGCGGACTTGAAGCCGTCGCCAATCTGGTCCTGGCGGATGGTACCGATTTCGTCCGCGCCGATCCGGACCTCGATATCGGCATCACCGGCACGATGAAGATCGCTCATTTCGCAGAGGCCCTTGGCCTCGACGTCGAACTGCACGGCAACGGGCCGGCGCACCGGCACTGCATGGCAGCCATGCGCAACACGAACTTCTATGAACTCGCCATGGTCGGTCCATCGCGCGGTCAGGCGACGGTGTCGATCTACCGGGATGGCTATTCGGACCTGCTGGACGATGTCGGCGCCGACGGATGCTTCGCCGTGCCCGACGGCCCAGGTCTCGGCGTCGAATATGATTGGGAAATGATCAAACGAAACACGCTCGAACATTTCGTCATTGAGTGACGTTCGCGATACCCTGAGGAGGAGGGACGAACATGACTACAAAAACAGAGGTCACGCAGCCGCTTGAGGCTGGCGCCAAAGGTGGCATCACCCGCCGCACCCTCTTGGCCAGTGTCGCCATAGCAGCTGCGATGGCCCATATGCCACGCGCTTTCGCGGCGGGCGATCCGAAGAGGATCAGCATCCGCCTGGGATCGCGCGATATCGGCTCGGTCGATCCGGCCATGACCAAAACGGGCGACGATGAAACCGTCGCGCTGCAGATTTTCAATTCGCTGGTTTCTCCCCCGCGCGGGACGCTCGACGTCGATTTGGACAAGTTGCAGCCGGTTCTGGCAAAAAGCTGGGATATCTCGCCGGATCGCAAGACCTGGACATTCCACCTTCGCCCCGGCGTGAAGTGGCACAAGGGTTACGGCGAAGTCTCCGCCGAAGACGTCAAATTCTCGTTCGAACGCCAGATGGATCCGAAGCTTGGCGGCGTGCATGGCGCAAGCTTCAAATCGATCGACAGCATCGACATCGTCGATCCTCTCACCGTCCGCTTCAATCTGAAGGCGACCGACCCATTCTTCCATGTCGAGGCGCTAATCCCCGGTTTCGGCCGGTTCATCGTGCCGAAGAAGGCTGTGGAAGAGCTGGGCGAAAAATTCGGCTTCCAGCCGGTGGGCAGCGGTGCCTTCGAATTCTCCGAATATCGCCCGCAGGAGGCGATTATCCTGAAGGCGTTCGACGGTTACTTCGGCGGCCGCGCGCCGCTCGACGAGCTTGAGCTGCGCTATATCCCCGACAACAATGCCGCGACCATCGCCTTTATCGGTGGCGAGCTCGACGTCACAGGCGGCGATCGCGATCCGAAATGGGTCAAGAACATGCAGGCGCAGAATCCGGATGCCGTGATCAACACGCTGCTGCCGGGAAGCTTGCAGTTCATCTCTTTCAACATGACGGTCAAGCCCCTCGATAACCTCAAGGTCCGCCAGGCTCTGGCCTATGCCATCGACCGCAGCCAGTGGGCGAAGGCCTTCGGCATTGTCCATGGCGATCTTCCAGCCATCGTTCCCGAGGAATTCTTCGGCGCCCTCAAGGCCTCCGACATCCCGGCGGAGCTGCGTTATGACTACAGCCCCGAGAAGGCCAAGGCCCTGCTGGCGGAGGCCGGCTATCCCAATGGCTTCTCGCTCGACGCAATCATCAGCGAGCGCGACGACTACAAGACCAATATGCTGATGGTACAGGACATGCTGCGCAAGATCGGCGTCAACCTGAACCTGCAGGTGCAGGATCACGCCAGCTACCAGGCCAATATCCGCCAGGATCGGGGCACGGTCGTCGAATTGTCGACCGCCATGGAACCGACGGCGCCGCAGGTTCTGAACGAATTCCTGTCGAAGCAGGCGGCTGTCGGCAAACCTTCTTCGCTGCGCAACTTCTCCCATTATGGCGAAGTTGGCGGCAACATCGACGATCTGGTTGCCAAGGCAGTCGCGGAAGCAGATGCCGCCAAGCAGCTCGATTACCTCAAGCAGGCGCAATTGCAGGTATTGAAGGACGTTCCGCTCATCACGCTGCAGACGGCCCCGATCATCACCGCGTTCCAAGGGAAGATCGACCTCGGATACAAACCGGTCAGCGGCTACGGCCAGTTTGAATATTCAACCGCCAAGCTCATGGACAGCTGATTGTTCGACGGACCGGGCCGGTCGCGCCCGGTCCTGACCATCAACCGGCATCATGCGTCAGAGGAACCAGAATTGCTCGGCTTTGTCCTCAAACGAGCGGGAGAAGCGATTTTAACCGCTTTTCTCGTCTTCAGCTTCGTCTTCTTCGCCATGCGCCTTCTGCCGGGCGATCCTGTCGTCGCCATGCTTGGGGACAGAGCCGGTGCAGAGGCGATCGAGAATGCCCGAAGGGCGCTCGGTCTCGACCAGCCGCTGATCGTGCAATACGGACAGTTTCTATGGGGTCTGCTGCATCTCGATCTCGGACATTCCCTGGTCAACAAGGTGGATGTCGGCGCCACCATGGCGCGGCATCTGCCCTATACGATCATGCTGACCATCGCCTCGACGCTCATCGGCATTATTGTCGGCCTGCCGCCGGGTGTCTGGGGTGCGCTGAAGCCTGGGGGCGGCGCCGACCATTCCTCACGCCTGGTTTCCCTGTTCGGCTCGGCGCTGCCCGACTTCTATGTCGGCCTCGTATTGCTTGTCATCTTTGGCCTCAGATTGCATTGGTTTCCGCTGCTTGGCGGCGGCAAGACACCGTTCGATCTGCGTTACCTGGCTTTGCCGGCGATCACGCTCGGCGTTCTCAAGGGTTTCGGATTGATCCGCTTCACCCGCACGGCGGTACTCGATGCCAGCGGCCGCGACTTCGTCCGCACGGCCCGCTCGCTCGGGCTGTCGGAGCGAACGGTCGTCTGGAAACACATCTTCCGTAACGCCATGATCCCGATCACCACGCAGATTTCTCTGTCAATCATCGCCACGCTCGGCGGCACGATTGCCATCGAACTGGTGTTCAACCGCCCCGGCGTCGGGCAACTGCTGGTGGGCGCCATCACCTCCCGAGACTATACGCTGATACAGGGAGGGCTGGTCATTCTGTCCGTTCTCGTCGTCGCGGTGAACCTCGCCACCGATCTCCTATACGTCGTCTTCGACCCGCGCGTGAGGACCAATTGATATGCTGGACCGCTTCTTCATCGGCATCGCCCTCATCATCCTGGTGGTCCTGCTCGGGGTCGTGGCCTTAGGTCCGGTCATCGAACCGCATGATCCTCTGCTGCAGAATGTCGACATGCAGGAGGCCGGCCCCTCCGCACAATATTTGCTCGGCACCGACACGCTCGGCCGCGACGTTCTCTCCCGGCTGATCGAAGGGGCAAGGCTTTCAATGACGATCGGGCTCGCCGCGCCGTTGATCGCCGGCGCCGTCGGCATTTCGCTAGGCATGGCGGCTGCTTTCTTCGGCGGCTGGACCGAGCGCATCGTCACACGCGTTACCGACGTGATGATGTCTTTCGACCCATTGCTGCTCGGCGTTCTCATCGTCGCCATGCTCGGGCCGGGCATCCAGAATCTCTCGATCGCGATCGCGTCGGCACTGGTGCCTTCTTTCGTCCGCTTGGCGCGCGCCTCCGCTCTCTCGGTCAGGCAGGAAAGTTACGTCGATGCCTCGATCGCCATGGGCCGGCCGAGCTTCGGCACGATCTTTGTTCATATCCTGCCAAATATCGCCGGGCCCCTTGTGGTGATGACCACTATCTGGATCGGCACGGCCATTCGCCTGGAGGCGTAGCTAAGCTTCATCGGCTTGGGCGCCCAGGCGGCCATTGCTTTCGATCAAAAATCTGCGGGTCAATTTCAGGAACAAGGGAGCGGATGTACCGGCCCTGCGCGGCATCGATCTGGCCGTCGCTTCCGGTGAATGTCTTGGACTGGTCGGCGAATCCGGTTCCGGTAAGAGCCTCACCGCACTTGCCGCTATGGGCCTGCTGCCAATGGCGGCCGATGTTGTCGCCGGCGAGATTTCCTTCGATGGCCAAGACCTGCTGCAGCTCAACCGCACGCAGCTCGATCAGGTCAGGGGCAAAGACATTTCGATGATCTTTCAGGAGCCGATGACCGCGCTCAATCCCGTGATGACGGTCGGCCGGCAGATCACCGCACCGATCATGCAGCACCTGAAGCTGTCGAAGGCTCAGGCACGGACCCGAGCCCTCGATCTCCTTGCCCGCGTCGGCATTCCGGACCCGGTCGCCCGGTTCTCGGCCTATCCCCATGAATTGTCCGGCGGCATGCGCCAGCGCGTGATGATCGCCATGGCGCTATCCTGCGAGCCCAAGCTGGTGATTGCCGATGAGCCGACCACTGCGCTCGACGTGACGATCCAGGCGCAGGTGCTGGAACTGCTGCGTAGCCTGCAGGAGGAAATGAACCTCGCGGTCATCATCATCACCCATGATTTCGGCGTGGTGGCCGAACTCGCCCAACGCGTCTGTGTCATGTATTGCAGTAAGGTGGTCGAAGAAGCACGGGCGATCGATCTTTTCGATCGCACGATGCATCCCTATTCGATCGGCCTTCTCGGCTCGACGCCATCCCTGGAAAGCCCTTTGGTCCGCCGTCTGCCGGCAATCGGCGGCGCCGTGCCGCATATCTCCGAAATCCCCTCGGGATGTGCATTCAATCCGCGTTGCGGCGAGCGACTGACCGTTTGCGACAAACAAATTCCGGCTCTTGAGGACTACGACCGCGGCCAGTGGGTCGCGTGCTGGGCGAGGAGCCAGGCAAGATGAGCGCATCCATTCTGAAAGTCGAAAACATTGCCAAGACCTACGGCAGCAGCTTGCGCGCGGTCGACGGTGTCTCCTTCGACATCAAGGAGCGTGAGACGCTGGCGCTGGTCGGCGAGTCCGGCTGCGGCAAATCGACGGTCGCCCGTCTGGTGCTCGGCCTGACCAAGCTGACGGCCGGCCGGATCGAGTTCGATCAAGCCGATATATCGAGGCTTTCGCAGCGGCAGCTACGCTCTGTGCGCCGCGAATTGCAGTTCGTTTTCCAAGACCCCTATTCCTCGCTGGACCCGCGCATGACCGCCGGCGCAATCGTGACCGAACCCATGGTCGTGCACGGCATGATTTCCGGTCCCAAGCAGCGCCAGACGATCGCCGGCCAATTGCTGGAGGCCGTGGGACTGAGCGCCCGGCACATCGGCCAGCGGCCGCGGCAGTTTTCGGGCGGCCAACGCCAGCGACTGGGCATCATCAGGGCCTTTGCCCTCAGCCCGAAGCTGATCGTCGCCGACGAGCCGGTTTCGGCGCTCGACGTGTCGATTCGCTCACAAGTCATAAACATCCTGCAGGATCTGCAGGAGGAAAAAGGCACCGCCTATCTGTTCATATCGCACGATATGCCGACCGTTCGCCATATCGCCGATCGGGTTGCCGTCATGTATCTCGGCAAGATCATGGAGATCGCCCCGAAGGCCAAATTCTTCCAGGAACCACATCATCCCTATAGCCAGGCCCTGCTCTCGGCCGTGCCCGCGGCGCATCCAGCGCGTCGGAAGAAGCGAATTCTTCTGCCCGGCGACCCGCCAAGCCCGGCGGCCGTCCCCGTCGGCTGTCGATTCCATCCGCGTTGCCCGATGGCGAAGGATATCTGCAAGGCCACCGAACCTCCGCTGCAATCCGTCGGCGACGGACACTCCGCCGCCTGCCATTTCGCCGGCCCCTGGCCGATCAAGTTCAAAGAGCTCGCCGGAGCCATGCTCACCGACTGACCGGGACAGGACCCCGTCTGAGAATGCCATTCCATATCGACCAAAGCGCGATCTCCGCCTATCTGCAGGTGATCGTGATCAACATCCTTCTGTCCGGCGACAATGTCATCGTCATCGGCATGGCGGCGGCCGGACTGGACAACAGGCTGCGGAGCAAAGCGATCGCCGCGGGGATCACGGCGGCCGCCATTATCCGCATCCTCTTTGCGATCATCGCGGTGCGGTTGCTTGATATCACCGGCATCGCCTTCGTCGGCGAGTTGCTGTTGCTATGGGTCTGCTGGACGATGTTGAAAGAATTGCGGGCGCCCCATGAGGAGGAGGCTCCCGATGCAGGTAATGCAGTGGCGATAGGAGCGAAACTGTTCCGGCAGGCGATCACTCAGATAATCGTTGCCGACGTCTCCATGTCGCTCGACAATGTTCTCGCGGTCGCGGGTGCCGCCGAGCGGAACATGGGTGCGTTGATTTTCGGCTTGGCCCTCTCGGTGCTGCTGATGGGCGTGGCATCGTCCTTCATCGCCATGCTATTGAGCAGGTATCGCTGGATCGGCTGGATCGGCCTCGCCGTCATCGTCTACGTCGCGATCGGCATGATCTGCCGCGGCGGCGAGCAATTGCTGCCTTTGGTGACGGCTCTTTACGCTTGACGGTTTATTGATCTGTTTTCAGCACAATAGAAATCGATCGAAGCGGTTTCCACCTTACCGTTTGGCGCCTCCGCCATATATTCATGAAAATGAACGCTCGGCGAAGGATAGCGCAGTGTTTGAAGCTTTGGCGACGAATGCCGCCAATCCTCGCGTTAATGCTGGCTCTGGCGTCCGCTTTCAGCCTGGCCGCCCCGCCGGCATGGGGGGCAGAGCGCGCAGCCATCGTCCTGAAGATAAACGGCGCCATCGGTCCGGCAACATCAGACTACGTGATACGGGGTCTTCAGCGCGCCAACGAACAAGGCGCAAGCCTGGTCGTACTGCAAATCGATACGCCCGGCGGTCTCGATACGTCGATGCGAGATATCATCCGCGCCATCCTCGCCTCACCCGTGCCTGTGGCTGGATTTGTGGCACCCAGCGGAGCACGGGCGGCTAGCGCCGGCACGTATATCCTATACGCAAGCCACATCGCCGCGATGGCGCCGGGCACCAATCTGGGCGCGGCCACTCCGATCATGATTAGCGGCGGCCCCTTCGGCGGCGGTACGGAACCCGACCAGGGGACTCCAGGGGCACACCAGGCAAACCAGATAACACACAGGGACAGCCCCATAACGCCAGCGAGGCGAAAGCCGTCAACGATGCCGTCGCCTATATTCGCGGGCTTGCCGAATTGCGCAATCGCAACGCCGATTGGGCGGAAAAGGCGGTGCGTGAGGCCGCGAGCCTCTCATCGACCGCAGCCGTGCGCGAGCACGTCATCGATTTTACGGCAACCACCGTCGAGGACCTCTTGACCCAAGCACAGGGTCGCATCGTTCGGGTCGGCCAAGCGGATGTCCGCCTCGATACCACCGGCCTTACCGTTCGGGAATTCGAGCCGGACTGGCGGACGCGTGTGCTTTCCGTAATCACCGATCCGAACATAGCACTCATCCTCATGATGGTCGGCATCTACGGCATAATTTTCGAATTTCTGAGCCCGGGGACATTTGTCCCCGGCACGATCGGGGCCATCTGCCTGCTGCTTGGTCTCTACGCTCTGGCATTGCTGCCGGTGAGTTACACCGGCGTCGGATTGATTGCTCTCGGCGTAGGGATGACCGTCGTCGAAGCCCATTCGCCGTCCTTCGGCGCCATCGGCGTCGGCGGCGGGCTTGCGCTGGTGCTCGGCGCGGCCATCCTGTTCAATACGGATATTCCCGGCTTTGAGGTGTCCTGGGGCGTGCTGGGTGGTATCGCCATCGCAGCCCTCGTATTCAGCCTCATCGTCGCCCGCGTCGCGATCCTCTCGCGCTGGCGCAACGTCACCACCGGCACAGAACAGATGATCGGCATTTCAGGCAAGGTCGAAAGTTGGACGGGTGCCGCAGGCTTCGTCATTGCGCGCGGCGAACGCTGGAAGGCAGTTTCCTCGGAACCGCTTGCCGCCGGTGACGCCATCAAGGTGATCGCCCGTGACGGCCTGACGCTCGAGGTGACGCGCAGCACTTAGGAAAATGCGGGCTTTGGAAAGCAGGAGGAAAAGTCATGGGCATATTTGCAGATCTCGCCTTCTATCTTGTGATCGTCCTTATTTTGCTGCTCGTCGTCGCATCTGCAATCAAGGTCCTGCGGGAATACGAGCGCGGCGTGGTTTTCACGCTTGGACGCTTCACTGGCGTCAAAGGCCCCGGCCTCTTTCTGCTCATCCCTTATGTCCAGCAGATGATACGGGTCGACCTACGCACGCGGGTGCTCGATGTGCCCGGCCAGGACGTCATTTCGCATGACAACGTCTCGGTCCGCGTCAGTGCGGTAATCTATTTTCGGGTCATCGATCCGGAAAGGTCGACGATCCAGGTCGAGGACTTTATGATGGCGACAAGCCAACTCGCGCAGACGACGCTACGCTCGGTCCTCGGCAAGCACGACCTCGACGAGATGCTGGCGGAGCGCGACAAGCTCAACAGCGACATTCAGGAAATCCTCGATGCCCAGACCGATGCCTGGGGTATCAAGGTCGCCAATGTCGAGATCAAGCATGTCGACATCAATGAATCCATGATCCGCGCGATTGCCCGGCAGGCAGAGGCGGAACGCGAGCGGCGCGCCAAGATCATCAATGCCGACGGCGAGCAGCAAGCAGCAGCGAAGCTTGTCGAAGCGGCCGAAATCCTAGCCAAGCAACCGGAGGCGATGCAACTTCGTTATTTAGGCACGCTGAACGTCATCGCCAGCGAGAAGACCTCGACGATCCTGTTCCCCTTCCCGATGGAGTTCGCCAATCTCCTGCTCTCCAAGGCGGATAAACCATCGCAATAACAGCCTCGCACTGGCGCTCGCAATCGCTAGCCGTGCGCCTGCATCTTTTGCGGCGCAAGGAAATTCTCCATCGCCTCGAAGGAAAAGGCCGAGATCGGCAGCCGTGTGCCGCCGTCCATCGCGAGATCGGCGAGAATTTCTCCGACAACGCTCGTGAACTTGAAACCGTGACCGGAACACGGCGAGGCGGCGACGACGCGCGGCTCGCCGGGCATGAGATCGATCAGGAAATCCTCGCTCGGTAGCATCGTGTAGCGGCAGGTGATGGCATTGACACGAACGCCTGCGGCGGCTGGAAGGCGCTTTGCGATGAAGCCGTCCAACAATGCCGTATCCCTGTCATTGACGGGCGGATTCGGCCGGTTCGGATCGATGGGCTCCATGAAATGCGCGTGGCGGCCGATCTTGACGCCGTCGACGCCAATCGCCGGGAAGCCAAAATAGGAGCCCTCCTCGCCTTCGTCCCGGAGGAAGGCGGGCATGCGATGCGGCTGCGTCACGAAGCCGTCGCGCGGTTGATACCAGGCGACGACCTGCCGAATTGGATTGGCATGCTCCCGCAACTGCGGCACCAGTTCGGCGATCCACGAGCCTGTCGAGACGATCAGCTTCCTGACGCGATAGCGGCCGACATCGGACGAAATCGTCACGCCGGCATCATCGGGCTCGATCGCCGTCACCTTCTCGCCGAAATGCAGGACCGCGCCATCCGCTGCCGCGAGCTTCAGATAGCCCATGACCGCCGTTTCCGGGCGGAGATAACCGCCCTGAGGATCGAGCAGCGCGATCTCGTCTTCGTCCAACGCAAAGGCCGGAAAACGCGCTGCCATCGCCTTCCGATCCAGTTCCTCATGGGGCAGATGATGCAGCTCACAGGAGGCCCGCGTACCGCTGACGATCTTGCTGTCCGGCTTGCCGATCTGCAGGACACCGGTGATCGTCAGGACATCGGCGCGCAGCTGCGCTTCTAGCGCCCGCCAGTTTTCATAGGCGCGCCGCAGCAGCGGCACATAAGACGGATCCTCGAAATAGCCGAGGCGGATCAGCCGACTGTCGCCATGCGATGAACTCAAGGCATGGGCGGGAAAGTGGGCATCGATGCCGATCGCTTTGACGCCACGCGCCGAGAGAAAGGAAATTGCCGCACTCCCCATGGCGCCGAGGCCGATGACGGCAACGTCGAACTGAGCGGTCATAAAGCTATCCTATTCGGTAAAATCGGGAGGCTGCGTCTCGCGCAGCAGTGTGCGCAAGATTTCCATATCACCGCTCAATGGCCGATCGTCGGCATAGTGCGGGATGCGCTCGCGCACCATCTTGTAGATTGCATCAGTGCCCTCCGCACGAGACCCGGCAGCACTGCGGAAATCATGCGCCTGCGCCGCCGCCATCAATTCGATCGCCAGGATGTATTCGGCATTGTCGATCACCGCGAGCAGCTTGTTTGCTGCCGCCGTCGGATGCGCCAGGAAATCCTCCTGCAGGCCGGAAGTCAGTCCGCCGTCGGTGCTGGCGGGTGCCGCCAGCCGGCGGTTCTCGTTGGCAAGGGCTGCGGCCGTATACTGCGCGATCATGAAACCGGAATTGCTGCCGGCGTCGCTCGCGAGGAAAGGCGGCAGACCGCTGACAAGCGGATTGACCAGCCGGTCCATGCGCCGTTCGCTCATCGCTGCGATCTGGGCGAGCGCGATCGCAAGACTATCGGCGGCTTGTCCGAGCGCCGGAGCAACCGCATGCGCTTCCGAGGAGACCACCGGGTTCTCCGGCGTCCCAGAAACGGCCGGATTGTCGGTGACGGAGGCAAGCTCCTGGTCGACAACGCGCACGGAATTATCGAAGACGTCGCGGGCGGCGCCGTGAGCATGCGGAATGGCGCGCAGGCTGAGAGCATCCTGCGTGCGCCGGCCCAACGCTGCGGCGATGAGGCCGCTTCCCCGCAGCCGGGCACGCAGCGAGGCGCCGACAGCGGCGATGCCCTTGGAGGGACGCAGCGCCAGCACCACTTCGTCGAAGGCCGCCATCTGGCAACCGGCGGCTTCCAGCGTCAGTGCCGCGACGGCGTCGGCCCACGCAAGCAGATGCTCGGCGCGCGCCAATGCCACGCTGGAAAGACCGGTAGCACAGGCCGTGCCGTTGACGAGGCTTAGTCCTTCCTTGGCGCCGAGCACGAGCGGTTCGAGACCGATCGCTGCCAGGGCCTCTCGACCGCTCATCGCCTTTCCGGCAACCCTGGCGCTCCCCTCCCCGATCAGCACCAGTGCTGTATGGGCATTATGCGTCAGATAACCGGCCGAACCTTTCGAGGGCACGTCGGGGATGCAGTCCTTTTCGAGAAAGGCCGCGAGATAACTGACGATCTCTAATCGCACGCCGGAATGGCCATGGGCGAAATTGGCGATCTCCGCCGCGATAATGGCGCGCACTTCACGCGGCGCCAGCAGCTCTCCGACGCCGCAGGCGTGGCTGAGGATGATATTGCGCGACAGGCGGCTCTGGGATTCACGGTCGACCACCGTATCCGACAGTGCGCCGACGCCGGTATTGACTCCGTAGGCACGCACGCCGGTCTCGACGATGCGTTCGACGATCCGGCTTGCATGGACGATGCGTTCCCGGACGGCGGGGGCAAGCGACAGAGGCGCGCCGTCCGCCACGCTGGCGATATCCCGCCAGCCGAGCGCGGTTCGAAGCGTGACAGTCATGTTGGAGTTCCGAAATGCCCAATGAACTGGCGGAAAGCCGGCGAGGCGCCGCTGCCGAACATCTCCTGCGGCGGGCCGCTGCTCTCGATCAGGCCTTCGCGCATGAAGACGACGCGGTTGGAGACGTTGCGGGCAAAACTCATCTCGTGGGTGACGACGAGCATGGTCATTCCCTCTTCCGCCAGCGAACGCATGACGCGCAGCACTTCGCCGACAAGCTCGGGATCGAGCGCCGAAGTAGGTTCGTCGAAGAGCATGACCTTCGGCTTCATGGCGAGCGATCGGGCGATTGCCGCGCGCTGCTGCTGGCCGCCGGACAGAAGCGCCGGATAGGCATGACGCTTATCGGCGATGCCGACCTTCTCGAGCAATGCCTCGGCTTCGGCGATGCATTCGGCCCGTGGCCGTTTCAGCACATGCACCGGCCCCTCGATGACGTTCTGCAGGATCGTCATATGGGACCAGAGATTGAAGGACTGGAACACCATGCCAAGCTCGGAGCGGATATGATCCACCTGCTTTTGGCTTGCCGGCTTGGTTTTGCCGCCCTTATGCACCATGCGTATTTGCTCGCCATCGACCCAGATCTCGCCGTCAGTCGCGGTCTCCAAAAGATTGATGCAGCGCAGAAAAGTTGATTTGCCCGAGCCGGAGGCGCCAAGCAGCGAGATGACGTCGCCATCCTGTGCATCTAGGGAAATGCCGCGCAGAACCTCGTGCGTGCCGAAGCTCTTGCGGATATTACGGACCGAAAGTCGGGTGACGCCGGGCATGATCGCTCCAATCCAGATCTAGGCCAGTTGCCTCACGCCTTCAGCGCCGCCGGAACGGCGCGACGATGGCGGGACAGATGATATTCCAGCAAGCCGAGGGCCTGCAGGATGATGAAATTCAAGATGAGATAGATGGCCGCAGCGCAGAGGAAGACCTCCATCGTGCGGTAGGTATGCGAGATCAGCCGCTGGGCGACGCCGGTCACCTCCCAGACGGTGACGAGACTTGCGAGCGCCGTCGACTTCATCATCAGTACGATTTCGGTCGAATAGGCAGGCAGTGCGTGGCGGAAGGCGATCGGCGCCAGGACGCGCCGCATCAACAGGAAACCGGACATGCCGACCGAACGCGCCGCCTCGATTTCACGCGGCGAGACAGCGCGAATGCCGCCACGGAAGATCTCCGCCGTATAGCCGGCAGTACAGAGCGCCAGCGACAGTACGGCGCAGACGAACGGCTCGCGCAGCAGCGGCCAGAGAGGCCCGTAGCGGATGAAGCCGAATTGGGCGAGCCCGTAAAAGATGAGGAACATCTGGATGAGCAGCGGCGATCCGCGGAAGACGAAGATATAGCCCTTGGCGATGGCGGTAAAGACAGGATTGCCGCCTACCCGCATCCAGACGATCAGGATTGCGAGGACGCCGCCGATGGCAATCGACAGGAAGAACAGCGCCAGCGTCGTCGGCAGAGCTTCGAGCAGCGTGAGCATGGTCTGTGCAAGAAAAGCGAAATCCATGATCGATCCTCAGGCCTGACCCATTGCGGAGGGCATGCTGCGATTGGCGCGCCGCTCGGCTCCGTTGAAGACGCGGTCCGACAGGCTCGTCAGGATGAGATAGAGTGCGCCACCGACGACGAAGAACAGAAAATATTGCCGTGTCGAACCGGCGGCGACCTGGCTTGTCCGCATCAGCTCGGCAAGTCCGGTGACTGAAATCAGCGCCGAATCTTTGAGGCTCAACTGCCAGACATTGCCCATGCCGGGAATGGCGAAGCGAAGGACCTGCGGCATGATGATGCGCCGGAATCTCAAGGCCCCATGCATTCCAATTGCTGAAGCGGCTTCAAGCTCACCCTTGGAAACGGCGAGATAGGCGCCGCGGAACACCTCCGCCTGATAGGCGCCGGAGATGATGCCGACCGCAAGCGCACCGGCCGCGAAGGACGGCATGCCCAGAAAGCCCTCATAGCCAAAGGACTTGCCGATGCTGGTGATCGCGCTCGATCCGCCGAAATAGATGAGATAGATGATAAGCAATTCCGGCACGCCGCGGAAAACGGTCGTATAGACGTTACCAAGCGTCTTCAGGATGAGATTGCCGGAAAGCTTCGCGGACGCAACGATGGCGCCGAAGACGGCGCCGATCGCCAGTGCGACAGCGGTGACGCATAGCGTCATCAGCGCTCCGAGCAAAAGCAGGGCGCCCCAGCCGGTCGAGCCGAAACCGATCAATTGCAATGTCGCCATTACCTTCGTTCCCCGTACCGAGCGATCAGTCTTCTTGATTGTTCAAAATCATAACATGCAGGAAGCAGCGTTGGAGCCGTAAGCCGGCGCGTCCGCCATGCGGAAGCGCCGGCCAAGGATTACTCCTGCGGGGAGACGTCCGTCTTGAACCACTTCATGGAGAGGTTCTTTACGGTGCCGTCGGCGAGCGCCGACTTGATGGCCGCGCTGAACATGTCACGCAGATCCGTGTCGGACTTGCGGACGCCGAGGCCTTCGCCGACGCCCCAGATCGGGCCGGCGATTTGCGGGCCGGTAAAGGCGAGCGCGCCGTTGGCGGCATCGAAAGCTGTCTGGAAATAAACGGCATCGTCGAAGCCGAGATCGATACGGCCGTTCTGCAGATCGAGGTCGCGGTCGGCGCCGGTCTTGTACTCGCGGATCGTCGCGACGTCGCCGAAGTTATCGTAGATGAACTTGGCGTAGACGGTAGCGGCCTGAATGCCGATGGTCTTGCCCTTGAAGGCTGCCTTCAGCGCGTCGATCTCCTTAACGCCGGTCTGGCCGGGCGTCATCTTGACAGTCGCGCCCGTGCCTGCGGCATTAGCCAGCGGGCTATCCTTTGCAGTCGCAAAGGCGGCCGGCGTTGCAGCATAGGGAACCGTGAAGTCGATGACCTGCTTGCGCTCGTCGGTGATCGACAGCGCATCCATGATCACGTCGAACTTGCCTGCATTCAGAGCGGGAATCATGCCGTCCCAATCGGACGCCACAAGCTTGCAGTCGACCTTCGCCCGCTCGCACAGAACCTTGGCCAGCTCCGGTTCGAAGCCGCCGAGCGTGCCGTCGGAGTTGGTCAGATTCCATGGCGCATAGGCGCCTTCAAGCGTGATGGTAACAGTCTTCCAGTCCTTCGCCTGAGCGGCGGGGCCGGTGAGAACGGAAAGCGCCAGGGCGCTGGAAAGAAGCGCATGCCTAATCTTCATCGAAGTTCTCCTCTTGAGATCGAAATAGCCAATCTTTGTTTTACGCCAGTCTGCGCCGGCTTGCCGCTCACCGACCGGCATTCGCTGGTCAGCTCAATCGGGTAGTTGTATAGGGTACCATATGTGATATTTTGTGATATGCAAGTGCCAAGTCGATTTACGGGCGAAATTCCTGGCTGCACAAGGATTAGGCAATGAAACGCGGTACCGATCGGAAACGTGAGCTGGCGGAAAACGACTCCGGCCCACTATACGCCGGCGTCAAGCAAATGATCCTGGATCGGATCCATAGCGGAGAATGGCCTCCGAAGCATCGTGTTCCTTCGGAAAACGAGCTGGTCGTGGAACTTGGCGTCAGCAAGATGACCGCCAACCGGGCGCTCAGAGAGCTTGCCAACGAGGGCGAACTCGTACGCATTCAGGGCGTCGGCTCGTTCGTGGCCGAGCGCAAGGGGTACTCGGCGCTGTTCGAAGTTCGCAACATCGCCGAAGAGATCGCCGAACGCGGCCATGTTCACGAGGCCTCTGTCATCGTTCTGGCCCGGGAAACAGCCTCTCCCGAGGTTGCCGACGCGCTGGAGCTGGAAATCGGCGGGCCGGTTTTCCATTCGCTGATTGTCCACAGCGAAAACGGCGTTCCGGTGCAGATCGAGGACCGCTTCGTTCATCCGGAGGCAGCGCCCGAATATCTCGAGCAGGATTTCACGACGCTGACGCCAAACGCTTATCTGACGGCTGCAGCCCCGCTAAGCGGTTCGGAACACATCGTCGAGGCCGCGATGCCACAGCCCTGGGAATGCAAGCTGCTGACCGTGCTGAAGACCGAGCCGTGCCTGACGATCCGCCGGCGTACCTGGTCGGCGCGCCAGGTGGTCTCTATCGCCCGCCTCGTCTATCCCGGACATCGCTACCGGCTTGAAGCGCGCAGCGGCAAGATGTTCGAGGAATAAAACACCAATCAACTTGTATATGGAAGATCGTACGCTTAAGCGTTGCGTGCCCTGAAGCAAACGCAATCAGCCGCCGCGCCTCTCCCTGCTCTTCGCGGCCGGATCCGGCAGCACTGTGCCAAACACGTGGTCCCAGAAAAGCGACGAAACGCCATAATTCCCCTCATCGGTGGAAGCATGATGCTGCGCGTGCCAGCGCTTGGCGCTGTAGAGATAGGTGCCGTGCGGAATCCGCCAGTGATGCATGGCGTGATGCATCGTTCCATACGTGAGATAGCCAAGCGTCATTCCCACGGTGAAGCCAGACGCCACGCCGAAGCCAAAGGCCCACCATGATGGCAACAACACGCCCGCGACCATGAAAAACAGGCTCAGCCAGATCGGCGTGTCGATCAGTTCGGTCGGCGCATGGTGATGCTGGACGTGCATATCGCGTACATAGACGACATGATGCAGCACGAAGCGATGAATCAGGTACTCGACTAATGTCCATGCGGCCGCGCCGACAAGCACCGCTGCGAGCCAGATCAATGGCTCGCGATCATAACCCACGGTGAAATAGGCTGCGATCAGTCCGATAACGATGATCGGGTAGGCAACAAAATCAGTATAATAAGCGATCGCATTTGGTTTTCGCGAGAATGGCCGCCTCATATAGCTTGCTCGCTGCATTTACCGAGAAGATTCGTCACAAGATTCCTCTTCATTCTGTCCAGGCGGAAACCAATCATATGCCCTCTATCATCATTTGCTTGAAAACATGCAAGGAAGCCAAAGCACGTTAATATCCACATCGTAAAATCCGCATCGCGCTCCATTTCGGTCGCGACAAGCCGATGCTCAAAGCTGGCTAATTGCGAGGCGGCATAGAAGCATGCCGAATAAGATGTCTCTCAAAAAAATGACAGGCAAGTGAACATGCCGCCAAGTCGTGTAGTGTCGGCTACGTCGGGCAACATGCCGCGATGCCCAGAACAGGCGAATCGAGAGAGGATAAGACAGCCCACCGATTAAGACGATAGGGCGCGTTGTCGCTGGCCAGCTCGCCGTGATTCGCCGAGGCGACGAGCGACCCGAATCGGATTCGCCATGGCGTCGAGCAATGCGGGTAGAATCACTTTGCGAGCTAGGTGATTTAGAGCTTTCAAAATTAGCTTCTTATGTTTAGGGTCGCCTCCGATCGGAGGAGCTGTTTATGCGAAGGTATAATTTGCGGCTGGATGGCGAGGCGAAGTGGGAGATTGTCGACCGCGTGACCATGCGCACGGCTGAATTAGGCGGTGCTGCATTGAGGCAAATGCCGTGGGCGGAGGCCTGCGATATGATTTCGATATTGAACTCACTCAACGCGATTGAAAGCGTCTCACGCGGTTATGAGGCTTTGACGGCAGCCGAGTGATTGTGGCTGCCGTCCACTGTGCGCCGGGCTGGTTAACCTGCCCCGAGCTTTCAGTCGGCGGGTTCTGTGGAGCTGTCCGGCACCGTTTCAACGGTGGATCTCTCCAGGGCATCACGAACCTGATCTATCTTTCCGGCCAGGATTTCCTTGGCCTCGGCCAACTGTTTGTCTGTCACGACACCGGTCTTCGTCTCCTGAGCCAAAGCCGAGCGCAGCGCTTCGTCGCTAAGGGCCGGGTCCGTCGGAACAGCATTGGTTCCGTTCTTGAGTTCGAACTCGGCATAATCCATCACGTAAGCTCTGACAGCCGCCATCTTCGGATCATTTGAATTCATGTAGGCGTGATAATTGCGCTTCAGCGAATTGAGGCTGCCAAGCCCCGTCGTCTCCGATTTGGCCTTGATCGCAGTGTGCTTCTCAAGCTTCTCGCTTGCAACTGCGGACTTAGAGAGATGTGTCGCATGCTTGACGTCTCCCACGCTTCCACCGGTGTCGCCTGACTGTGTGTCGTCGGACTTTGCGTCGTCAGATTTTGCATCGTCGGACTTTGTATTGTCGGACTTTGCATGGCTGGAATTGTCACTGCCGTGACTTCCTCCATTGCCGTTGCCATTGCCGCCACCGTTTCCGTTGCCGCCGCCATTGCCATTGCCACCTTTGGCATATGCGATGCTTGCGAGACCGACTGCGGCGCCTCCCGCCGGAACAACGGCAAGCGTCAAGGCAACAATGGTCGTTCCAAAGACTGAACCGAATTTCATACGCATCTTCCTTTCATTCGAGACCGTGCTCTTCCTCTGCCTCGCAATTGTGACGCGGGACGAGCTACGAGCATCCACGTCGCTCGCCCCACGCAACTGCGACGCGGGACGAGCAACGAGCAACCGCGCTGCCCTCCACAATATTGCCGGAAATAAAAGTTTCTACCGGGGCGGGACCAATGCTACCGGCAATCGGACCTTAGGCTGGTTGCGGATGGCCAAAAGTCCGATAGGTTTCACCGGGACTTAGGGGGTATCGATCCTGGAACTCGCTGGTAAGACGAGCCTAACTTCATTTGACGCGCTGCCCGGCTGCAATAGGTATGCCGGAATAAGTGGTCATCGCTGAAAGTAGCCAGAGATGCATATGAATCTCAAATCAATGCTGTCGCCTGCCCGTTTACTCGACGGCTGGAATTCCCAATCTCTGGCGAAACAATTTCTGCTGTTTGGCGGCTTCGTTTCCGCCTGCGCGATGATCCTCGTCGGCGCCTTCGTTACAAGCCTCATCGAGGAGACCGTCACGCGCAACTCCGCTGCCAGCACCGCTCTTTATGTCGACAGCGTCATTGCGCCCCTGCTTCCTGATATGCAGACAACAGAGGTACTGGACGATACTGTGACGCGAGCGCTCGACGAGACGCTCGGTGAGGGTGCGCTCGGCAGCCGCCTCATGTCCTTCCGCCTTTGGCGCAGCGACGGCACCATTCTTTATTCCAACGACAAAAACCTGGTGGGTAAGCAGTTTCCGCTGAGCAATGACCTAAAAACGGCCTTTGCCGGCAAGATGGTGGCGCAGTTCAATCAGCTCGACGATGCCGAAAGCGTAGCCGAGCGCAACAACGGCAAGCCGCTTCTGGAGATCTACAATCCGGTCCTCCAGCCCTGGTCGGGCAAGGTCGTGGCCGTTTCCGAATTTTACGAAGTGGCCAACGATTTCGAGCGCAGCCTGAACGAGGCACGTTTCAGAAGCTGGTTGGCTGTCGCCCTGTTCACGCTGACGTTCTTTCTACTTCTCTCCATTATCGTCCTTCGCGGAAGCCGAACGATTGAAAGCCAGCGCAGCGCGCTTAAGTCGCGCATCGGCGAGCTGTCGGCACTCCTGCGGCAGAACGAAATTCTGCACGCCCGCGTTCAACGAGCTTCCCAACGCGCCACCGCGCTCAACGAGAGCTACCTTAGGCGCATCGGCGCCGATTTGCATGACGGCCCGGCCCAGCTCGTTGCATATGCGTCGCTGAGATTGGACAGTCCGGCTTTGGTGAACCCCGCCACTCCGGCACATGAACGAGAACAGTCGCTAGCCGCAATCAAAGCAAGTCTGGACGATGCAATGGCGGACATCAGAAGCATCTGCAGTGGGTTGGTGTTGCCGCACATCGAAACGGCAAACCTCGCCGAACTGCTGCAACGCGCAGTCCGCGCCCACGAGCAACGAACCGGCGTCAAGGTCGGCCTATCCTTTTCCGACACGACGCAAGAACTTTCGACATCCGCCAAGATATGTGTATACCGCTTCGTGCAGGAAGCGCTGAACAATGGCTATCGTCATGGTGAAGGCGCGGCGCAGCAAGTGAGGCAGACCATAGAAGGCGGGCAGATCATGGTCGCAGTGTCGGACAAGGGGCCTGGCTTTGATCCGTCCTATATACCGCCGAGCAGCCTTGGTTTGGCAGGCCTCAGAGAGAGGGTGGAAAGTCTTGGCGGCACTTTCGACTTAAAATCTTCCAAGGATGGGACGATCGTTCAAATGTCGCTGAACGCAATGGAAATGGAGCAGACATGACGACAGCAATCAGCCTAGCGGTGATCGACGACCATCCATTGTTCCGGGAGGGAGTCATTCGCAGCCTTGCCGAGATCGACGGATTTGCGATCGTTGGCGAAGGCAGCACGATGGAAGATGCGATTCGAATATCCGAGAACGGGCGTCCGGACGTTCTGTTGTTGGATATCTCCATGCCTGGCGGAGGCCTGAACGCGCTCTCGCTGATCCTCGAGCGGGTGCCCGGCCAGAAAATCGTGATGTTGACGGTTTCCGAATCAAGCGACGATGTGACGACGGCTCTCAGGACCGGAGCAAAAGGGTATGTTCTGAAGGGCGTAGGCTCGCGAGCGCTGGCCGACATCCTCCGCACTGTTGCCTCGGGAGAGACCTATGTCGCCCCCACTCTTTCCGCCCGCCTGATCTCCGGCGATGGCAACGGCTCCGCGCAAAAGGCGGATCTTCTTCGCGACCTAACAGGCAGGGAGAGCGAGGTGCTTCAGTTCGTTGCAGCCGGATTGAGCAACAAGCAGATCGGTCTGAAGCTTGATCTCCACGAGAAGACGGTCAAGCATCATATGACGCAGATTTTCACGAAACTGGGTGTTGCAAACCGAACGGAAGCCGCAATGGCTTTTCGTGATGCGCTTGAAAGGCGTGGTTAGAGCGCCGTTCATTTGAACGCACAAAGGCCGCTAATTTTTTGAATTTAGAGCATCTTGTCCACTTGCAGGTGATCCCACGTGGACGCGGCATGTTCTAGTGAAGCAAAAACCTCAGTCTCAAGTGATCGGCCGTGGTCGCACCCCGATTGATGATGGTGCGGCCCTTCGAATCCTTCATGACATAACGTCCATTTTGGATTGCTTCACTGATGCCGTCGTCATGATGCACTTCCATCGACGCGTCATTCGAGTCGTCGGAGTCGGTTTGCGACTGCGTGGCGCTTTTGCCGCTGGCTCCTTTGCCGTTGCCATTGCCATTACCGCTACCGCCGCCATTTCCATTGCCGTTTCCGCTATTGCCACCGCCGTTACCATTGCCGCCGCCGTTTCCGTTGCCTCCACCGTTTCCGTTGCCCCCGCCGTTTCCGTTGCCTCCACCGTTGCCGTTACCTCCGCCTCCGCCGTTTCCGTTGCCGCCACCTTTTGCGTCGGCGGTTTGCGCAACAAGTCCGATAGAGGATCCGCGAATCTTGACGGTATAAGGCGTCGCCACAAGCACCAGCGCAAACGAGGCACCGAGAAGAACGGCGATCGACTTTTCGCGTAAAGACATGGCTGGCTTCCTACACGCCTATAAATACACCACTGTGCGGAAAACCGTTCAGTCACCGGATTCGAAACAGCTACTCCGCCACGATATCAGATCGCTTTTACAACCGAGCCGTCAACCGTTGTCTTGGCTAAAACTCAAATCTTGGACTTTTGCAATACCGGCTAAGACCTTGGTCCAGCGTATATATCGGACAAAGGTCTCAAGGAAGAGCGGACTGAAGCCCAATTGCGAACAGCGAGATTGAAAGAGCGTTCGCCCTGCGGGTACTACTGGGTGGATACACCAGACGGGGAGAGTGTGGATGGATGTCTTTCGTCACACTCGGTTGCTGGTGGTCCGACTGCAAGCGGAAAAGGGACAAACTGTTATGGACGCCGTCGCCACAGAGTTTCCCGCCGTCCCTTGCGTTCCATTTCAAGCCAGCTGGACGCGAAAGATTTCAAAATGAAAACGCAGTGGAAAAAATACCTGGATCAAACGAGACCACCGGGCGCCGTCGTCGATTTCTCAGCCGCCGGTTTCGTCCTTCAGGTGGCGATGAATATCCGGGTCTTGCTGGACTTTGTCGACCCGACGCCTGAATGCAGCTATTGCGCGGAACGCGTTATCGCCTGTGCTGAAATATACGGCCATGCAAGAGAGGCAGGTTCGGCACTGCCGTTTACCGACGCTGAGAAGGCGCTAGCGGAGGCTGTAACGCTTCTTGCAATCGAGTTGCAACAATGTCCACCAGCGCGGCGAGCAGGCGACGTATGGCTGGCCAGAAGACGTCCAACTGCGGCGTCTCAGCCGACAACGATCAATGAAGGCCATTTCGGAAGCGCCTCCTTGTAACGACCATTGCGAGGAGGAAGACTGTTGCGCGGCTGCGGCAGTCTTCGGGCTCACAAAGCCGCGCGCCCCAAGCTCTACGCTTGATCTTCGGTTGGCATCGCGGGTCGAGGGCTTCTGAACGATGCATCCATCCCGAGAAGCCGTCGGACGAGATAATCCAACGACAAACGCCCCGGCCCCCAAGCCATGACACCAAGCGCCATCGCCGCCCAGGTGATATGAACGGGCCATCCGTCGGGAACGGTCAGTTCGACGATGGCGGTCATGGCGAGGAGACCTGTTGCGGCAAAGCGCGTGGCAAGGCCGAGCACCAGCAAGGTCGAAAACACCACCTCGCCGGAGCCAGATAGGAATGCCATCACCGCAGGCGCCGGATAGGGATATGGCCCGCCCGGCAGATGCAGCATGAATTCATCCGTAAAGAGTTCGACGGCCGTATCGCTCAGTTGCAGGAATCCGTCCCATTTGAGGATGCCGGAACGCCAAAACGGCACGGCCAGCCCGACACGCAAAACAAGTTGCACAAAGGATGGCCGAGCGATCATCTGGACCAGCCAGCTTGCTTTCTCGACCAGACCGACGATCGGTGCGAGCGGCTTGCCGACCACCGAAATGTCAGACGTTTTCGACATCGGAATTCTCCATGTAAATCTCGGTGAAAGCGCCAGCTTCGATCATCTCGGCAACCATGCCCGCAAGATCGAACGCCGGATTGACGTTCAGAGCCGTAGCCGCCGCCGCCCCGAGTGGACCGCCATCGGCAAGACAGAGGAGGAATGCGGCTCCGCCAGGCCTGAGCAATCGGACCACGACGTCGAGCTCCGGTCGGGCAATCAGAGCGTCTTCGGGGATAATGTGTTCGATGCGGCCCACCGGTTCGGAGCTTCGGTTTGCGGCAAAGATTGTCACAGCCGGAAATTCGGAGGAAAGAATTCTCGTCGCGGGATGGGTGCGAAATCGAAGTTCGGGCAACTTCTCCGGTGCGACACGCGACAGATCGTCTGCCGAGACGGTCGGGCAATCGTCGGCATGATAGGCATCCAACCAGGCCCGCTCCAACCGCGCGACATCGCCCAACCAAGGCATCGATTGTGCATGTTCATAAGCATCGATAAAGGCAGGGAAATCGTGGCCATATTCGAACAGAAGCGGTGAAGTCGGTGGCGTCTCGCGAATGTGGAAGCGCGCCATCGCACGAAAGAAATCTGGTCCTGTTATGCGTTGGGTCGCTGGAAAAATCGCGGTCAGCGCCTCGATCAGGCTCACGGTGACATTGTTGCGATAGACGTTGTAGCGCTTGTCGGCAGCTTTCCCACGCGGACCAATCACCGAAACCGGCGTTTGCCGTTCCGGATTGAGCAGGGACGCAGAAAAAGTCGAGGCGAAGGACGGGCCGCCGCGCCCGATGGATAAGACTTCAGCGGATCGCATAGGACTTGCCCAAGGTCTGCGAACGCCGATCGAGGATGGCATGGGCAACAACGGCCTCGGCACGCAGGATCGGCCAATCCGGGATTTTGCTGTCCCATTCGACCAGCGATGGAATTGCACCACATCGGTCGATGACGATCTCATAAAGGCGCCACACAGCGTCCGCGACAGGCCCGTCGTGACTGTCGATCAGCAGCAGTTCGCCCTCGTCGTCCGTCTGTTCCGCATGGCCTGCGAGATGGATTTCACCGACTTTCGCCAGTGGAAAATCGGCAAGATATTCTAGCGCCGAATAGCCGTGGTTCGTAGCGGAAACAAAGACGTTGTTGACGTCGAGCAAAAGCCCGCAACCGGTCCGCTTTGCAATCTCGCCGATAAAATCCGTTTCGCTCATGGAGGATTCGGCGAAGAGCACGTAAGTGGATGGGTTCTCCAACAGAATGGGACGCCCGATCGCCGTCTGCATTTCGTCCACGTGATCACACACGTGGGTGAGCGTGGCGCTCGTGTAGGGCAAGGGCAGCAGATCATTCAGATAGGTGTTCTCGTGGGTCGACCACGCCAGATGCTCCGACACAAGCGCCGGTTCGTATCTGATCACCAGCTCGCGAAACCGCCGAAGATGATCCTTGTTCAGAGGCTGCGGTCCGCCGAGGGACATGCAAACGCCATGCAGCGAGATCGGGTGGTCCCGACGCACAAGCTCGAGCGCATGATGAGGAGGGCCGCCGGCGCCCATGTAGTTTTCGGCATGGATTTCGAAAAAACCCTGTCGGCCTGTTTCGGCGAGAATTGCCGACAGATGTTCCGGCTTGAAGCTGGTGCCCGCCAAGCCGTGAACAGGATAGAAGGGAAAGCGGAGCTCAGCACCCGCTTCGACGGCAGGAGCGACGGTTCGATTGTCAGCGTTCATCTTGTCTTCTCCGCTTTCCACTGGCCGTTTCGATTAGAGGTCGCGCTTGAGCGGTGTCAGCGAGCCATGACGTCCACCCGGGATGTCGAGCGAGGTGCAGGTGCCGCCCTGAACGAACTTCCAGGAATTGCCCTGGAAATCGACGGTCGACGTACCTTGGCAGGTGGTTCCCGGACCAGCGGCGCAATCGTTCTGGCCCTTCAGCGCGACGCCGTAGCACTTCTCTTTGTGGGCAGCCATTGCCGCACTGACCTCAGCCTTCGTCAGCGGCGCTGCGGCGGCCATGGACGCAAGCGCTGTAGTCACCGCGCCGGCGAGCAGGACAGAACTCACAGTAGCTTTCAACATGAACTATCTCCATTGGGTTCGTTGACGCCCCGTCATTGGGGCACGTCAGGTACTCGTTTGCAGAGGGAGATTAGTTACAGTGGAGATTGTCACGAAGGCGTGATCGCCAGCACTTCCGCGCGATCGGTCTGACGATGAGGTAGACTGCAAACACCGATCTCTTTTGTCCGGTGAGTGCCTGCGTCCGACCAGGCAACCTGTAGCCTCAACGAACTACGCGGGCCAACCAGACCAATTGGCAACGCTATTCACACCATGATCGATCCAGTGCGACCGACACTGCTCACAACCGCCAAGGCTTGAGTCACCAATGGATGACAGTTTAATGGAACCTCAGGCCGAAATTGCAACACCCGATCTGATGGCTGGTTGTGTCAGAGGGTTGCCACGGCCAGTATGATGATCAGAGCAGCGACGGGCGCGATGGTTATCCTCGCCCGATTATCCCCCATTGTGGGTTCCCTCAATCGTTCCGTCCTTGAATTTCGTGAACGGCACGAAATTGACGATCGAGCCGTGGTAGATATCGGAACGCGCCACTGCAATGGATCCATCTGCGCCCCGGCTCTTGACGATCTTGAGGACGTGTTGGGCGCCTGGCGGCCCGATCGGGATCACCATCACGCCGTCAGGCTTAAGCTGCTGTAGGAGTGGCGGCGGAACGTGGTCGATGCCGCAGGTGACGATGATCTTGTCGAACGGCGCGAATTCCGGCCAACCGTAGTAGCCGTCGTCATTCTTACGATTGATCGCGGCATATTCACTGTAACCCTCGGCAATCAGCTCAGCGTAGCGCGCGCCGGTGCGCTCAAACAGCGGTTTGATGATTTCAACGGTCCATACCTTGTCGGTGAGGTTGGAAAGATAGGCGGACTGATAGCCTGAGCCGGTGCCAATCTCCAGAACCTTCTCGCCAAATTTTGGATCAATGGTATCGGTCATACGGGCGACGGTGTGCGGTCCAGTGATTGTCACGCCATAGCCGATATCGAGGTAATGCCATTCGTAGGCGCGAGACAAATTGGCGACGGTCACAAAATCCTCGCGCGGCGTCATCAGAAATGCACGCTTATTGCGATCGTCCCACACGTCCTTATGTGCAATCAACTGCAGAAAGCGGTCGTAGCGCTGGCCGAGGAAATTGGCATCTTCGCCACGATGCTGGACCATCCAATCGATGAAGGCCCTACGATCATCCATTGGCGGTGCAGCATTCCAGTCATATGGCATCGGCACACCGGCCATCGCAGGCCTTGGCAATGTCCCAAGCAGGAGCGCGCTCGTCGTGCCGGCCAGAAAGTCTCGCCTCTTCATCGCCACTGCCCCATCGCTTATCCAAAAAATCAGTGATACCACATTCTGAGCCGAGAGGGCCTACCCCGCAATGGGACACATCTATGGCTCTTCCAACCTTGCAGTCCAACCTCGAGGCCATCCAAGAATAGGTGTTCGCGAGTTCAGCTTTAAGGATACGCGATGCGGCAGAAAGTGTCTCCTGCCAATGTCCCCGATTTCGAAGTAGTGACCGCGAGCTACATTTCGATAGGCCTCGTCGCCGGATCAATCATCGCGCTGCAGATTGCAGTGATGCGTGTGTTCGCCGTTGGAAGTTGGGCGCATTTTGGCTCGCTGGTCATCGGCCTCGCCATGCTGGGCTTCAGCCTTTCGAGTGTCATCATCTTTCTTTTCAAAGACTGGGTCGAGCGGCACTGGCGCGGCGCGGCGGCTACTGCCCTATGTCTGATGGGACCCCTGACCGTCTGCGCCAACCTTCTCGCCCAGCAATTGCCATTCAATGCAATCTTCATCGTCTCCGACCCGGCACAGAAGTGGCGCCTGCTTGCCAATTTCATCCTCTATCTGCTGCCGTTCCTGTCGGGAGCGTTCTTTTTGGGCGTCGTCTTCTTGAAAAGCCGTACGGGATTCAACCGGGTGTATTTTGCCGATCTGACGGGCTCGGGTCTTGCCGGGCTCCTGATGCTCGGCGCGTTCTACGTCTTTGCACCGGAAGCCATCATCGTGGTGGCGCTGCTATTCTGGGCCGCCGGGACCATCGTATGGTTTGTTGGACAGAAGGCTTTCGCGATTAGCGCTGCCACGGCGGCGCTGGCTGGGTTGTCGATTGCGGCTTACCTGATGCTGCCGGAACTGATCGGCGTGCCGGCAATCGCCGTGACGCAGTACAAAGGCGTTTCCTATGCGCGCAATTTCCCCGACGCGACACGGATCTATCGCAGTATTTCTCCGTTCGGAGACCTGCAGATCTACAAGAGCTCCTATATGCACTTCGCGCCTGGGCTATCGGACAACGCGGCATTCAATGTCCCTGAGGTGCCACACGACACCTATGTCGGCCTATACATTGATGGGGAAGGGCCGGAAGGCATCATGCGCGAACTGCCACCCGAAGACGTGGCCTACTACCGATACCTGCCAGCGTACTACCCCTATGTCCTGAAGACTCACCCAAAGATCTTTGTGGTGCAGCTCGGCGGTGGCATTTCGGCCATGGTGGCGCTGCATGCCGATCCACAATCGGTCACCGCCGCTGAGAGCAATCCGGCGATCCTCACAGCGCTCCGCGATCCGCGTCTCAAGGACAGCACCGGCAATCTAATGGTAAATCCGGCCCTGCTGGTCGTCGACGGCGATGGTCGGCTCTATCTTGCCCATACCAACGAGCGCTACGATGTCATCGACCTTAGCCTTGCCGATTCCGTCGGCCTTTCCAATCCCGGCGGCTTCGCCATTGTTGAGAAATACGCCTACACCGAGGAAGCCATGCTCAAATACATAGGCGCCCTCGCCGATGGCGGCATCCTTTCGGTGACGTTGTGGAACAAGGAGGAACCGCCGAAGTCAATTCTCAAGTTCTACACGACCATCGCCGAAGCCGCCAAGGCGGCCGATCCCGAGCGCGCGGCGCAGTCCCTGTTCGTTGCGTCCAGTTATCTTTCGACCACAACGATTGTCTACAAGAAGGGCGGCTTTTCGCCGGAGGAGGTTTCCAAGCTTCGCGACTATACGCGGTCAATGTCCTTCGATGAAGTCTATTCGCCGGGCTTTGTGTTCGATGCATCAAAATCGGCAAAACTGCTGGCAGATTATCGCGGCTCGATCTTCGGCAATGGCGCGGCGACCGGCGATGCTGCCGCACCGGCAGATGGCGCTACAAGCGAGGCGCCGCCATCCGACGACAACAGCACGGATGATGCCCCTGCACCACTGCCTGCGACCGTCCTGGGTCAGATCGCCTGGCACGCCCTAATGATCGGTAGTTGGCCTGAATTCGCTAAAAGCTATGTTTTCGACACGAGCATGCTGACCAACGATCGGCCGTATTTCGCCGGCTATGAGAAATTCGGCGACCTGCCGAAAACGTTCGACCGGCTCGATCTCTTCCAGGACGACTGGGGCTATCTGGTGCTGTGGGCGACGCTTGGTGTCGCTACGCTCGCCGCCCTGGTACTCATCTGCCTGCCGCTGGCCTTTCGTTGGCAAACGGTGCTGGCTCCTACGCCCGGCAAGGCAGGAACCATCGTCTATTTCGCCTGTCTGGGCCTCGGCTACATCATGGTCGAGGTCGGCTTGATTAGCCGATTCACGCTGGCGCTCGCTAACCCCACGATCTCCGCCTCGGTGCTTATCTCGGGCCTATTGGTGTTTTCCGGACTCGGCAGCTTGGTCAGCGAACGCATTGCGAAGGAGGCACGGACCGTCCTGCCGCTTATCCTCGCTTGCATCGCCGCTCTACTCATTGTCTATGCTGTTGCTTTAGCGCCCGCCCTCGACTGGATCGGCGGCCTGCCCTACGGTCTGCGCCTCCTCGCTTGTTTTGTCTTGATCACTCCGCCAGCATTCCTGATGGGCTTTCCGATGGCTGCCGGTATGGGCTGGCTCACGCGCCTCAGCAAGGATCACATGTTCGTCTGGGCGTGGGGGGTCAATGGCTGTTTTTCCGTGGTCGGTGCCGCTCTTGTGCCGATCATCGCCACCACTTTCGGCCTGAGTTCGGTACTCGACGTCAGCGCGGCCGCCTATCTTCTTGCTGCCCCAGCGTTCCTTTCGGTTTTACAACCCATAAAGCAGCCAAGCGTCCCCCGTCTTTCGACAAATTAAAGTTGAATTTCAATACCTTACGACTTCCGCTTGCGGCATATTTCCAAGGGCAGCAGGTCACGGCCATTCCCGACCCATCAAGCTGCGCGCACGCACCCCAAATATCGGCCGTTCGGGAAGATTGCCGCGCGCGATATCGACCGAGGCCGATCGTCATGGACGAATAGAGATTTACCGCGGTCGCGGCTCCAAGAGTATTACTCTCACGTCATCTCAGATAAAGTCTACCAATTAAAGTTTTCTTAGAGAAATAAAGTCATTTTTAGCCATACCGGTAGCCGCATGTCATTTTCAGCAGCAGTAGATCCGTCGGGTTTCATCTGGCGATCGCACAGGCGGGATCAAACCGCACCGGGGGTTCATTGATCCATCCTGATGCGGGGCGCCATGAAAAACCTGAAGATTTCAAGCCAGCTTATATTGCTCGTTACCGGGCTTATGGTCGCCTTTGCGGCGGCGACCTACCTGCAAATCCGCTCGTCTACCGACTCCCTCTACAACGAACGCTACGAAATGCTTCGTACGCAGGTCGAGTCCGGCATTTCCGTGCTCAAATTCTATTATGACCAGGAACAGGCCGGCAAGCTGACGGAAGAGCAAGCGAGAGCCCAGGCCTATGCCGCTGTCACCAACATCAAATATACGCCGGACGGCTACCTTTTCGGTTACGACTACGACATCAACCTTGTCTTCCACTATGACGCTTCGAAGGTCGGCAAGAATCAGAAGGGGCAGCCCGACCAGACGGGCCACTACTATCGCGAGGACCTGGTCAAGCTCGGCCAACAGGGCGGCGGCCTCACCGACTACTACGCCAGCAAACCCGGCCAGCCGGCGGACGCCACTTTCCGCAAGACCGCCTATGCCCGCGCCTTCGACCCTTGGAAAGTCGTCGTCATCACCGGCGTCTATATGGACGATCTCGATGCGCAGGTCGATGCGAAGATCTGGACGACCTTGTGGTCGAGCCTCGTACTCTTCGTCGTCGCACTCGCCGGCGCCTTCGTCGTCATTCGCGGCATCTCGAAGCCCCTGACGGAGGTTCACGCCGCGCTGAAGGCTGTTGCCGACGAGGACGTGAAGACGGCGATCCCGCATGTCGGCATGCGCAATGAAATCGGCCTGATGGCCAAGGCCACTTTGGCGCTGCAGGAAAAGATCCGCGAACGTCATGCGCTGACCGCGCGCCAGGCGGCACAGGAGCAGGAAATCAACACCGAACGCCAGCAGAACCTGCGCCAGCAGCAGGACGAGGCCCAGGAACAGGCCCGCGTCGTCGCCACCATCGGCCGGGCACTCGAAGAGCTTGCCCAGGGCGATCTGACCGTGCGCTGCGGCGATATCGGTGCCGGCTATGCCGGCCTGCGCAACAACTTCAACGAGGCGCTGTCGCATCTGGAAGCCGCCATGGGCCGGGTCAATGCCAAGGGCAACGATATCGGCGTCTCCAAGGAAGAGATCCGCCGCGCCTCCAACGAACTGTCGCAGCGCACCGAGCGCCAGGCCGCAAGCCTGGAGGAAACCTCGGCCGCCCTCGACGAGCTTACCGTCGCCGTGCGCCAGACCGCCGAAGGCGCACATGAGGCCAGCAAGCGCGTGCACGCCGTCTCGACCGAGGCCTCGCGCAGCGATGCCGTCGTCGCCCAGGCGATCGAAGCAATGAGCGGCATCGAGAAGTCGTCGGAAGAGATCGGCAAGATCATCGGTGTCATCGACGAGATCGCCTTTCAGACCAACCTCCTGGCGCTCAATGCCGGCGTCGAGGCGGCCCGGGCCGGCGAATCCGGCAAGGGCTTTGCCGTCGTCGCCCAGGAGGTGCGTGAACTGGCGCAGCGCTCGGCCGCTGCCGCCAAGGAGATCAAGGACCAGATCGCCCGCTCCTCCGGCCAGGTCGACCAGGGTGTGCGGTTGGTCGGCGAGGCCGGCGAAGCCTTGAAGCGCATCTCCGACCAGATCAAGGCGGCCAACGAGATCGTCTCGAAGATCGCCCACAGCGCCTCCGAACAGGACACGACGCTGCGCTCGATCTCGTCCTCGATGAACCAGCTCGATGCCGCCACGCAGCAGAACGCTGCCATGGCCGAAGAAACCACCGCTTCGGCCGAAACGCTGGCCGCCGACACCGAGGACCTGCTCGGGCTCATCCGCGGCTTCCGCGTCAACGACGGCCGTCCGCTCGCACAAAACCGCCGCGCCGCCTGATCCCAGAGCCCGCATCGACGCAAATCATCAGACCGCCGGAGAAATCCGGCGGTTTTCTTTGTCGGGACGGCGAGCGTGCCCATGTCGCCGCCAGCACCTCTCATGACAGGCGGCGAGTAGGGCAACTACTTAGCGTGACGCAATTGCAGCCTCGACACGCCGGCAGCAACGTTAAGTCCTGTGCCCGCTTCACCACTCAACGGCTGCAGACCGAAATTTTTCGAACTGCCACCGATGAGCGCGTTTGCCCCCAGACCGACACCCACCGCAGCGCCGGCGGATGCGCCGACATAGTCGCCGGCCAAAGCGCCCTCTCCCGCACGGGTCGCATTGATACTGTAGACCACCCAGCTCAGATAGGATTTACCCGTCACGCCGATGTCGATACCGAGCTTGCCGATGGAGCCAACATAGTGCTCGTTCGGACCTGAGCTCCGCTTGAAAACACAATCGACGGACTTATTGGAGCCGATCACCATTCCGACACCTCCCGCAACCTGGCAGGACAAGGTGCCAAGGCGTTCTTTGGGCCCCGTCGTTGTCTGCTGCTTCTGGGGATGTTTCTGCGAGTGATGCGTCGTCGCAGCATCGGCGGCTGGAATGCCGAGCGCAAGCGAGGCCGCAGCGACGATAAGAGCAAGCTTTTTCATAAGGTTTCCTCCTGAACAATTCGCACACCAAACATTCGCACACCATTCAACGCGCCGTGCAGGAGTTCGTTGCAACCCAGGGAGAATTCCTTGCAAATTGGAGGCGAGCGTGGGTGATGCCATGCTCCTTCGCCAAGCCCCTCTCGTGAATGCAGACGGGCCTGTCTTTCGGTGAAGTGAGCGGTTATCCCACGAAGCCTGCGTGCGATCAGCGTCAGATCAAGCCATACTGCTTCGCCTTATTGCGCAGGAACGGCAGGCCGTTGCCCATGACTTCCTCCTCGTCCCTGGCAACGGGGCGCCAGACCGACAGTCCGTAGGCCAGTTCCGGCGGCATATTGATGAAGCTTTCCATTGCAAGTCCGCCCTTGAAGCCGATGGCCGCCAATGTCGCGTAAATCTCGTCCCAGTCGCAGGTGCCATAACCCGGCGTACCCCGGTCGCTTTCCGACAGGTGGATGTATTTCAGGTGGTCGCGCGCCGCCAGGATGCCGTTGCCGACACCCTTCTCCTCGATGTTCATATGGTAAGTATCGAGGTGAACGAAGATGTTGTCGGCGCCGACGCGCTCGATCATCTCCACCGCCTGTCGGCCGGTATTGATCAAATGGTTTTCGTAGCGGTTGACGGCCTCGACGCCAAGTTCGAGACCGCGGCCCTTGGCATGCTTGGCTGCTGCCGTCAGAGCCCGGGCAATGTTGTCATATTCCTGCTGCGTCGGGGGAACGCCGGTACGTTCGCCGATCCCGCCGTAGATGACGCCCGATAGAGCCTCGGCGCCAAGGTCGGCGGTCTTGTCGATCGCAAGAGCCAGATGATCGATCGCCGCCTCTGGGCGGACGGATGCCCAGGCGCGTTCCGGAAGGCCGAGCGAACACACGGCCCGAAGTCGATGCTTTTCCAGCAAAGCTTTGGTATGGGCCGTATCGATGGTGGATGGATTGAGCATCGGGATTTCGATGAAATCCACTTTGTATTTGACGGCAGCTGCGACCGCCCGCTCGGCCCCTGCGCGGTCCCAGTTCATCGTCCACATGCTGGTGTGAACACCAAAGCCTTCCATAGCTTTCATCCTTTTCGGTTGTTGAGGAATTTGTAGTGGGAGGCGACCCAGCGCAGGAACATCACGCCGACGAGGAGCAGGCCCCAGACCGCAGTTGCCAGATGCTGATTGGCTCCCATCAAATTCAGCCCTGAGGACAGGAGCTGCAAAACAACGAGCGCCACAAAGACGGGGATCACGCGGCCGAAGCCGCCGAACGGATTGACGCCGCCCAGGAAGCAGGCAAGCACTGTGATCAACAGATAGGATTCGCCGTGGCCGACGCGGACGGAGTTGAAGCGCGCCAGCATGATGATGCCCGCGACCGCGCACATGGCGCCGGAAAGCGTATAGACGAGAACGACGACCTTGCGCGTGTTGACGCCGGAGTAGCGGGCAGCCTCGATATTGGAGCCGATCATATAGGTATTGAAGCCGAGCTTCATGCGCGTCAGCAGCAGATGCCAGACGAGAACGCACACAATGAAGATGATCAGAGGGACGGGTATGCCCAGCAGCGATCCGTGCCCCAGGGGCCGAAGGAAGTCCGGAAAGCCCGATACGTCACCGCCTCGGGTGAGAAACTCGCCAAGGCCGCGCAGGAAGATCATCATCGACAACGATACGAGGATCGGATGGGCGCGCGTATAGGCGATGACGAAGCCCATCACCACGCCGCTCGCCGCACCTGCAGCGAGCGCGAGCACACATCCGAGAGCGAACGCCAAAGGTCCGGCATCCACCCCGCCGTTTGCCTGCAGCACCCAAGCGACCGTCAACCCAGCGATATTCGCTGTGAACGTTATGGCCAGGTTGAGCCCACCCGTCAGAATAGGCAGCAGCATCGCCAGTGTCAGAAGGCCAAGCTCGGGCAGTTGAAATGCCACCGAACCGAAGGTCGCCTGGCTCAGAAATTGCGGCGATGCGACTCCGAAGAAGATCATCACGGCAATGAAGGCGAAGAAGGGGCCGGCCATTTCCGGGCCGAAGCGTTTCTGGAAACTTTCGACAAGAACGGTCATCGTGTCTGCCCCTCTCCGCGCAGAACCGGCACAAGCTTGTCGATCCGCGTATTCGATAGCGTGATGGCGACCAGGATGATGGCGCCGATGATCATCTTGAACGCGAAGGGCGAGACGCCCATCAGATTGAGTCCGTTCTGCGTGATGGAGATCAGCAGCACGCCGAGGACGCAACCGAGCACCGATCCCTTGCCGCCGCCAAGACGCGCCCCGCCGAGAACCACCGCGGCAAGCACGTCGAGTTCACGACCGTAGAACGCATTCGGGACGACCTCCTGCGCATAATGCGCCTGCACCAGACCGCCGATACCGGCCATCAACCCCAACCAGCCGAATGCAATGAATTGCATGGCGCCGATGTTGATGCCAAAACGACGCGCGCCTTCTGGATTGTCGCCGAAGGCGTAGAGCTGCCGGCCGATGGTGGTGCGGGTTATGAGTATCCAGGTGGCGACGACACAGATCACCATAACCAGGACCGGAAGTGTGATCTCGATCCAAGTGCCATCGGGCATTTCATGCTCGAACAAGACGACCTTGTCCGTCAGCCAGTCGGGCAGGTCGTAGATCGACACGCCCTTGGTGAAGAACATGAGAAGCCCGAAATAGATATTGAAGGTGGAGATGGTCGCGACGATCGAGATGATCCGGAAACGATGGATCAGGAAGGCATTGATCGCTCCGAGCAGGATGCCGATCGATCCCGCGATGAGAATGCCCGAGAGCCAGCTTCCTCCACCGATCCAGCCGAGCGCGATGGCTGTTACGTATTGCACAACGGACGCACCGACCGCGAAGGAGATATCAATCCCGCCGGCGATCAGAACGACCAGCAGACCGACCGCAAAGATGATGTTGACGGCGCTGGTGTTCAGGAGATCGAAGGTATTGCCGAGGGAGAAGAAATTGTCCGTGGCGAAAGACAGGAAGGCGCAGATGACGATCATCACCGCCAGCAGGGAACTTTCCGTCGCATGGGTGCTGATGAAATTACGCATAGACGGCAGCCTCGATATCGTGAAGGGAACATTGCCGTGGATCGAACGAGCCGACGATCCTGCCCTGCGCCATGTGCAGCACGCGATCCGCATTGAAATAGACCTCGGGCACTTCGTCGGAAATCAGGATGATCGCCAGGCCGCTTTCAGCGAGCTTGGCCACGATGTCGAAGATGCCTGCCCTCGCGCCGACGTCGACGCCGACGGTCGGCGCATCGAGGATCAAGAGCTTCGGATCGGTCGCCAGCCATTTGGCGATGGCGACGCGCTGCTGATTGCCGCCCGACAATGTCGAAATCGCATCCTCCTGCCGCCCGATTCTGATACCGAGCTCGCGGATCCAGTGCGAAACGAGGCTTTCCTTCCTTTCGTCGGAAAGGAAGCCGCCGGACAGGATCTTGCGCAAAGACGAAATCACGAGATTGTCGGCGATCGATTGCGGCTGGATAAGCCCGAGCGACAGGCGGTCCTCGGAAAGATAGGCGATGCCGGCCTGAACCGCGTCGCGATTGGACGAGAAGCGCACCGGCCTGCCATCGAGCATGATCGTTCCGGAATTCGGTTTCGTCATACCGAAGAGAGCAAGGGCAAGCTCCGTCCGGCCAGCGCCGAGCAACCCGGTGATGCCGAGGGTTTCACCGCGCCGCACTGTCAGCGAAATATCCTCGAACTGACCGCGCCGGCTGAGCGACCTGACATCGAGGACAACGGGCTGATGATCCTTGGGCGTTGCCCGAACCTGATTGTCGAACGTCTTTCCAGTCATCAGTTCGGTAATGCGGGACTGGGTCATGCCTTCAGTCGGATAAACGCCGACAAGCGCACCATCACGAAGCACCGTCAGCCTGCTCGATATCTCGAGTACTTCCGCAAGCCGATGGCTGACGAAGACGACGGCGACGCCGGAGGCTGACAGATTGCGGACAATCTCGAGAAGATGGTTGGTTTCGGACTGTGTGAGCGACGCCGTCGGCTCGTCCATGAAGACGATCTTCGCTTCGCCGACTAGCGCGCGGGCAATGGCCACGATCTGCCGTTGGGCGATTGCGTATTCTTTGAGCGGCAGATCGACATCGAGCGTAACGCCCAGCCGTTTCAGCGCGTTCATCGCAAGCTGTCGCATCTGCTTGTAATCGACGAGGCGGGGCCAGCGGCCGAGCACGGTCTGGAAGGCGATATTCTCCGCCACGCTCATCTCTGGAAACAGCGCGAGATCCTGCCAGATGACCTGAATTCCCTTCGCCTGGGCAGTCACAGGCGACATGTGGGAATAGGTCTGGCCGTCATATTCGATGATGGCTCCGGGTGCAGGACGATAGACGCCGGTGATGATCTTGATCAGCGTGCTTTTGCCCGAGCCGTTTTCGCCGGCAAGGCAATGAATCTCGCCCGGATGGACTTCGAAAGCCACGTTCTTCAGGGCCTTGACGCCGCCGAACGTTATGTTGATGTCGCGAAGCGATAGCAGCGCTCCGCCGCTCGCATTCGCGCTTTCGATCTCAGACATGCGGATCCGCCCGTCATACCTTGAATGGGTGAGGACATGCCGGGCCAGCCGAAGCCGGCCCAGCCTGCCGGGAGAACCGGTCTTGTTTCAGAGGCCCATTGCCGCGAGATCGGCAACCGTATTTTTGTTGATCGGAACGAGCTGGTCCACGATGATGTTATGCTTCTCGAAATCCGGATGGATCGTACCCAGGCCCTCGATCTGCTCGCCGTCCTTGATTTGCTCGCCCTTCATCAGCTTCTGCGAAAGCGTCACGAAGACCTCGCCAGCCTGTTTCGGGTTCCACATGAAGCCGCCGGAAATAGCGTCCGCGTTCAGGAGCTTCTGCCCTTGCCCGGGGGAGAAGGGGCCAAGCACGAAGATCTTGCCGACCTTGCGACGCTCTTCGATCGCGCGACCCGCTCCGATCGGACCCTGGCTGCCGAAGGCGAGGAAGCCCTTGAGATCCGGATGGGCGGAGATGAGATCGAGCGCCGTGCTGCGGCTCTTGTCGACGTCTTCTGCCACGCCGTAACGATCACCGACGAGCTTCATATCCGGATAGTTCTTCTTGAGATAGGCGATGGCCGCATCGGCCCAGGCATTGTGCAGCGGTACCGTCAACGAACCGACGAAGACTGCATATTCGCCCTTGCCGCCCATTTTCTCGGCAAGAAGCTTGGCATGCGCCTCACCAAAACCGGTCGAGGAGGCGAGCTCGAAGTCCCAATCCGCCCCCTTCTGGCCCGGCGATTCATGCGTGAT
Organism: Rhizobium jaguaris; assembly: GCF_003627755.1. Lineage (NCBI taxonomy): Bacteria > Pseudomonadati > Pseudomonadota > Alphaproteobacteria > Hyphomicrobiales > Rhizobiaceae > Martinezella > Martinezella jaguaris. Next base: position 1,370,333 of record NZ_CP032695.1, on the reverse strand, counting down.
AACGATGATGCCCTTTTCCTTCGCCTTGCTGAGAACCGGCTCGAGCACTTTGGCATCATTCGGAACGACGCCGATGACCTTGACGCCTTGAGCGATCAGATCCTCGATGGCGCGCACCTGAAGGGCCGGATCGGCGCTTGTCGGACCGATCATCGAGGCGTCTACGCCGAGTTTCTGTCCCTGCTCCTTGATGCCGGCTTCCATGGCATTGAACCACGGGATGCCGCCGATCTTCACGACGATGCCGACCTTGCCGGTGTCCTGCGCAAAGGCCATTGTGGCGGTAGCAAGCGACAGTGACGCTGCTAGCGCAGCCACGATAAATCTCTTCATGATCTTCTCCTCCACAGTTCCCCTCGGGGAACAAACAGGCACGCCTAGACCGGCGGCCCTCCTCCCGGCGTGGGTGGCGAATGAATGCCCCGCCTCCCTTTGGCAGCCGCTTCCTCAAACGGCACCATTATTGTGCACAATCGATCTTTCTTTTTTGCACAATCGATGGTGCAATCAATATCGATGAGATCTATCCTTTCGTCAAGAGGACTCGGACGCTAAGAAAAGCTGAGGAGACGTTCATGAAAAAAGACAGTCGGAAGAAGGCCACGATCTATGACCTATCCATGCTCTCCGGAATTTCTCCCTCGACCGTCAGCGCGGTTCTGAACGGCACTTGGCGCAAGCGCCGCATCAAGGAAAGTACGGCCGAGCTCATTCGCGATCTCGCGGAGAAACATCAGTATACCACGAACCGGCAGGCACAGGGGCTGCGCAGATCTCGCTCGGGATTGGTGGGGCTGATGCTGCCCGTTTATGACAATCGATATTTCTCCTCGATGGCCCAGACCTTCGAAGCCCATGTGCGGCAACGTGGACAATGCCCGATCGTCGTCAGCTCCAGCCGCGACCCGCAGGAGGAGCGTGAGACCGCCGAGAACCTGATCTCCTACTCCATCGACGAATTATTCATATGCGGCGCGACGGACCCCGACGGCGTGCACGAAGTCTGCGAAGCGGCCGGGCTAAAACACATCAATATCGACCTTCCGGGCACGAAGACCCATTCGGTCATCAGCGACAATTACGAAGGCGGTCGCATCCTGACCGAAGCGATCATCAATCATTTTTCGACTGACGATCCCCTGAGCCCCGATGAACTCTTCCTGTTCGGCGGGCGAAACGACCATGCCAGCCGCGAGCGTATTCGCGGTTTTCGGGACGTCAAACGCGCGCTACTCGGCGCGGATCCCGAGGCGTCGATTCAGCCGACCGGCTATTCGCCCAACACCGCCCGAATTGCTTTCGAGACATTTTTCGAGAAGGCGGGTCGCCTGCCGCGCGCACTCTTCATCAACTCGTCAATCAACTTCGAAGGGCTGCTGCGCTTCATGTCGGCCCATCCGCACGAAACCTTCGCGGATCTCGTCGTCGGCTGCTACGACTATGATCCGTTCGGCTCCTTCCTTCCCTTCCCCGTCATCATGATGCGCCAGGACGTGGAAGGCATGATCACTAAGGCATTCGAACTGATCGAGGAGACGCAGACACCACCGAGAATTCATCTTATCCAACCGGACCTTGTGCCGCCGCGAACAGCGCTGACCGGGCCATTGGATGGTCTCAAGGACATTGTGTAGACGGCCGGCCCTCAGCAAAAGCGGTCTCGCCCGTCCGGCCGATGTCTGCGGACACCAGCCGAAGACATTCGCCCTGTCCTCGAAGAAGCTCTTACGCTTCCCGATTTATCGAAAATACAACTTGGCGTTCCTGGCAGTCAGCCGATCAAAATCCGAGTTACAGCAAGACCGAAGAACCTGACGAATTTACCAGAACTTGACGCCAACACCGACCATGACGGCGTTTTGTTTCAGGCTAACGTCGACGCCGTTAAGATGCTTGTCGCCGAAGTCCGTGAAGCGATACTCAAGCCTGCCGAAAATCTTGTCGGTGAAGGCGTAGTCAACGCCAGCGCCAATCGTCCAGCCGTTGAATGTGCTTGTGTCTTTGCTGCCGGTATCAACGAAGCCGCGCGTCGCCTCCCAACCGCCGGCCGCATAAAGAAGAGCGCGATCGAAAGCATAACCGATACGGGCGCGCACCGAACCGTCGATATCTGTGCCTACGTCAATGCCGGGCGCTATCGTCTTCTTGTTCCAGTTGTAGTTCAAATCGCCTTCAAGTCCGAGGACGATATTGTTCTGGAGCTGCCAATTGTAGCCTATGAAACCGCCAATCCCCCCGCCATTGACGTCGTCGGATCTGCTGCCAACGCCGGAAATATCAAAGTCACCGTTAACCCAGGTTGCGCCGCCGCGAATACCGGCATATGCGCCGGCCCAGGTAAAGCCGGGAGGCGTTTCTACGGCAGGGGCTTCAGGGGGAGCCTGCGTTAAATCGGCTGCATATGCAGCGCTGCAGGCAATGACGCTGGCGAATGCCGTGGAAATGAGCAACTTGTACATCGGACCTGTCCTCCATTTGCTCAAGAATGGAAAAATAGGCCAATCCGGACCTCAAGGCTGTAGCAAAAATGACACGGCCTTCGATATATTTTCTTCTTTCTAATATATCACTTGCCAACGATAGCGATATATGCGCGTGCCGCTGGCCATATCTTCAAGATTGGTGAAGACCCACTGACGAGAGCCCCAACGGGTGATTGGACCGTCGGATCCGCAATCGACTGGTTCAGATTTTGCGATGCCGGTGGTTGTCAAACCCGAAGGCGTGGGCGAAAACTAGCCGCATGGCAATCGCAAACGGCAAGTTTCTTCTTCAAGGTCCGGAAGACGCTGAGATCACCATTCTCCTCGCACATGGCGCAGGTGGACCGATGGACTCCGCTTCGATGAACGCCGCCGCCCAAACCCTTGCTGGCTGCGGTTTTCGTGTTGCGCGCTTTGAATTCGCCTATATGGCCGCGCGGCGCAGCTCCGGGTTACGAAAACCACCGCCCCGAGCGGAGACGTTGAAGGGCGAATATCTGGCGGCGGTCACTGACCTCAGCGCCACCGGCACGCTCATCATAGGTGGCAAGTCGATGGGCGGCCGCGTAGCAAGCATGATCGCCGATGATCTCTACGCCACCGGAAAGATCGCCGGATTGCTCTGCCTGGGTTATCCTTTTCATCCGCCAGGAAAACCCGAGGATCTGCGAACAGCGCACCTCGAGCAATTGAAAACTCCGACCCTGATCTGTCAGGGCACCCGAGATCAATTTGGCGCCCGCGAGGAAGTCGCCGATTATGTGCTGTCGGACGCGATTGAAATAGTCTGGCTCGAAGATGGCGACCATGATCTGAAGCCACGGAAGGCAGTTTCAGGTTTCACGGCCGCCGACCACCTGAGGACGGTGGCCGGGACTGTGCGGGCGTGGAGTACCCGCCTTCTTGATCGAAGATCGCCCGGCTGAGCGCGAAACCTTCAATCGTGTGAGGTGCCTTCTATCGGCCCGCCTCAAACACTGACAATCATGCCTCGTCCCCTTTAACCGCTCATCAAAACCGAACGCCGGCGTCACCGAACTTTTCAGCCTCCCTAGAAAGGCTGTTGAATAATTACCCGGTTCACCAGTCTGAGGCTGCGGTCCGGTTGGATGATGTAAGTTTCGAAAACATCGTCTCCCCATTGATCGGTGAAATGGTGCGGGAGTTGGCTTCCGATGGGAGATTTCGTGAGCTTCATCGTCGGCTGGCCGCCATAGGTGATGCTCCCCGGAATTGGTTGCAATGAAAAGTTGCTCGTCTGATTGCATGAGCAAGTGATCAGACCAACGGTTGCAAGAAGGATGATGCGCCGCATAGGCTCGCTCCGTGTTGCTATTCTGCTCTGCCTTGCACTTTAACAAGGGCTTGAGCTCGCGGAATGTGGCCCCAACAGCCACGCGCGTTGTACTGAGGCTATAGGTTAGGATGACGCGCCGTAAATGAATTTCCAACGCGATCTTCCGATTTCTCTCACTTGAACGATCGAGGTCGTCAGCCATATTTTGCGGTTAAGGGATCTCAAGGATATCCGAAATGCTGGAGTTGCAGGAACTGGCCGGCTGGATCATCGGCAAAGGCCTGTCCACGAACAATATCGGAGATATTCTGGAAGGCGTCGCAGAGCGGCTGGTAACACTTGGATATCCGCTTCTTCGAGCTTCGATTACCATGCCAGCCATCGATCCCCTGCAACGGGGCTTCTCCGTCGCGTGGTCGCGATCGTCGAGCATTTCGGTGGACGTTCAGGGACATGACGAAGCGGGTCAAGAGATGTTCCGCAGGTCACCCATTTCCTATCTTGTGGCAAACGGTCTTCGATATGGTCGCTGGAAGCTGCCGTCCGATGAGGACGCCGCACTCTACCCACTGCTGAAGGAATTATCTGATCTGGGAGCGACCGATTACTTGCTGAAGCTCACGGCCTACCCAGAAGGAACCGCCTTGGCAGGTGTCGGGTTCTCTCTTGCCGGTGAGGGTCCTGTGGGTTTCTCGGAACGACAAATTGCCGATCTCGATATTTTCTTACCCAGCCTTGCGCTTGCCTGCTACCGGATCGCGGCAACGCGCATCGCTACGGATATGCTTGCAGTCTATACCGGCACCCGCACCAGCGGGCGAATTCTCAGCGGACAGACACAGCGCGGTGAAGGCGCCGCCATCTATGCGGCTATCCTGCTGGCCGACCTCAAGAACTTTACCTTGCTCAACGAAAATCACGCACCGAACCATATTGTGGCATGGCTGAACGAGCATTTTGAGGCGATCGGACGGCCTGTCGAGCAGGACGGCGGCGAAATCCTGAAATTCATGGGCGACAGCCTGCTGGCTATTTTTCCGGCCGATGTGGAAAATCCCGCCGAGGCGTGCCGCCAGGCCCTGTCTGCAGCCAAGAAGGCACAGGAAGCCAATGCGACACTCAATCGTAGGCGAGTGGCTGCCGCGCAGCCAGAAATCCTCGTCGATATCGTTCTGCATGTTGGCGAGGTCTTCTATGGAAACGTCGGCGCCGTCCGCCGCCTCGATTTCACGGCGATTGGAAAGGCAGTCAATGAGGCGGCTCGCATCGAGAAGCTGTGCGACACCGTTAACCGCAGCCTGTTGGCGTCCGAGGCCTTTGCATTGCACTTTCAAGCTGGATTCGAAAAAGTGGGCACCTTCTCGCTTAAGGGCGTCACCCGGCCGGCAGAAATCTATACTTTGGCCGAGTGACCGGCGCGGACTTTCGCCCATCAAAGTTGCTGATGGGGCACATCATCTTTCTGAACTTGGAGGTCTGACGAGGCTTTGCTAAGAGCGGGGCATGACCAAAAACCTCCCTCCTGGCGCGATGTTCGCGTTGATCGCATGCGGAACCGTGCTTGGTATTGCGGGTACGGATCTCGTCCTTCCTGCCGTTCCGAGCCTGCCGCAGTCGTTGGGAGGAACGACCGCGCTGGCACAATTGGTATTGGCGGCCTACGCTCTCGGGACCCTGATCGGCCTGATCGCATTCGGAGAGCTTGGCGCTCGATTTGATCCGAGAAAATTGCTGGTGTGGTCGCTTGGCCTTTTCACACTGACGTCTTTCCTCGCGGTACTTGTGCCCTCGATCGAGTGGCTGATCGTTCTGCGCCTCGCACAAGGCGCGTTCGGTTCCGGTCCCGCGGTCTTTGCCCCTGGCTTCATCAGCAGTTCCAACTCACATGATAGGGCGGCAACCGTGCTTGGCAGGCTTGGTTCGATCGAATCCCTGACGCCCGCTTTGGCCCCCATAGCCGGGGCTTATCTTCTAGCACTTGGCGGATGGCAAATCTCTTTCGCCGTCCTTGGCGGTCTGGGCCTTGCAGTGTCAGCCGTTACATGGCGCTATGTGGCCTCATTTCCCGGGCGAGACCGGGCTCCGACCCCGCATCAAAGCTACATGACAATCATCCGAGACCGCGCGTTTCTCCGGTATGCGCTGAGCCAGGCTTTTTCGCTTGGAAGCATTCTTGTTTTTGTATTCGGCGCCCCGGCCGTGCTGACCGGGCCGCTCGGCAAAGGGATCCAATATTTCGTTATTCTTCAGGTCTGCGGCATTGCGATGTTCGTTATCGGGGCAAATCTGTCGAGCAGCCTGGCAAGAAGATTCGGAACGGACCGCGTCATCGCCACAGGAACTTGCGTCCTGACGCCGGCTTTCTTTCTCATCCTTGTCTATGCCGCGGCGGGGGGAGAGAACTTCGCGGTGCTTGTTGCCTTATGGATCATCGTCAATCTCGGATTCGGCACCAGGGGGCCGGTCGGGTTTCATCAAGCGATCGTAGCATCGCAAGGTGACCATTCGCGGGGTGCTGCCCTTGTCATAGCCAGCATTCTGGGCACGGCTGCGATTGGAACAGCGATTACCGCCCCATTCATAGGGATGGGCTTATGGCCTCTGGCATCAGCAGGTACGGCAATTGCGTTTCTTGGGCTGCTTTCGCTTGTCGCGTTAAGGCCTTCAGCCGCAAGGTCAACCAGCAGATCGCAACGGTAGCTTGCCTCCGTTGGGTCCGTCCCCATGCAGCTTGGTGTTCCGGTTCTCGTTTCTATTCGTCGTATCACCGCCGAGATCCAGATTTCACCATGCTGTATGTTGAGCCGGAATTGTGCCAAGAGATAAGCTGAGCATGTCACAGTTTTGAGGCTACATAACGATGAAGAAAATCGGCTTCCTATCGTTCGGGCACTGGACGCCCTCGACCCAATCGCAGACGCGGTCCGCATCCGACGCGCTTCTGCAGTCCATCGACCTCGCCGTCGCGGCCGAGGAACTCGGCGCCGACGGAGCCTATTTTCGCGTGCATCATTTCGCCCGGCAGCTTGCCTCGCCGTTCCCGCTGCTGGCGGCCGTCGGCGCGAAGACCAGCCGTATCGAGATCGGCACGGCGGTCATCGACATGCGCTACGAAAATCCACTCTATATGGCCGAAGATGCAGGTGCTGCCGACCTCATCGCCGGCGGACGTCTGCAGCTCGGCATCAGCCGCGGGTCCCCCGAACAAGTTATCGATGGATGGCGCCACTTCGGTTATGCGCCGACCGAAGGCGAGACCGAGTCTGAGATGGCCCGGCGCCACGCCGAGGTTCTGCTCGATGTGTTGCGCGGCGAAGGCTTCGCGCAGCCCAACCCACGGCCGATGTTCCCCAACCCTCCCGGCCTTCTGCGCGTCGAGCCGCATTCCGAGGGCCTGCGCGACCGGATCTGGTGGGGCGCCAGTTCAAACGCCACCGCCGCATGGGCGGCCAAGCTGGGGATGAACCTGCAGAGCTCCACGCTCAAGGATGACGAGAGCGGGCTTCCGTTCCACGTCCAGCAGGCCGATCAGATCAGGGTGTTTCGCGAGGCGTGGAAGGCCGCCGGCCATAAACGCGAGTCGCGGGTATCGGTCAGCCGAAGCATTTTTGCATTGGTGGATGATCGCGACCGAGCCTATTTCGGATACGGCAACCAGAACGAAGACAAGATCGGCTTCATCGACGAGAAGACCCGAGCGATCTTCGGTCGCAGCTACGCCGCTGAGCCGCACGCTCTTATCGAGCAACTGGCGAAGGACGAGGCTATTGCCGAGGCTGATACGCTGCTTCTGACAGTCCCCAACCAGCTCGGCGTGGACTATAACGCACATGTCATCGAAGCCATCCTGACTCACGTCGCCCCTACCCTCGGCTGGCGTTGACGCCGCTCAGAACAGGCATCGATCCTCGGCAATCGCCCGCTAAACGGCTTACCAATCGCATCAGCGCGATGTTCGACGACGATCAAATCTTGGAACCATGTCTCTCCTCAGTCGTTGCTTAAACATGCAAGCAAGGAGGATAAACTCATGCGAAACGCAATCATAGGATGCGCACTGGCAGTTCTCGCTGTGGGTTCCGTTGCCGTCCCTGCATTCGCGCAGGACGTCATTGTCGGCGGCCCCTCGTATGATGACGGCTATTATTACCCGCACCATCGTGATCGCGCCGGCGTGATCATAAGCGATCAGGGTATCTCGATCGGCAGACTTCGCGAGCGCGATCGTTATTATGACCGCGACCGGTGCTATACCAAGAGCATTACCCGCATAAATGAAGATGGTGATCGGGTCACAAGGACGATTCGACGCTGCGACTAGCAGCAACCGAGACCCGGCATATCTGTCGGGCCTCGCTGATTTTGGATAGCAAGCGTCTCCGCGTGAACACGTCGACGCCGGGAGCTTCCATCCCTTCAGCTTAGTGAGGGATTGATAACGTCGATCTCGTTGAACGCTAATCGAAAGGCCCTTCCCGCCCGTTTCCACCGGATAACCCGCCAACCACTATTTCCATCTCACGTTCCTCTCTCAAGGCCGCAGGAAATGATTGACGAGTGCGGGGCTGGGCCGGACTTATTCAAGCGCGGCCGGGCGATACTTCAAGCGCACCCTACCCCGCCGGCTAACTCGGCTCGCGATGAAGAACGACTGACGCCTCAGTCGATAACCGGGCAGCCGCGCCGGTTGGCAAAGACCATGCGGTCAGGGCCGCCGTCATTCCAGCCACGGACGACGATGCGCCGTCCATTCATCTGGACTGAATCGATGCGCCGGAAGCCTTCGTCACGCGCGGCTGCCATGAGCTCACGCCGGCTGCAGCCGCCACCGTAATAGTCTCTCTGCGAGTGATCCCAGTATTGATCCTGGTGATGGGCCCACGGCGGCGGCCCGTTGTCCTGGTTATCGTCGAAATACTGCGCCATTGCGACCGAGGGAAGCAATTGCGACGCTGCCAATCCAGCCAACGCTATGTAAGAAACTGCTGCGAGACGTCCAAACATCTTTTGCTCCTTCTGATGTCGGTTCCTTGAGTGAACGATACGACACTTACCTGAACACTACCCGAACAAGCCGTTCATTCAGCCACCTTGGTACCATAACGGTACGGCTCGCTTATCCTGCGCTACACTCGGACAGCGAGATGTGACGTCTTCCATGCCACTTACAAAGTTAAATAGCGCAGGTATCTAAAGACGGTAGTCATACGAAATGCGTCACCGCCGCATATGGCTGATAACGACGACGCATTGCCAACCGGATGAGGTAAATTCAAGGAGCAAACACGATGGCCAGCAAGGCACCAGAGAGGTCGGCGAAGGTCGCAAAAAAGACCACCATCAAGCGGGTTGCTGAGGAGCCAGCCCTCCTCGCAGGCGGCAATCCTCAGATCGCGAAGGCCGACGGCGACGCCCCTGTGCAGGCCTACATCGCGGCTTTGCCGGGCTGGAAAGGCGATGTCGGGCGCCGCCTGGACGCGCTGATCGCACGCACCGTTCCCGGCGTGCATAAGGCGGTAAAGTGGAACTCGCCGCTATATGGAATCGAGGGCGGCGGCTGGTTCCTCGGCATCCATACATTCACGAATTATGTCAAAGTGGCTTTTTTCCGCGGCACGTCGCTGCGACCTGTTCCCCCCGGCGAGTCCAAGAGCAAGGACACACGCTACCTCAACATCCGCGAGGACGACCAGCTTGACGAAGCTCAGCTCGCGGCCTGGGTGAAGCAGGCCAGCCAATTGCCGGGCGAGCGAATGTGAGCAGCCATTAAACGTGTGTGCACGGCGCGAGGACGATCTGCGGGTCTGGATTGACCATCGAAGACCCGATAGAAACAACATGCGGTGGCGCCAAACGCTAATAAACGGTACTGAAGCGCCGGGTGGGTAACAAGCCATGAGGAAGGCGACAACAACGATGGAGAACAGCGTCTCAAAAGAAGGAGAAGACTCTCCCTCTCAGCTGATAGATGCGAGAATCAAGCAGCTGAATGATTGGCGGGGCGAGACGCTCGCTCGGATCCGGACTCTCATCAAACAGGCCGACCCGGAAGTGGTCGAGGAATGGAAGTGGAGAGGGGTTCCTGTGTGGTCGCACGCCGGAATAATCTGCACCGGTGAGACCTACAAGGAAGTCGTCAAGATGACCTTCGCCAAGGGCGCCTCTTTGGAAGATCCTTCCGGTCTCTTCAATTCCAGCCTCGAAGGCAATACCCGGCGTGCCATCGATTTTCGCGAGAGCGACGCGATCGATGAAGATGCGTTGAAGGCGCTCATTCGCGCCGCCGTGGCAGTGAATACATCGGCGCGCGCTGCCGCTCGCCCCGCCCGCGCCCAGAAGAAACCGAAAAGCGCGTGAGGGAAGCCGGCCACAGAAGCCATTGACGGCCTGCCGACTGTCGAAAGCGGGCCGGCTCCGGCGTCCTAGGCCTCCGTCTTTATGCGCATGAGAACAAAAAAATAATGCCGATCGTCGCCCTCGGCTGCCATCACGCCGAGGAGCCGATCATCATCAATTCTGCGGAAATAGTCGGTGATCGGCTGACTGTCATAGACCATTGCAGCGCTCGTCTTGCCTCGGAAGGACATCGATCGCAGGGAGGCGACCGGCCCCTTTGCCCGCCACATCTTCTGCAGATACGAAAACCAGCCGCGCGCCGCCCTGGTCCGCCCGACGCGATGAAAGCGGAAGGCGAGTTTCAAAGGGATCATTCCCGGGTCGATCGCCACGAGCCGGTGAGGTCCTACCGCAAATAGCAGAGCATCGGCTCTACGATCAGACCTGAAGCGCTTGCCGTACCATCCGAGATTTTCCAGGACGCCGTCCAGCGGGTGGCCGGACGCGATGCCATGACCCTGCCAAAGACCGGTGAGTTCGCCGACCGAGGCTGCGTCCAGGCAATCGAAATAGCCAAAGGCTTCGGCCTGCGATCGGAAACTGCTTGGAATTTGCCGCGTGTTTTCCACGTCGCTCAGCCGGCGCTTTCGACAGCCGTCGACATACGATTTCGGTCATTCATGACAAGACCTCCTCAAAAGGCGGGCGGAGCAGCCCGTTTCAGGAACATTGATGATCGAATCAAGTTCCGCATCGTCTCATCTCAAAACAACCAGATGCCGTTCTTTCGACAATCTTGTGCTACTATTTTACGCTTTGACTGGACAGCGTCGGTTCGGCTGCAAATTCCGAGGCAATCCGCCCCCTGATTCCGAAATGATGTCGCCCCCCAATTCCGAGAATTAGTCGCCCCCTTGTTCCGAGATGATGCCGCCCCTACGGAGGGATGTGGCAAGGGTGTTCTGCCGGTGTGAAGTTCCTTCCGTCAATGATGACAAGGAAGGAACGGGATGCCTGCGGAGAGACTGGAGATGCGGCGTGTCCGCGAGATACTGAGATATCGGTCCGAGCAAGGGCTGGGCCACAAATCGATTGCGGTTCGGGTCGGAGCAGCAGCCTCGACGGTGCGCGAGACGCTGCGACGGGCGGCGGCTGCGGGGCTTTCGTGGCCGTTGGATGATGACGTGAGTGATGCCGTCCTGGAGGCGGCGCTCTACCGTGCGGCTGGGACGAAGACGGGTCATCGTCGCGCACCGGAGCCTGACTGGGTGCAAGTCCATCGCGAGCTCAAGCGCAAGCACGTGACGCTGCAAATTCTCTGGGACGAATACATAAGCCGTTATCCCGATGGTTACCGCTACAGCCGATATTGTGACCTCTATCGCGGCTGGGCGTTGAAGCTGCCGGTGACGATGCGGCAGGATCATATGGCGGGCGACAAATTGTTCGTCGACTACGCCGGCGACACGGTCACTGTTGTCGTTGATCGGCTGTCGGGCAAAACACGGCAGGCCCATTTATTTGTCGCTGTCCTGGGGGCATCCAGTCTTTCGTTCGCGCAGGCGCGCTGGACCGAGACGCTTCCGGACTGGGTCGAATGCCATGTTCAGGCGCTGGAGTTCTTCGGCGGTGCGCCGGCGTTGCTGGTTCCCGACAATGCCAAGGTGGCGATCATCAAGGCGTGCCACTTCGATCCCCAGGTCAACCGGACGTATTGCGCGATGGCAGCGCATTATGGCAGCGCCGTCCTGCCGACGAGGCCGAGACGCCCCCGCGACAAGGCGAAAGTCGAGGCTGCGGTTCGTATCGTCGAGCGTTGGCTGCTGGGCCGCCTCCGCCATCGCACCTTCTACAGTCTGGCCGAAGTCAATGCGGCGATTGCCGACTTGCTATATGATTTGAACGACAGGCGTGTCCTTCGCCGGGTTGGCGTCACGCGCCGCCAATTGTTCGAAGAGCTCGACCGGCCCGCTTTAAGGCCATTGCCCGTTGAACGCTATGTCTTTGCGGAATGGCGTATCCGGCGTGCTGGATTGGATTACCACGTCGAGATCGAGCGGCATTATTACTCCGTTCCCTATCGCTTTGCTCGCGAGCAAGTCGAGGCGCGCATCACCGCCAATACGATCGAGATATTCCACAAAGGCGAGCGAATAGCCGCTCATCGCCGCTCCAGCGGTAACGGCAAGCACACCACAATCCCCGATCACATGCCCTCGGCCCACCGCCGCTTTGCCGACTGGACGATCGAACGCATTCAACGCGAGGCCTCTTCCATCGGGCCGGAGGTTGCATTGCTGTGTGAGAAGATCCTCGCCGACAGGCCGCACCCGGAGCAGGGCTTTCGAGCCTGCATGGGAATTATCCGCCTGAACAAAAGCTTTGGCCGCGACAGAGTGAACGCTGCTTGCAGCCGTGCGCTTGAGATCGGGGCCCGGACCTACGGTTCGGTGCGCTCCATCCTCGACAATCATCTCGATCGAGCCGCCTCCACCAATGGACCACCTTCGCATGAGCCTATCCAACACGAAAACATCCGTGGACCTCGCTATTACCACTAAGGAGAACAAAGAATGCTTGCCCATCCAACACTCGACAAACTCAATTCCATGGGCCTGGCCGGCATGGCAAAGGCCTTCGGGGAGCTCGTCACCAACGGCGAAGCCGAACATCTCTCGCATGCCGAGTGGCTAGGACTGCTGCTCGAACGGGAGTGGAGTTCCCGCTACGATCGTAAGCTTGCCGCACGCCTCAGGTTTGCCAAGCTTCGCCACCAGGCCACCCCGGAAGATGTCGACTACCGCAGCGAGCGCGGCCTTGATCGCGCGCTCTTCATGAAGCTGCTCGGCGGCGACTGGATCAACGCTCATGACAATCTGGCCATTTGCGGACCCTCGGGTGTCGGAAAAAGCTGGTTAGCCTGCGCTCTCGGCCACAAGGCTTGCCGTGACGATCGTTCCGTTCTCTATCAGCGTGTCCCACGACTGTTTGCTCAGCTCGCACTTGCTCGCGGCGACGGCAGGTATGCTCGGCTGCAACGTACCCTGGGCCATGTTCAAGTCCTGATCCTCGACGACTGGGGTCTCGAACCGCTCAACGAACAGGCCCGGCACGACCTCCTCGAAATCCTGGAAGATCGCTACGGCCGCAGATCAACCATCATTACCAGCCAACTTCCGGTGTCGGCATGGCACGACGTCATAGGAAACCCGACTTATGCTGATGCCATCCTGGATCGCCTCGTTCACAACGCCCATCGCATCGAATTGAGCGGCGATAGCCTACGCCGAAACCTGCCCCGAAAAGCTTGACACCCCGCCTAAATGGACTGACAACAATCATCGCCTGCAGACCCCACTAAACAGGGGGCGAGATCATCCCGGAATCAAGGGGCGCAATCATCTCGGAACAAAGGGGCGGCTTCATCGGAATCGGCAGTTCGGCCGACCGGCCAGTTATCTGCCTTTAGGGCATACGCTCTCCTGTCGAAAAGCTGCCTTATTTGTAACCCTGATTTGTAATTCGGCTTACTTGTGCAGCTTTTTCTTACGGAGATGGAATTTTTTGATCTTGCTCTTGGAACAGAGCGGTAAAAGCCATCGTTTGTCTAACCTTATCTGAAAGACAAAGGAGGAACAGAATGAGCGCTCTCGCATGGGAGGCACCCGTCTCCGTCATTGTCAGCAGCGGGAAACAAAAGGCCGTCAAAAGCCCGGCTGAGGCCGTAGGGTGCCTGGAAAAAGAATGGCCCATCACCGATGGTGTCTTTTTGAGAGAGGCCAAGAAGGTCTGCAACGCCGCGCTCGAACATGAATGTACGGCGAGCGAGGCACGGGACGCCTTCGAGATGGCCTCGATCGAGGCACTTCTGGTTTGTCGATGAGGCTGTTGGCTGATCGCTCTTTCGCCGGCGGGGACGCCAAGTGCGGCTTTACCGAGATATTTTCCCCACAGTTTGAGCTTTGGCCGCGTTAAGCCCAACCACGCTCGCGTTACCGCCAGCGGCATTAACATGGGGTCTTGGCTCTCTCGGGTCATATTCTGGCGATTGGCGACCAAGGGCGGACAGGCCCTGCCGCCTCCCCGGAACGTTTTTTGCAAGGTTACCGAAATCTATATGTTTCGGAGGTAATGCGTTTTGAATCGAGACACCTTGCAGCCATTTTCTGCCGTAACGCTGGTGATGGGAGGTACGGACGGTTATCGGCGGGTCAATTCGGTACGAGAGGCCGCTGAGACTCTGCTGGAGCACTGGCCGATTGAAGATGGTGAAGAGTACGTGACCGCGGTGCGAATATGCCTCGATGCGATGATGGGTGTGACCTGCCCAGAGGCTGCCCGGGAGGCATTCATCAAAGCAGCAAAAGAAGCCGGGATATCTTTGTTGCAGTAGGCATTGCTCAAGCCACTGCGGCCTTCCGGTCATATCCACCCATCAGTACGGGCGAACGAAATATCGCACCGCTGCGACGGGAACCAAAGCGCTTCGTCTGAGTTCATACCATCGGGACGTTTGCGCCCCGCAGCTCACGGTGTACCACGCCGGCCACTGGAGCGTGAGCCCGCCGCGACTACTGACTCCCGGTCTGCGGCGGGCTTTTGTTCGTGGCTGGCGCCCGTTACTGAAGCCTGCGGATTTCACGACGGCCTGCTATTTCATTCGCACACCTTTATTTGTTTCAACGCTGCGGTAATGCCGGAGAGTGAGTAGGAATAGCTAGTCGCCGTTCCACGCCGCGACGTGGCTTGCACGCTAAGCTCGTTGCCCGACTTCATGGCATCCACCATGGTGGGCTCCTGTGATTGATCCTCGACCCAGCCATGTCTGTCCTTGGCGAACATGGTGAAGGTGGCATCACCAATCGTGGCTTGTATTGGCGCGCCCTGCTTCAGATCGTAGCCCATGGCAACTTCAGGCATATATGCCTTTCCGTCGGGACCGCGCGCGACGATGAAGAAATTGCTCCCATGGTCAACCGTCGACGGTACCTGACTAGTGGGTGTCGATAGGACATAGCAGCTAACTTCACTTCCGGACCGATAGGAATAGGCGCCCCAAGCATCAAATTGCCCGATGCGGGCCGGCGGCTCGGCATATGCGGTGGAAAAGCCTAACAATACGAGCGCGAGCGCGGTGGGGAGTTTTTTGGCGAACATGATTTCCTGCCCTTTCATATGACATGCCGAAGCCAATGGAGCGGAGGGCTCTTTGGCTGGGGCAATCTGACCGGATGTTCGTTATCTGTTTCTTAAGGGATCCATTAAAATCTGTTAATGTTCAGCCGACTGGATCATAGGCGCGCCGGCCGGAAATGCGCCCTGCCGCATTGATCCACCGTATCTACTACTCGGCGCGCTTTCTCCTCCGCACCACGAAACGGCACGCGACGTGGGAAGCAGCATGCGATCTTGCCGCACGATTAAGCATGACGGATCTCTGAACCGGCAAATTTCATAAAAAGCTGAAATTAACGTCTTCGGGGGGTGTGCTGCGGTGCGGAAAATGTTATCCCTCTAACTTAAGCGCGGAGGAATGTTAGCGCTTTTGGGGGAGACAGCCAAGCACAACGGAAGAGGTTTCGATGCCCAATTCAGTTCTCAATGCTCTAGGCCAACCGCTCTACTACAGCGGAACTTCGACAAGTTGGTTTTCCGCCACAGGCTCTGGTCCGACGCTTAACGGCACGGCTGGAAATGATTCGATGTACGGTGACGGCTCCGTCAACGTAACGATGGTGGGCGGCACTGGAGATGATATCTACTATCTCTATTCGAGCCTCAATCACGCGTCCGAAGCGCCAGGCGGAGGGGTCGACACCATCGTCACATGGATGGATTACACGCTGCCCGACAATTTCGAGAACCTCACGGTGACCGGTGATGGCCGTCATGCCTTCGGCAACAGCGCGGACAACATTATTACCGGTGGGCCGGGCAGCCAGACCATCGATGGCGGCGCGGGCAACGACGTCCTGACCGGCGGCGGCGGTGCCGATACCTTCATCTTCACCAAGGGTAATGGCAGCGACCTGATCACCGATTTCAGCAGCGACGACAAGGTGCGTCTGAACCATTATGGGCTGACGTCCTTCGATCAGGTCGTCAGTCATCTTACCCAGCAAGGTGCCAATCTGCGGCTTGATCTTGGTGGCGGCGAGAGCCTGGTTTTCGCCAACAAGACGGTTGCCGATCTGCACGCGGACCAATTTCAGCTCGGCCTCGACCGTTCCGCGCTCACCCAGACCTTTTCGGACGATTTCAATACGCTTTCCCTTCACCAGGGCACGCAAGGCACCTGGGATGCAAAATATTGGTGGGCGCCGGACAAGGGCAGCAGCATAAGCGGGGACGGCGAGTTGCAGTGGTTTGTCAATCCGCTCTATGGCCCGACCGCATCGGCCAATCCATTTTCCGTTTCGAACGGCGTGCTGACGATTACAGCCAAACCGACGCCCGATTCGCTGAAATCGCTCCTGGACGGCCATAACTATACATCCGGCATCCTGACCACCCATTCGTCGTTTGCCCAGACCTATGGATATTTCGAAATGCGGGCTGAGATGCCGCATGATCAGGGCACATGGCCGGCTTTCTGGCTTCTGCCGGAAGATGGCTCCTGGCCGCCGGAACTCGATGTGGTCGAAATGCGCGGGCAGGATCCGAACACGGTCAACGCCACGGTTCACTCGAACGCGACGGGCACACACACGATGCAAACCATTCCGGTGCAAGTTCCCAGTACCGATGGTTTTCACAATTACGGCGTGCTGTGGGATCAGGATCAAATCGTCTGGTATTTCGACGATGTAGCAATCGCACACACCGCAACGCCAGCCGATATGCACGGCCCGATGTATATGCTGGTGGATCAGGCAGTCGGCGGCGTAGCAGGCACTCCGACCGATGGCCTACCGAACGGGTCTGAGATGAAAATCGACTACATCAAGGCCTATCAGCTGAACGACCATCTCACCCAGACGGCCGCTGCCGCGGCTGCCCACACTCCGGACTGGCATATTTAGTGACAAGAGCCTGAAGCGATAGGCTTCCCCGCGCCCCATCTTTTGTCCAGCCTTGAGTGCCCGCTTGAAGTAGGCGCTCAAGGCTGGATTAGCAATGCAATAGGTTCCGGTGTCCGCCCCTTTTCGGCCCCAGATGTCCGCTGATCAATCACGGCGGAATGGATGTCTCACGCGGCGACCTGAATTTCCGTCTTGACCGAATTGGCAATGAAGCACTGTTCATGCGCCAAATGGTGCAGCTCCGCTTCCACTACGGAGGTCGGCTGCCCCCCGGCGTAGACAATAGTCGGTTTGAGCTCGACGCGGCTGACGATCAATTTTCCGTCGACCTTCTCCATCACGCCGATCGCCTTGTCGGTGTAGCTCTCGACGACAATACCCTTGGGCGCCGCGAGCGAGAGAAAAGTCAACATATGGCAACTGGATATCGCCGCGATGTAGGCCTCTTCTGGGTCGACATTGGCTTCCACAGAATAAGGAAGCGGAACGATATGCGGCGAAGCCGACGCTGGCACGACTTGGCCGCCGTCAAAGCGCCAAATATGCGCACGGCTGTAACGCTTGTCAGTGAATACCGCATCTTCACGCTCCCAATGAACCTCAACCGTCATCTTCATGATAAGCCTCCATGGCGCATATCGCTCTCTTCATATGCGTAGCGATTTATGATATGTATACGCGTATACACAATTGGATGGGTAAGCAAGATGTCGGTTGCCGAACAATTGAAACTGGAAATCCTCAAAGGCGTACT
The DNA here is from genome assembly GCF_003627755.1 of Rhizobium jaguaris. NCBI lineage: Bacteria > Pseudomonadati > Pseudomonadota > Alphaproteobacteria > Hyphomicrobiales > Rhizobiaceae > Martinezella > Martinezella jaguaris. Next base: position 1,352,441 of record NZ_CP032695.1, on the reverse strand, counting down.
TTCGCCTGGGACTTGGTTGTCTCAAACCGACCTGGCTGCGCGATTTGGGGTGAGTCGCATACCGGTGCGAGACGCGTTGCAGCAACTCGCCTCGGAAAGATTGGTCGCTCTCGTGCCAGGCAAGGGGGCGCAGGTGATCGAACTCAATCGAGATGAGCTCTCGCACGTGTTCGATTTAAGAATTCTATTGGAATGCGATCTCCTGCGGCATGCGATGGCGTCGGTCAGCGAGGCGTATTATGCGGACGTCAGGTATGCCCTTCAAAAATCAGCTCTGGAAGCTGGCAGATCAGGATGGATCGAGGGCGATTGGTTCTTCCATTCAACGCTATATGCGCCCGCAGGTCGTCAGCGACAGGTTGCGATGATCGAGGAATTGCGCAGAAATTGCATTATGTATTCGGTGCGGTACGACAAGCTGATCGATGAGACGCCGTCCTGGCTTGACGACCACGAGAAGATTACCTGCGCATACATTGAAAAACGGGCTGACGAAGCGGTGAATTTGCTGAAGGACCACATTGAGGGAGCAAGAAGGTGTTTGCTTGAAGCGCAAACCGGCTGAGTGCCCTTATGAGCGCGGTCTTTGCCGACCGGGCCAATCCAGGTTACGAAGATAATTCATGAGCACTCAAATGAGCCCGGCATATTGGAGTTTCTTCTTGTGACCGCAGTCGTTCCCCATCATGATCACCTGCCAACGGTCAAGGTTCGTGTTCCACGCAACTCGACGGAGTTGCATTATGGAACACTATCGATCGGCGAATGGACGGCCCCTTGTATTGTGGGACGTGGTGGATTGATTGCGGCCTCACTGAAGCGCGAGGGCGATGGCTGCACTCCCATCGGCATATTCCCGCTTCGGTACGGTTTTTACAATTCCAGCCGATGGACGCCTCCCCCTTCCGGATTGCCATTTCCGTTCGTCCCTATGACTGACGAAATGGTTTGGGAAGAGGACGCGGAGAGCCCATCTTACAACCGCCTGACGATCACCCCCGGCGGCGCTCCGGACGCAGAGCGTTTAAACAGGGTACGGCCGGAGCCCCTTTTCGATATCGTCGTGCCGATTGGTTACAACGACGCCAGCGTCGAGCCCTACCGGGGAAGCGCCCTTTTCGTTCACGCTGCCAGAGCCGACATGTCGGGAACAGCAGGATGCGTCGCGGTCCGGCAAAGCGATCTAAGACACCTTGTTTCCAGGCTTGTGCCAGGCATGGTCATCGATATCGATTTCGACGATGGACAGAAAGGCGGCGGCGCCATCAAATCCTCAAGCGGCACTCCGGCTTAAGGAGCGCCCGCTCGAAGAAGCCTCCTAATCCTCTCTGAATGCACGCTTTATCTGATCGGTCATTGGCTTGGTCAGATAGGCAAGAACGCTTCTCCGGCCGGTCTGCATGAATGCCTCCACCGGCATGCCGGGGAGAGGCGTCAGCTTCCCCAATCGATCCCACTCTTCCTTCGGCACTTTGGCGCGAACGATGTAATAGCCCTGGCCCGTATGCTGATCGGTCGTCAGATCGGCCGAAATGGTTTCGACGCGCCCATTGAGTTCGGGTGTAATGCGCTGGTTGAAGGCGGAGAATCGCAGCGCGACCACCTGCCCGACGGCGATCTGGTCGATATCCTGCGGCGAGAGTTTCAGTTCGGCAACCAATGCGTCCTTGTCCGGGACGATCTGCATGATCGCTTCTTTCGGGCCAATCACGGCACCGGCCGAATGGACAGTCAACTGATCGACAATGCCTGACTGCGGCGCCCTTATGTCCACCCGCTTGAGATCATCCTCGGCTGCAATGAGCCGCTCCGAAAATTGACCGGTGTCGCTTTCGGCCTGCCGCAGTTGGTCGGCGACTTCCGAGCTGTGGTCATTGTCGATCTGAATGATTTGCAGTTCTGTTTCGGTAATCTTGCCATTGGTCTGCGCGATCGACGAGACAAGATTACCGAGCTCCCCCGTCAGGCGAGCGCTGTCTCGCTGCAGAGAATAGACTTTCGCCGCCGGGACGATTCCTTGATCGAACAGTCGCTGGAGACTGCCGAGTTCCTTGTTGACGAGCTCGATCTCGGTTCGTTTCCCCTTCTCCTGCGCGACGAAGCCGTCCACTTCCTGTTTCAACTGTTGAATTCTCTCGCGCAACTGCGACTTCTGGCCTTGTCGCGATGCCAACCGGTCGCTGAAAAGTTGACGCTCGCCGGCAAGTATGCTCGCGACGTTATCGTCGCCGGTGTTGGACAGAAGATCCGCTGGAAAGCTGATCGCACTCTTGTCGTCGCGCTCTGCGACGAGACGCGCTGTTCTGGCGGAAAGCTCATTCAGACGCTTTCTGATGATGCCGAGATTGGCTCTCGTTTGCGTATCGTCTAGCCGGATCAATATCTGGTCGGCGTCGACGTGGTCTCCATTTTTCACGCGGATTTCGCCAACGATCCCTCCCTTGAGGTGCTGGACGCTCTTCACATAGCTGTCGACGACCAAGGTACCGGGAGCAATGACCGCGCCCGAAATCTTCGTTGCCGCGGCAAGACCGCCCATGACGCCGAAAAGAAGAAGAATTGTTACCAGCACGAAAATGGACAGGCGGCGGATCGCACGCTCGGTGGAAGACAAGCCCGTATTCATCATCCGCTCACATCCTCGCCGGCTATCATCAAACGCACTGGCCCGGCCACCGAATGTCTCATGGATGCGCCGAGAATCTCATCCTTTGGTCCAAACGCCTGCAATTGGCCGTTGACAATGATTGCGACCTTGTCTGCGGCGGCCAGAGCACTCGGCCTGTGCGCAACGACAATGGCAATGCCGCCGCGAGCCCGGATGCCCATCAGGGCTGTGGTCAAGGATGCCTCTCCCTCGGCATCCAGATTGGAATTCGGCTCGTCAAGAACCACCAGGAATGGATCGCCGTAAAGGGCTCGTGCCAAGGCAATGCGCTGCCGCTGGCCGGCGGAAAGCCGCGAGCCTCCCTCGCCGATGACCGTATCAAATCCATCCGGCAGCTTGACGATCATGTCGTATACGCCGGCGGCCTTCGCCGCCGCTATAATTGGTCCAGGCTGCATGTCCTTCGCGAACCGGGAAATATTTTCGGCAATCGATCCGTCGAACAAACCGACGTCCTGAGGCAGATATCCGACGTGCCGTCCAAGATCGCTCCGCTCCCATTGCGATAGGGCTGCCTGGTCGAGCCTGATCGCGCCGATCACAACCGGCCATAGTCCCGTGATCGCTCTGGCAAGCGACGATTTTCCCGACGCGCTGGGGCCGATCACACCCAGCACTGTCCCCGCAGATATCTTGAACGAAATGTTGCGGAGGATGAAGTCGCGGCTGCCAGGAGAGGTGAGACTTATGTTTTCGACGCCGAGCTCCTTTTGCGGCGGCGGCAGGGCGACAGCCCGGTGTTCGGCGGGGATCAGATCCAGCAGCTTGGCGAGGCGCGACCAGCTTTGGCGGGCGGCGACAAAACCTTTCCAGTGCCCGATTGCAAGTTCTACCGGAGCAAGTGCGCGGGTGACCATGATCGAGCTGGCGATGATGATGCCGCCCGTCGCTTCCTGCTTGATGACAAGGATCGCGCCGACAGCCAACACACCGGACTGCAGCATCATCCGCAATATCTTCGCAATCGTGGTCAGCGTGCTGACGATGTTGCCGGCCGAGAGCTGATTTCCCAGATATGCTTCATTCATGGCGGTCCATTTCTCGGTGAGACGGCCACTGAAACCCATTGCGACCACCGCCTCCCAGTTCCGCCGCGCCGCTTGTGCAAAACCAAGACGAGCCGCAGAGGACTTTGCGGCTTGCTCTGCCGGTTTTTGCGACAGCGTCTCTGCAAGAGCTGTCAGGGCGATGAGCACGATGGCGCCGCATAAGGCGGTCAGGCCGATCCAGAAATGGAAGAGAAAACATAGGATCAGGTAGAATGGCATCCAGGGCAGGTCGAACAACGCGGTCGAGCCGCCTCCAGCCAGAAACGATCGGACCTGTTCCAGATCGCGGACGGACTGCAGCCCATCATCGGACGATTGCAATCTCGTTGGCAGGTAGATGAGCGAGCCGAACACCTTTCGGTTCAGCCGCTCATCGAGAGATATGCCCACGCGAGCAAGCAGCATCGAGCGCAACAGTTCGAGGGCTCCCTGGAACATGAACAGGGTGGCGGCGATAATCGCCAGGCCCGCGAGCGTTGGAAGGCTGCGGCCAGGAATGACGCGATCGTAAACCTGCAGCATGAAAAAAGAGCCGGTCAGCGCCAGCATGTTTATCGCGGCGCTGGCAATGCCAATGCTGAAAAACGCCTTTCGAAGGGACGACAGCATCACGGAGATGAATTTCTGCGGTGGTTCTTTCGGAACAGCAAGCACGTTGCCTAAATCCTTAAGTTATCCTTCGCACGCAGCAGAGATGCCTCTGAAGTTCGTCAACGCGGTTCTCTTGCCGGGTGCCCGGAGCCTGGAAATACGCACGAAGGTCGAGCGGCATTCCGGTGGTGACGACGGCAACTTCCGCGCCACGATTAAGCCTGCAGCCTAAAGGTCGACCGCTCGATAGGTGAGCTTCGACCATCCTCCGCGTCTAATGAAGTCGAAATTGACTTCGCTCTCAGTCTCAGTGAATCCAACCTTGGCGTTTCGCATGCTGTCTCCTTGCCACACATATGCGGTCAGACATGGCTTAGCGACGCCCGCCGTCAAGGTGCGGAAACATTTGTGCGGGGCCGTGTTTGTGACGGCGCTCCCGGCTGCGATGCTTCCCGATGGCGAAAAGACGCCCTGGATCGCCGGATAGCTCACCTTGGGTTAGGATATTCTAAATAATAAAACGCAAATGCGCGTTGATTTGCCGCAGTCAGGTGCTTTTTGCGAAAGCCATCCGATTGCTCCTTCAGGTTTTCGACCCAGGTTTTGCTCAACTCTGGTAGACTGCGACAGGCTGAGGGGTGCCGGCATCCAGTCCGACCCGGTGTGAAAGACAGACATCAAACTGCGGGATGGAAAACCATGAAGACCTTCGACGCGATTATCATCGGTGCAGGGCAGGCAGGGCCATCACTTGCCGGGCGTTTTGCGGCTGCGGGCATGACGGTGGCTCTGATAGAGCGGAAATTCGTCGGGGGGACCTGCGTCAATGCCGGCTGCATGCCGACCAAAACCCTGGTCGCGAGCGCCCGCACCGCTCACGTGATACGGCGAGGCGCGGACTATGGTATCCACACGGACGGCGGGATATCGACGGATATGGCCGCAGTCGAGAAACGCGCCGCGACCGTCATAAATAATGCCAGGGATTCGCTGACGACGTGGCTGAAGTCCACGGACGGAATTTCCCTGATACGGGGACATGCGCGCTTTGAGAACGCGAAGACCATCCGCGTCGGAGAGGAAACATTGACCGCGCCGCGGATCTTTCTCAACGTCGGTGCGAGGCCGGCCATTCCGCCGCTGCCTGGGCTCTCGGACGTCGAATATCTGACAAGTACCTCCATCATTCATCTGACCGCCCTGCCCCGCCATCTCGCCATCATCGGCGCCGGCTATATCGGCCTTGAGTTCGCGCAGATGTACCGGCGTTTCGGCACTGAAGTCAGCATCATCGAACGCGGCCCGCGACTGGCCCCGCGAGAGGATGACGATATCTGCCAGGCAATCGCGGACGTTCTTCGCTCCGAAGGCATATCGATCCACACGAATGCTGAGGACATCAAACTGTCGAAAAGCGGCGAGGACATCCGCATCTCGACCGCCGGCAATCCGGACGTCGAAGCAAGCCATCTCCTCATCGCGACGGGACGCCGGCCAAACACCGACGATCTTGGTCTTTCGGAGGCAGGCGTGGCGCTGGACAACAAGGGCTATGTCATCGTCGACGATCATCTCTCCACCAATGTCGACGGCATATGGGCACTTGGCGATTGCAACGGCCGCGGCGCTTTCACGCATACGTCTTATAATGATTTCGAGATTGTCGCCGCCAATCTGCTGGATGGTGAAGATCGAAAGGTCAGTGAGCGTATCCCGGCCTATGCGCTCTATATCGATCCACCGCTCGGGCGCGTCGGAATGACGGAACGAGAAGCGCGGGCGACCGGGCGCTCCATCTCGACATCGACCATACCGATGAGCCAGGTCGGACGCGCCATAGAAAAGGGTGAAACCAAGGGCCTGATGAAGGTCGTCGCCGACATCGACAACGGACAGATACTGGGTGCCGCAATCCTCGGTGTCGAAGGCGACGAAGCCATCCACGGCTTCATTGATGCCATGCATGCGGGGACGCCCTATCCGGTTCTGAAATGGGCCGTGCCGATCCATCCCACGGTGTCCGAGCTCATTCCGACGCTTCTCGGCGGGCTCAAGTCGGGCCAGTAGATTCAGCCGCATCTCGCCTTGTCGGGGTCAACGAAGGCGCCGGCCCCTAGCTCGAGTCGCACGATCGTATCGAACATTCCTAAGCAACGAGGGCTAGAAGTTGGCCCGGCCTCCGTCGGGATGGAGCTTAGTTTGTCGGGCCGCCATTACTGGGGATTTTCGAGGCTGAACATCTCCGTTTGCTCGTCATAGGCGAAGAGTTCCGCATATCGCGACCAGGACACGATCGTCTTCAGCGTATCATCAGCGTAGGACTCCGTCATGTAGTCCTCCAACTCGTTGCGAAAACGTGTGGCAGGTGCTGTGTGGTTCGGACGTTCGTCGAGCACGCGGCGGATCAGACCGATGACCGGAACATAGGTGAGCAAATGTTCGGCGAAGAGCTTCTTGCGAGAATCGGTCTCCATGTGTGCAAACTTCTTGCCCGCATCGGTCAGCACGATGTCGCCTTCGCTGAGCTGGGCGAAGCGCAACAATTGCAGCGCCTCACCAAGGTGAAAAAGTTCGTCCGCTTCTAACTGCAGCGTGCCGGCGAGCACGGGCAGATCGGCCTGCCCGTGATAGGGTGCACCCGCAAGCGCCTCGATCAGGCCGGAGAGAATATTGGTGGAGACTGGCTCCAGGACCATCCCCATTCCGGTGCCGGGGATCCCTTCCATGGCCGGCGTCCTCGGCTCCGTGCGCTGCGTCATCAGGGCGTAGATATTGTCGACGAGTTGGCGGAATGCCGGGTCGAGCCGGTTGCGCGGATGCGGCAGATCGACCTTCAGCTCGCGCGCCACACGGCCGGGATTGGATGAAAAAACGAGGATGCGATCGCACATCAGCACTGCCTCCTCGATATTGTGGGTGACAATCAGCACGGACTTGATCGGTAGACGCCCTTCGATCCACAAATCGATCATGTCGGTGCGAAGCGTCTCAGCGGTGAGCACGTCCAGAGCCGAGAACGGCTCATCCATCAGCAGAAGGTCGGGATGGACCACCAGTGCGCGAGCAAAGCCGACGCGTTGGCGCATGCCACCGGATAGTTCCTTGGGAAAGGCGTTCTCGAAGCCGTCAAGGCCGATAAGGTCGATCGCTGCAAGAGCGAGCTTGCGCCGTTCGGCACGGTCGACGCCCTTGGCCTCGAGCCCCAGCTCCACATTCTGCAGAACCGTCAGCCAGGGAAACAGTGCGAAGGACTGGAATACCATCGAGATGCCGACCGGTGGGCCGTCGATGGTCGCGCCACGACATTGCGCCTGGCCGGACGACGGCGAGATCAGGCCGGCGATGATGCGCAACAGGGTCGACTTGCCGGAACCAGACCGGCCGAGCAGGCCGACGATTTCGCCCTCCTTGATCGACAGGTCGACATTTTCGAGAACGACGACATCCTTGCCGCTCGGTTTGGGGAAGGAGCGGCAGACTTGCTGGATATCGATGAGCGGAGCTTTTGCGATTTGGTCGAGCATGGAAACTTTCCTTTGAACGCTAGGGATTCGATCAGCCGAGGCGCAGCCGACGTTCGCCGAAGCCGTAAAGCGGGCGCCAGCAGAGGCGGTTGAACAAGGTGACGAAGGTACACATCACAACGATGCCGAGCACCACGCGCGGGAAGTCGCCGGCCGTGGTGGCCTGCGCGATGTAGGAGCCCAGGCCGGGCGTAGTGAGCTGCGTGTCGCCCCAGCTTGCGACCTCAGCCACGATGCTGGCGTTCCAGGAGCCGCCCGAAGCGGTGATGGCGCCCGTGATGTAATAGGGAAAGATGCCCGGCAGGATCACCTTCAGCCACCAACGCCATCCCTGAATGTGGAAGCTACGGGCAGCTTCCTTGAGATCGCTCGGGAAGGCCGAAGCCCCCGCAATGATGTTGAACAGGATGTACCACTGCGTGCCAAGGATCATCAGCGGGCTCAGCCAGATATCCGCGTTGAGCCCGAAGTGGACGATCAGCACGACGAACACCGGAAAGGCGATATTGGCCGGAAAGGCTGCCAGGAATTGGGCCAGAGGCTGAACCTTCTCCGCAAGCTTTGGGCGCAGGCCGATCCACACCCCGATCGGCACCCAGATTAGGGTGGCAAGTGCCATTAGGACGATGACGCGCAACAAAGTGATGAAGCCGTCCGTGATGGCCGTCGCCACATCTGACCAGCCGATGCTTGCCCTGAGATAATTTATGCTGAGATAGGCGGCCCATGCGGCGGCGGCAATCACTAGCGCCATCCAAATCCAATCCATCGCGCGGGAGGCAGCCACAGTGGCTTGTCGGGACCTAAGCGATGGCAGTGCAGGCAACCGCAAGGTCCAGACCAATCGCGCCAGCCTTTGGAACGGAGCGGCGAGAAGACGGGTAATCCGTGCCCGACGGAAAAGATCGAGGATCCACGACGTCGGCACAACGCCGGAGGTGGTGGTCTCGAAGCGGAACTTGTCCGCCCAAGCGACCAGGGGACGGAACAGGAATTGGTCATAAAGAACAATCACCAACAGCATGGTAACGACGGCATAAAGGACCGCCATGATGTTCTGCTGCTTGATGGCCAGCGCCACGTAGGAGCCGACACCCGGCAGGGTGACGGTGGTGTCGCCGACCGTGATCGCCTCCGAAGCGACAACGAAGAACCAGCCGCCGGACATCGACATCATGGTGTTCCACACCAGCCCTGGCATGGCGAAGGGCACGTCCAGCCGCCAGAAGCGCTGCCAGCCGGTCAAATGAAAGCTCCGCGTCGCTTCCTCCAGGTCCTTGGGCTGGTTGCGCATCGACTGGTACATGCTGAACGTCATGTTCCAAGCCTGGCTGGTGAAGATGGCAAACACGGATGCGAACTCCGCCCCCAACACGCTGCCGGGAAACAGGTTGAGGAAAAAGGTCACGGTGAAGGTGAGGAACCCCAGGATCGGCACCGACTGCAGGATGTCGAGGATGGGGATCAGGACCATTTCGGCTCGCCGGCTCTTGGCAGCGACGGAGGCGTAAATGAGCGTGAAGATCAAGGAGAAGACGATCGCCAGCAACATGCGCAGCATGGTGCGCAGCGCGTAGATCGGCAATCGCGAGGGATCGAGCGAAAGCGGCGCAATATCGAGCGTCGACAGGGGAACCGTCGTGACTTCGGCGCCATAGACAACGAGAACGATCACGCCGACGATGATCAGCAGTGCAAACAGGTCCCACAGGCTTGGCAGTATGGAACGCCGGACGGCAAGCGGAGCGAATGTCTGAAACGTCATGGGCAAAACTCTGTTCGCGTTAAACGTGATGTTGAAACCAGAGAGGCAGATGCCCCGTGTGAAAGGCGCGCTGCTTCGCTGCACTGTTCTGCTGGTTGTCCGATAGACCGCTCTCCATGGTATCCGGTCCCGAATGCAAGAAGTATAAGGCGCCCATAGCAGCCGAGCCACGTTGCAACAGGTAAGAACCGGCAAACCTAGGGATATCGGCGATATACGTTCGTATAGTCCGGAAGATTTGCGTTGTCGTTTGACCCCAGCGGGGAGACAAATGTTTCGTGTGATTGTCAAGCTAACGGCGGACAAACCCACTAACGACGAGATTGGGAGCCCTGATCGTTGTTCAATATAGACCAACCGCTCCTGGACTGTGCCATCGGCGTGTCAACATCGGTGTCCAGGGTATCGGGCCGCGCGGGCGGTTGGCATCTGACGAGGTACAGGACGTTCTGATGACCAGCAGCGCACGAGATGCAATGCCCGCACCGCGGCACAACCGGCCGAAGCTTAGAGCCGCAGTGATATTGTTTTTATTGGTGGCGGTGTTTGTCGCTGACACGGTTACCAAGTTCGAGATCGCAATAGCGGTCTTCTATATTCTGATCATCCTCCTGGCGATCGGCTACATGTCAACCCGCGGTGTGATCCTTTTGGCAGGCCTGTGTGTGGGCCTGACGGGCCTCAGCCTGCTCCTATCGCGGCACGGTTCGTTCGAGGCTGGGCTCATGAATTGCGGCATCAGCATCGCCGCCATCGCAACCACGACCTATCTCGTCCTCAAGACCGTGGCGGCTCAGGCTTCCGCCTTCGAAGCGCAGGCGCAAATGGTGCGCGTCGCGCGCTTGACCAGTCTGGGTGCGTTGACAGCGTCGATCGCCCATGAGGTCAACCAGCCTCTGGCGGCGATCGCCACCAGCGGGGGAGCCTGCCGGCGCTGGCTCGATCGTGATCCACCGAATATCGACAAGGCCCGGCAAGCCGTCGACCGGATCGTTCATGATGCCAACCGCGCCGGCGATGTCATTACCCGGGTCCGAAGCTTGGCCAAGAGCGAGCCGCTGCACAGGGAAGCATTGAACCTCAATGATACGATCGGCGAGGCGATAGCCATCGCGCAGAACGAGACGGAGAGAAACAACATCATATTGCATCTGAGCCTCGCCGAGGACCTGCCCCAAGTGCTCGTCGACAGGGTGCAGATCCTGCAGGTGGTCGGGAATCTGCTGCTCAACGCGATAGAAGCGATGCATGTCATGCCAACCTTCAAGAGGGAACTTGAGATAACGACGTTCCAGGAAGATCGGGACAGGATCGCTTTCACGGTGACCGATTCAGGAGTCGGCATCAAGCCGGCGGCACTCGATCATCTATTCGAGGCCTTCTGGACCACCAAGGAAGGCGGCATGGGTATCGGTCTGTCGATCAGCCGTTCGTTCGTCGAAGCACATGGCGGTCAGATTGCGGTCACGTCGACGCCGCGCATGGGCGCGACCTTTCGCGTCAGCTTGCCAGTCGCCGAGAGGAACTTGGCATGAGAGTGCCGCCTCCGAGCGGCGAGACGACGAAGCCGATCGTCTACGTCATTGATGATGACGAATCCGTGCGCAATGCCCTGGAGGATCTGCTGGCCTCCGTCGACCTCAACGTGATCTCGTTCGGATCGACCCAAGCATTCCTCGACAATGGCCTCGCCGACGCACCGGCCTGCCTGGTGCTCGATATCCGCATGCCCGGTCAGAGCGGATTGGACTTCCAGCGGGAGATGACGCGGCTCGGCATTCGCCTTCCGATCATCTTCATCACCGGTCATGGCGATATCGAGATGTCAGTGCGCGCGATGAAGGACGGCGCCATCGAGTTCCTGACCAAGCCATTCCGTGACCAGGACCTGCTCGATGCCATCCACCAGGGGATCAGAAATGATACCCTGCGGCGCGCTGAAGACCATGTCACGGCGGAACTTCGAGACCGCTGGCTCGACCTCACTGCGGGCGAGCAAGACGTTATGCGGCTTGTGGTCCGCGGTTTGTTGAACAAGCAGATCGCTGGGTCTCTTGGCGTGAGCGAGATTACGGTTAAGGTCCGGCGCGGTCAGGTCATGCGCAAGATGCAGGCTCGAACTTTGGCCGACCTGATCAGGATTTCGGACAGACTAACGGAATAACCGCGAGATATTTGAGCCGCTGTTTCTGAATACAGGCGAGCAGCTTTTGTAGTGATCCCTTTATCAAGGCGACCGGCACCTTTGTTTTTCCAGGTGCCGTCAAGTGAGAACAGCCTTGGAGGGGCCGTTTGCCGCCCCTCTTTCGCCCTTAGGACCGATCGTCCGCAGCCTTCTCCGCTGGATCAGGCGGCCCGGCTCAGCTGTTTGGCTTTTCCGCCGGCGGCACCAAAACGCTGGAGGAGATGTACGAGATTTTCGACTTCGTTGCGAAGTCGGCGTGTCTCCGCGGAGGTGCGTTCGACCATGCCGGAATTCTGCTGGGTGATCGTGTCCATGCCGCGGATCGCGACATTGACCTCGTCGACGCCGGTAGCCTGATCGCGCGCTGTGCCTGCGATGTCGGAAACGAACTGGTTGATGACATCGATCCGGCCGATCATATCGCTCAGCGCTTCGCCCGTATCGCTGACAATACCGACGCCCTTGTTCACCTGATCGGAGCTTTCCGAAATAAGCTGCTTGATCTCCTTGGCGGCCTCGGCGCTTCGCTGTGCCAGTTGCCGGACCTCTTGGGCCACAACCGCAAAGCCCTTGCCCGCGTCTCCGGCACGAGCCGCTTCGACACCGGCGTTGAGCGCGAGCAGATTCGTTTGAAAGGCGATCTCGTCGATCACGCCGATAATCTTCGAAATCTCGCTTGACGACTGCTCGATCGCGGCCATGGCCGAGGCGGCATCGGTGACCAATTGGCCTGAGCTCCTTGCCCGCTGCTGGGTTTCGCGAACAGCCTTAGAGGCCTTCTCGGCATTCGCAGCCGTTTGGCCGACACTGACGGTGAGTTGCTGAAGGGCAGCTGAACTCTGCTCGACACCCGCCGCCTGCTGGGCGGTCCGCAACGCCAAGTCGTCTGTTGCCTTCGATATCGTTTCGGTTCCGGCCAGGATCTCGCCAGATGTACTGTGAACAGACGCGAAGGAGTTGCGCAACGCGCCGACTGCCTGATTGTAGTCCGAAGCCATTTCCTGGAAGGTTCCCGGCAGGTCTGCCGGGAGTTTTGCATCAAGATCGCCCTTGGCAAGCGCCGCCAGCGCCCGACGCAGATGGGCGAGAGCCAGCGCCTGGTCTGCTTCGGTGCGCTGCCGTTCCTCTTCGAGCGCTTTGCGCTTGTCTTCGAGGGCTTCGAGGTAGACGCTGATGGAATAATCCATGTCCAACATCGCTACCTTTACGACGGCAGAAATTCCTGCCGCCAGCTTCTTTCCCCGACCACGGCGAAAGAACGTCGACGATTGCTTTTCAACAATGCCCTTGATCAGTTCCGACATGACGATCGCATAGCCGCCAATGTACCAGCGGGGCTCGAGGCCGACGCGGGCATGCGTTCTGCCGATGGCACGTACACCCTCGACGTAAGGCGCATCGAAGTTTCCATTGGCGAGGTTGGCCCAATGATCCTGCTGCTTCCTCTTCGCTCCGGCCATGTGGCTTTCACTATGGAACAAGCCGGCTACGCCAGCCGCCTTCGCGATCTTCCCATAGAGTTTATCCAGAGCACCGCCAAGTTTTTCCGCGATCAAGGGCCGCAATTCCCTGAGCGTGTCACGCGTCTCGGCGTCGAACTCGATGAAATCAAGACGTTGGTGAAGAGTATTCGTCGAATGTTCAGAGGTCATTGAAAATCTCGGTCAGAGGATGACTCAGCGCAGAGCCCGCTGGCTTCCTTGTTGCCAAATATGGTTTCCCGAGAGTTAAGCGGGCGCTATGGTTTGTAGCCCATAATCGCCTGTCCCGAAGCCTCCACGTCTCTGAATGTCGTTATCGCACGAAGGTGAGCGGCTGGCCGAAAGCGGTGGCTCCCGGCACAAAGCCCCCCGCCCGCATTGGAGTGTCTTCAAGACAGCCGAGGCAGGCTGCTTCGCCATTTGCCGCGGCGGATGGCAACGATCCATCCGCCGCGGAACATTGGATTGCAGAAGCCGCCTTTGCCTACTGCAATGCTCGTTCCATCAACCGCGCCAACCGCTCAGCGAAGGCGCGCGGATCGGCCGGCTTGTCACCGTCCAAAACCCGTGCCTGATCGAGTAGCAGGAATGCCGCATCGTCGCGCAGCGACTGCGCATCCGCCTTGGCGGCGATGGCCTTGACGACGGGATGATCCATGTTGATTTCGAGGATCGGCTTGGCGCCAGATTCCAGACGGCCGGCCCCCTGCAGGATCTTCTCGAGCTGCCGGTCATAGCCCTGCTCTGAAGCAACGAGGCAGACGGCGCTTTCGATCAGGCGATCGGATGCGCGCACATCGGATACCTCAGCGGCGAGCTTCTGCTTGGCATAGTCGAGGAAGGCTTGCACTTCGGCGGAAGCGCTTTCGCTTTCCGGCTTGCCTTCATCCTGCCTGTTGAACTGCGCGAGATCCGCGGAGCCCTGGGTGATCGACTTGAAGCTCTTGCCCTCGAATTCCGGGGCGTTGGTGACCCAGAAGCTGTCGACGGAATCGGTCAGCAGCAGAACTTCGATGCCGCGGGCACGGAAGCCTTCAAGCTGTGGCGAAGCCTTCAGCTGATCCAGGCTGCCACCGACGAGATAGTAGATCGACCGCTGGCCTTCCTTGGCATCTTTGACGTAATCGGCGAGCGAACGATAGCCGTCCCCAGACACAGTCGTGCGGAAGCGTGAGAGGGCCAGAAGTTGCGAGCGGCGCTCGAAGTCCTCATAGAGGCCTTCCTTGATGAGGCTGCCGAAGTTCTCCCAGATTTTCAGGAAGGCGTCCTTGTCGCTCTCCGCCTGCTTCTCGATCGCCGTGATGATGCGATTGGTGACACCCTTGCGGATCGCCGTCAGGATCGGGCTCTCCTGGATCATTTCGCGCGACACATTCAACGGCAGATCGGCAGTATCGACGAGACCGCGCACGAAGCGCAGGTAGCGCGGCAGCAATTCCGCCTCATCGGTGATGAAGACGCGCTTCACATAGAGCTTCATGCGGCCTTTTCGATCGGGATCGAAGAGGTCGAATGGCTGCGAGCCGGGCACGAAGGCGAGTGCGGAATATTCATGGCGGCCCTCGGCACGGAAATGCACCGTCAGAGCCGGCTCGTCATACTGACCGGACACGCCGCGATAGAAGTCGATATATTCCTCGCCGGTAATGTCGTTCTTCGACTTGGTCCAGAGCGCGGTTCCGTCGGTCAATTGTGTCGGTTCGGCGCCGGGCTTTTCTGCAATCCGGATCGGGACCGGTACATGCCCCGACTGTTCTTTAACGATCCGCTCAATGCTCCAGCGGGAGGCATAACTCTTTGCATCGTCCATGAGATGCAGGGTAATGCGTGTTCCGCGTGCCGGCGCCTCGCTTATGTCGATTGGGCTGACGCTGTAGCCGCCCTTGCCGTCGGAAGACCAAAGCCAGGCATTATCCGCGCCCGCGCGGCGCGATACGACATCGACACGCTCGGCGACCATGAAGCAGGAATAGAAGCCGACGCCGAACTGCCCGATGAGTTGCGCACCTTCGCCCTGCTTGTTTGCCTCGATGCGTTCCATGAACGCCCGCGTGCCGGAGCGAGCGATCGTTCCAAGCGCTTCGATCATCTCATCGCGGCTCATGCCGATACCGTTGTCTTCGACGAGAAGCCGGCCGCCCTCCTCATCGAGCGTCAATACGATACGGCTGTCGGGATCGCTTGCGAGCAATACAGGTGTGGCAATTGCCTCATAGCGAAGCTTTTCGCAGGCATCAGCCGCATTCGAAATCAGTTCCCGTAGGAAAACATCCTTATCCGAATAAACCGAGTGAACCATCATGTGCAGAAGGCGGGCAACGTCTGCCTCAAAGACGTGGCTCTCAGCGGGATTTTCTGCGGTGGTCGTCGTCATGTGCGTCTGGTCTCCTGGAAATTTTAGAAGTCGAGCCGAAGAGGTGGCGGATGACGGACAAAAATTCAAGCCGCTGTCGGTCTGCCGAGGTCAGCACGACGCTTTTTCTTTGATGTGAATTTGAGTTGGGACAGCGCGAATTCCAGCGGTGTTCGAAGGAGCAAGCTATCGCAACGCGCGTGTCATCCTCGGCGCGCAGGTTTCTGCATTTTCCGACACGTCAATGAAATGTTGGATGTATGGCCTCGTAAGGATGAAGTTGCTCGATAAAAGGATCGTTTCGGCCGTCTATGAAATAGCCTTGCAGCCGCTCATAAGTCGCTGTGTTCTCCCTCGGGCTGCAGTGCCACATCGTTTGTCCCAGCGTCTCGCCGAGCGCTATCGATCGTGGGCCTCTCCCAGGCATCGTCGAGAAAAACTGCCTGGCGATTGTGTGAAACAGATTCAGCTGCGAATTATGTTTCAGCCTGCCGGCTTCGTTCAGATCCTCGAAATAGCCCTGAACCATATCAAGGCGGTACGCCTTTCCTTCAACATAGGCGACCATCACCTGCGCAATGATAACCTGTTCGTTCGCCCAGTTCGGGAATACCGCGCTCTCTTCCGGCAAAGCGCCATCGACGACGAAGATGGTCCGCATATCCGGTCCGAGGATAATCGTTTTCATCTCATAGCTGTCGACGATCCAGTGCGCCATCTTCACCGATCTACCTGGTTATCGCCTGTAATTTATAGGCGCCTTCTGACAGCGACCTGAAACGCTGCCGGGTTGGCTCTGCAGCACGCCATTTGTCATCTTCGGAGAGCTGAGCAGGACGAGCATCTGTTCATCGGCGGCCATCCGCGCCTTGATAAGGTAATCGCAAAAAGCAAAGGCAACATTATAAGCGGCTGCCTTTGCTGTTCTCCGCAAATGAAGGCTCAATCGTTGATCGGCTTAAGCGAATTCATAATATTCTGCACCGCTTCGTCATGCTTGTCCTGAGTGTCCTTCGAACCCCAATAGGTGACGATCAGAAGCTTGTGCTCGGATGGCTGGAGCAAACCGAGTTCGACGTCGACCGGGCCGTCCTTGTCTTTGCCATCCCATTCGAGGTGCGCCATCTTCATGCCGTTGAGTACGGAATCCGGAAATTCATGCTTGGACTTATCGTCGATTTCGACGCCGTTTTTCATTAGAAAGTCGATGACGTCGTCGAGGGTTTTATCAATCGACTTGTCGCTGGCGATGTCGATGGAGAAATAGATTGCGGAGTCGGGCGAGGTTGCATCGACGCCGGTTTCCGTTTCCTTAGGCCCCCAGCTATGGGGAATCGAGACTTCGGCAATCGGTTCCTCGCTCGGGAACTGCAGGGTTTCGCCGTGAGCGAGAAGCGGAAAAGTTGCTGCGAAAACCGCGGCAATGAGAAGCTTTATTTTCATGAGGGGTCCTATCAACGTCGATTGTATGCCGCTTTGTCAGCGGCAGGCGTGGGATTCACACTCCGCTCGCAGAAGTACCGGCAACCTATTGCGAAGACTAGGCAAAGACGGCCCGTGGCGGGGCTCAAAATTGGGGCGTTCTTGGAAGGTCGCTGCGCTACCGCCTTCGGGAGTTTGCCGCATTGCCACAAGGGTTTCGCTGATATATTAACTTGAGTTTATTACGAAGGATTATATCAAAACGGAGCCGGAAGCTGGCGATGACGTTTCAGCCAAGGATGCAGAACAGGATCGGCGGTTTTTCGGTCATTGGCGGCGTTCACCGACGCCGGTGGAATGGCATCGTTGCCGACGTCTGGAACGTCAATTGTGCAGCCCGTGCCGGCGGGTACTATGTCGCCGACGATCCGAGGCTCTTCATACTGCTCGATCAGCGCGGCTCCGGCACGAGCAGCGTCAGGCTCTCGCCGCGGCTCCAAAGCCGGCAGCAGGAGTTGGAGCATGAAAGGATTTCCTACATACCTGCGGGAATGGAGCTCTGGGCCGATCTCGACGGAATCGATTTCGTGCGCCATCTCGATATTCATTTCGACGCAGAGGTCATCGGCCAGCGCCTGATGGAGGATCTCGACCAGACCCGCCTCGACAGTCCACGCCTGCATTTCTCCGACCCGCGGCTGATGGCGCTGGCCGAATTGATCGCTGCCGAATGTGAGAATCCGGAACCCCTGCATGATCTTTATGGCGACGGCTTGACACTTTCGCTGCTGATCAATGTGCTGCAGCTTCGGGGATCGCAGCCGCGTAGGCGTAGTGAGCTGGCCTCCTGGCAACTGCGCCGCGCTGTCGGCTACATCGAGGAAAATTGCCTTCGGAACATTCGCTTGGAAGAGCTGGCGTCGCTGACGGGGCTGTCGCAATCGCATTTCAGCCACGCCTTCAAGGCGTCGACCGGCCTGCCGCCACACCAGTGGCAGACCAAGGCTCGGCTTGAGCGAGCCAAGCAGTTACTGCTGAAAGGCGACACGCCGCTCACCAATATCGCCGTCGAGACCGGCTTTGCCGATCAGGCGCATTTCACCCGCGTCTTCCGCAAGAATGTCGGCATCACTCCGGCAAACTGGAAACGAAGCCAGATTGCCTAAAAGCCACACCCTGCGGGCAATTGCCGGCACTGTGGAGAATTGCCCAAAAACGTTCAATTCCCCGATTCCGAGACAAGCCGTCCGCTTAAATATGAGTTAATTGCTCAGCTTATTTTGAGGAACGGCCACCTGGGTTGATCTGGGTGTCGCCAAGTTAGGGCTGATGACGGAAATGCAGGGATTGACTAAAGGCGTATCGATGAAACGGGTATTGGCGGCAGGTGTTGCCGTCGCGACAATGGCGCTGGGCTCGCAGGCGGTGGCGCAGGAGAATCCAACGGAACTGAAGCCGCTGGTCGTCCAATCAGGTCAGGATAACGGCGAAACGAGCGGCACGGCACCGGTCAAAGGCTATGTTGCCAAGAAGACGACGACCGGTTCCAAGGCGGATATGCCGATCACCGAGGTGCCGCAATCGGTCTCCGTCATCGGCCGGCAGGAAATGAACGATCGCGGCATCACCAACAAGGTCGATGAAGCATTGCGCTACACGCCGGGCGTCACCACGCAGCCCTTCGGCAATGACGGCGATACCGACTGGTTTTATATTCGCGGCTTCGACGCCACGCAGACCGGCGTTTTCATGAACGGGCTGACGCTCTACAGCTATGGTTTCGGCGGTTTCCAGATCGATCCCTTCATGCTCGAGCGCGTGGAAGTGCTGAAGGGACCTTCCTCGGTGATCTATGGCGGCGCCAATCCCGGCGGTCTTGTCAACATGGTACGCAAGGAGCCGACCGACGATCCGTACTATTACACCGAGATCGGCATCAACAATCTCGGCAACGCCTTCCTGGGCTTCGATTTTTCCGACAAACTCTCGGCTGACGGCGTCTATCGCTACCGGCTGACCGGCAAAGTCGCCGGCGGCGACACCTACAGCGACAATACGCATGACCTGCGCGGCTTCATCATGCCACAGGTCACCATCTCTCCGGACGACTCCACCAAGCTCACCGTCTACGGGATGGTCAGCGGCCTCGATGAGGTCCATAGCGGCAACGGCTTCTTCCCCTATGTCGGCACCGTGGTCGATGCGCCTTTCGGCAAGATCAGCCGCAAGGCCTTCTATGGAGAGCCGGACATCGACAACCTCAAATATGCCCAGCAGATGTTTGGCTACGAGTTCTCGCATAAGCTCGACGGCGGCTGGACCGTGTCGCAAAACGCGCGCTACGGCCATCTCTACAAGCGTGAGGAAGGTCCGTATCTGAACGGTTATGTGGACGGCAATCCGCTCGATCCGTCCTATGACGATCCGGATTATATGCTCAACCGCATCGGCTTCTTCGAACGATCGAAGGTCGACACCTTCTCGGTCGATACCCGCGCGCAAAACGAATTCGATACTGGCGCCATCAGCCATAATTTCATGATCGGCTCGGACTATTCGATCTACCGGCTCGACCAGATCCAAGCCTGCTGCGGCTCCAATCCGATCAGTGCCACCAATCCGGTCTATGGCGCGCCGCAGGGTGCCAACTTCGTCTACCTCAACCAGGTGCTCACCCAGCAGCAGCTTGGCATCTATACGCAGGACCAGATGCGCTTCGGCGGCGGATGGCTGTTGACGCTGAACGGCCGTTACGACTTTGTCGATATCGATTCCGACGCGAAGGTCGGCACCACCTATAGCACCAATGAAAAGGCGGCGAGCGGGCGGGCGGGCCTTGCCTACGAGTTCGCCAACGGCGTCACCCCCTATGTCAGCGCCGGTACCTTCTTCAATCCTCTGATCGGCACCAGTGTCACCGGCGGCGGCCTGACGCCCGAGAAGGGCGAGCAGTATGAAGCCGGCGTCAAATACGAACCCGACTTCATCGATGGCCTGTTCACCGCATCGATCTTCCAGATCAACCGCAAGAACATGGCGCTGACCGACCCTGTCACTTTCCTTCAGCGCCAGATCGGCGAAGTGCGTTCACGCGGCGTCGAATTCGAAGGCAAGGTCAATCTCGACGACAATTGGAAGCTGCTCGGCTCCTACTCCTACACCGATCTCGAAATCACCAAGGACATCGATTCCTCCGTCGTCGGCAATTCGCCCTACCTCGTGCCGAACTCGACCGCTTCGCTCTGGCTCGACTACGCCTTTACGAGCGACGCACTTGACGGCCTCAGCATCGGCGCCGGCGTGCGCTATCAGGGCAAGTCCTGGGCAGACGAGGCCAACACTTTGCGCGTGCCTTCCGCAACGCTCTTCGATGCCGGGATCCGCTACGAGAAAAAGGGCTGGGGCGCGTCCCTCAACGTCGCCAACCTCTTCGACAAGGACTATGTCGCGGGCTGCGCAGGGGAAAACGTCTGCGGTTACGGCGAGGCGCGGACCATTACGTTCAAGCTCAGCAAGAAGTGGTAACACCAGGATACAACTACACTTTTATTCAGAAGTAATAGAGGAAAGAGGACTGCAGAATAGCAGTCCTCTTTCCACCTAAAGCTTGGCCCGGCCAGTGGTCACCCTATGGTGTTCCGCTGTCTGCACCAGTGTTTCCAAGCCAAGAAAAGGTGAGAACCGCGTATTCCTACACGTGCGGAACTAGGGGATTGCGCAGCCGATCGAAAGGGGATCGGATATGCAAAGTTTGGGTTGACCGCTTTCGATGGCGAGGCGACACTTCAACCCCTAGCAACGCAGGAGGAAAAACGATGGACGAGCCAGACCAGTGGCGCCACATGGCAAGCGCGCCAAAAGACGGCAGTCGGATCCTCGTCACGGTCCGCCCGTCCGAACAGGGGCCGGCGGAAGTTGACCTCGCCTACTGGTCGAATGGCGATCGGTTCGGCGCAGAAGGCTGGCGCGCCTCTGATTCCTCCCCCGGCCGCGTCATTGAATATGCCGAGCCGGAGCTGAAATGCTGGATGCCGATGCCCTCGGCCAATCTCGGCCGCGCCTCAATGCCGTCGCCCTGGGAAGGCGACGACGCCCAGCAGCTCGACGGATCGGGGATCTAACCCGCTCCGCCGTGTTGCAAAGACCAGACAGCCGGCAAGGGCATAGTCCCTTTACGCTTGGATAAGCCAACATGCGAACGACAGTTCTTACTTGGACACGGCCTTTGCAGCCTCCTCGATCACCTTTGCAACGTCTTTCGGCTTGGACAAATACACGACGTGGCTTGCCTTAATCTCATAGGTCTTGCTTCCGGCACGCTTTGCCATGCTACGCTCGAGGTCCGGGTTGATCGACCGGTCTTCCGTTGCAACAAGCGCGAAGCTCGGCTTCTTTTTCCAAGCCGGCTCACCCGCTTCGGCGCCGAATGCCTTCTGCGAGGCAAAGACCTGAGACCTGGCGATGAAATTCGCCTCAGCCTGTGGCAGGTCGGCGGCAAACGCTTCATGCACCGCCTCCGGGTCCAAATAGAGGAAACCGTCCGGCGTTGCTTTGACGCTGTCCTTCCTCATGTTCTCGACAGGCTTGCTCTGAGCGAGGGTCACCAGGCTTTCGCCCTTGTCGGGCTGAAAAGCCGCAACATAGACGAGCGCGGCGACATTGGTGGCATTCCCGGCATCGCTGACAACCATACCGCCATAACTATGGCCGACCAGTACAGTTGGACCATTTTGCAGGTCGAGGACACGCTTGGTCGCCGCGACATCGTCAGCCAGTGACGTGAGCGGTTCCTGCACGATCGTAACCTTGTACCCGTCCTTGGTCAGAAGGTCGGATACGCTGCGCCAGCCGGAACCATCGGCAAAGGCGCCGTGAACGATGACGACGTTCTTCACTTCGGCAGCGGCGGCAATGGACCATGAACCTGCCGTCGTTACCGCAAGAGCTACAGCCGCCCGAAACAGAATCTGTTTGATCACGGAGAAATCCTTTCATGAGATAGTTTGTGCGATATTTATTACGATGCAAACTATCTATCGCCATTCTCCGGGTGTCCAGCCGCGCGGGACAGGGATGGACGACCAATTTGTCCGCCAATGTGTACAGCGGGCATCTCTATACATTGGCTTACAAATTTCCGGCCTTGTGTCGAAATCTCGCACCGGCTGCAGCCTACCGGAAGCGACCCGCCAACATTGAGAAATGTCTCGTTGGCGGACTGCGCAACCCGATTGACGTGTTCGGTCACTGCCGGATCGCCGGCAGCCCATTAACGTTCGTTGGGTCCGGAAACAGCAAACAGCGACGGACTTACTCCCAGGCTCACGCAAGTCGGCCTGTACCGCAGTCGCGCGTAAGACGGCGCGCCGGAACAGAGGCACTCGTCTTTCTTTCGCTGACTGCACCAACATTGGTTTATTCAGGAGGTTTTACCTTATGAACGTGTCAAAGGTCTCAAGGCGATCAGCTATATTCCTGGCATTGGCAACGATCGGACTGGCCGTTGTGCCGGCGGCTCATGCCGAGCAGGCCTCACCAGCCGACGCCATCGTCGGCACATGGCAGGCCGACGATGGCAGTGTAAGGCTCAATATGTTCAAGGCGGGAACGGAGTTCCGCGCGCGCCTGCTGCATGGCAATGAACTGATGGAGGCGGATAACGTCACCTTCAAGAAGGACGCCAAAAATCCTGATCCGGCCTTGCGCTCTCGCTCAATGAAGAATGTCGTCTTCATCACCGGCCTACATTGGAATGATGGGAGCTGGACTGACGGCTCTCTTTACGATGGCTCCTCGGGCCGCACCTATAATTGCCAGATCACCATGCAGGGCACCAAAATGAATCTCCGCGGCTATATCGGCATCTCCGCTCTCGGACAGACGCGGGCTTTCCATCGCGTCGGCGGATAGTTCCGCTATCGCGGACATGTGCTGGCCGGCGGGTCTCCCAACATTTGCAGCGCCCCCCCGCATGCGATGGGAACTCTGCGGTTCGGCGTCGGGCGGGTGCTGCATGAGGCGGCACCCGCCCAATTTTTTAAGTGCAACAGAGTTGCTTTCCTCGGAATGAGACTGGAACCGCGGCCGGTTTATCTCATCGGCTACGCAAGGCACTGCTTCCTGGGCGGCAACTTTGGAGGTGCTATGGATGTCATGATTGGCGCGATATGCAACAGTGATGGCATGTTCCGCCAATGAACTGACGCTGGCGGGGCCCTATCTGTGATCTCACAAACAGAGAGGCAAACATGATCGACAATCGCAAGAAAACAGCACTTGTGACCGGCGCATCCTCCGGCATGGGCAGGGAAATTGCCAAGCGCCTCATGAGCGACGGCTTCAGGGTCTACGTGGCGGCTCGCAACGTCGACAAGATGCGCGATCTCGAGAAAATCGGCGCCCGTGCCCTGCAGATGGATATTTCCAGCGATGACGAGATCCAGGCTGCCGTCGCCACTATTCTGGCGGAAAGCGGCGGCATCGATGTCCTTGTCAACAACGCAGGCTTTGGACTCTACGGGCCGGTCGAGGACATTCCGCTCGACGAGGCAAGATACCAGTTCGCTGTCAACGTGTTCGGCCCGGCCCGCTTGACCCAACTGCTCTTGCCGGCGATGCGCCAGAGGGGATCGGGGACCATCGTCAACATCACGTCGATGGGCGGCAAGATCTATACATTGCTTGGTGCATGGTATCATGCCACCAAGCATGCGCTCGAGGGCTGGTCGGATAGCCTGCGGCTGGAACTAGCGCCCTTCGGCATCAATGTCGTGATCGTGGAACCGGGCCTGATCGAGACCGGATTCGGCGATGTGGTCGCCGACGGCCTTGTCAAGCGCTCGGGTGCTGGAGCCTACGCCAAGGCTTCGCAGGCCGTCGCCAAGATCACCAAGGCGACCTATGGCCATGGCCGCGGCACGGATCCGAAGGTCATTGCGGATGTCGTCTCCACGGCAGTCAGCGCAAGACGGCCACGCACGCGCTATGTTGCCGGCAAATACGCCAAGCCGATGATCGCGATTCGCAAGTGGTTTGGCGACCGCATGTTCGATCGCATTATCATGAGCCAGATGCGATAAAGTTTAGGCAATCAACTCGACATCCCTTTATGCGCATTCCGAAAAGGCCAACCCGGATGACGGCAATACCGGCGGATAAATGCAGGGTTCCTCAGGCATTCTGGCGTGCGGTCGAGAGGATCGGTTTACCGCCGTCTGCGGTCCTACGTCAGGCCCGGCTTCCCGGCACGCTGCATCTGGGCGAGAACGGCATGGTGACGACGGCGCAGTATTTCGCGATATTCCGGGCGCTTGAAGAGCTGGCGCCGGAGCCTGCACTCGGGCTTCGGCTGGTCCGCGAAGCTGATACAGCCATCCATCCGCCGTCCACTTTGGCGGCCTTGCATGCCAGGGATTATCGCGACGGCCTCTATCGCGTTGCGCGCTTCAAGCGGCTCTGCACACCCGAACAGTTGAGCTTCAGCGAGGAGAATGGTGAAGTCTCAATCACGAGTAACTGGATTCACGCGACCGAGACGGAACCGGGCATCGCCACGGATGTCGCCTTTGCGTTCCTGGTTGAACTCGGCCGCCGTGGCACCGGCCAGCCTCTGGCTCCTATCCGGGTCGAGTTCATGCGTGCCGGCCCAAAGAGCGATCTCTATCGGCTCTTCTTCGGATGCCCCATCCGATATGGAGCGCCACGCAACAAGCTCCTCCTGAAGTCCGCCGATCTTGACCGGCCCTTTCCGGGGCACAACCCCGAGCTCCTGGATATCCTCACGCCGGCGCTTGCCGCTGCCATGGGTGAACTGGAGGCGCGTAGTTCTGTCGGCGCCCAGGTCAAGGTCGTGCTGAAACGAAGTCTGGCAAGCGGGCGCCCCGAGCTGTCGCAGATCGCCCGGGATCTCAATATGAGCGAACGAACGCTCCAGCGCCGCATCACCGACGAGGGCAAGACGTTCCGCGAGCTTCTGTCGGAAGCGCGCCAGGAACTGGGACGGCAACTCCTCTCCAATCCATCCACTGACATCGACGAGGTAGCGTGTCTGCTGGGCTATCAGGATCGTAGTTCCTTCTACCGTGCCTTTCGTGATTGGGAGGGGCTGACGCCACTCCAGTGGCGCGAGTTGAACGGGCGCGAAGCACCGCAAAGCCATTCGCTGCATTGATGCTCATGGGACTGGGCACACTCCACGACGTGAACCCGTATGACCGAAGTCGAGGGATTTTAAATCCCCTTGCCTTGCGATTGCGGCGAACCGATCGTAAGGAAGCAGACGGCGGCTATGGCGGTTGAGCGTTGTTTCAGCCTGTGAGCTTGGGCCAGAGGCGATATGCGACAATGAAATCTCATACCCTTGCCGTGTTGGTCATAGACGAGAACCGCATTCGCGCGTCGATCATCGAGGCCGGATTGCGCGAGGCCGGATACGAGAACGTCACGATCGTTCATGATATCAACGGCATCGCCCGCAGGATCAGCGAGATCAATCCGGATGTGATCGTCATCGATCTGGAAAATCCCAATCGAGACATGCTCGAAAACATGTTTCAGCTCTCGCGCTCCGTGAAGCGGCCGATTGCCATGTTCGTCGACAGATCGGACGAAGCCTCGATCGAAGCGGCTGTCGATGCCGGTGTTTCTGCCTATATCGTCGACGGATTGAAGCAGGAACGCGTACGTCCGATCCTGAAAATGGCCATCAGCCGCTTCAATGCATTCGCGCGCCTTAATCGCGAACTCGAAGAGACCCGAGGCGAACTCGAAAATCGCAAGGTGATCGACCGCGCCAAGGGCCTGCTGATGAAATCACGGGGCATTTCGGAAGAAATGGCCTATGCGCTGATGCGCAAGACGGCCATGAACCAGAACCGCAAGATCATCGACATCGCGCAAAGTCTGGTAACGGCGATCGGCCTGCTCGATCCGGGAGAAAACGTATGACGCAGAACCACGAAATCGTTGCCGGGTTCCTGCCCCTCCTCGACAGCGCGCTGCTCGTCATCGCCAAGGAAAAGGGTTTCGCCGAGGCCGAGGCGATCGACCTCAGGTTGGTGCGAGAGGTCTCCTGGGCCAATATTCGCGACCGGCTTGCGGTCAGCCGTTACAATGTCGCGCATATGCTCGCTCCGATGCCGATTGCCTGCAATCTTGGGCTGACACCGCTTGCACCGAAGATGATCGTGCCGATGGCGCTCGGTCTCGGCGGAAATGCGGTGACGGTTTCGTCAGCGCTTTGGACCGAAATGGCCGCTGCCGGCGCAAGCGATGACCTCGATGCCGGTCGCAACGGCAAAGCCCTTCATAAGGTCGTCGTCGGCCGCCCGGGACGCCCGCTGCGTTTTGCCGTCGTCCATCCCCATTCCGGGCACAATTACGAACTGCGCTATTGGCTTGCGGCCAGCGGCATAGATCCAGATCGCGACATCGAGATCATCATCCTGCCACCGCCGGAAATGCCGGATGCGCTCGGTGCCGGCCAGATCGACGGATATTGTGTCGGTGAGCCCTGGAATACGGCGGGTGTCGTCAGCGGCAAAGGCCATATCGCAACGGTCAAGGCGGCGATCTGGAAATCCAGCCCGGAAAAAGTGCTCGGCGCCAATGCCGGCTGGGCTGACGATCATCCTGACGCGATGGCCGCACTTCTGCGCGCCTTGTACCGCTCGGCTATCTGGTGCTCCGATCCGCAGAACAGGGAAACTTTGGCGTCGACGCTCGCCAAGCCGGCCTATATCGGCCGCCCCGTCGATTGGCTATTGCCGGCGCTTTCCGGCGATCTGCAGGTGGGCGGCGGCCAGATCACGAGTGTCAAGGACTTCTTCGTTCCCCGCGGCAAGGCGGCAACCTTCCCGTGGAAAAGCCATGCCCTGTGGTTCTATACGCAAATGGTGCGTTGGGGACAGGTCGTCCACGACGAAGGCAACGAGACCATTGCCCGCAACACCTACAGGCCGGACATATACCGGACGGCATTGCAGCCGCTTGGCGTGCCCCTGCCCGGCGCCAGCGCCAAGGTCGAAGGCGCTCTTCGCGTGGAAACGCCTGTTGGTTCCACCGGCGCCAGCCTGACGCTCGGCCCTGATGGCTTCTTCGATGGTGGCCTGTTCGATCCGGATAAGATCGATGCCTATATCGAAGCGCAGAGGGCGGCAAAAGGCGACTGAGCACCCTGCTCGATTAATGTGCACCGCAGCAAAGGCCGCCCAAGATTTGACCATCCCGTTATTGGGTCAATAACCCTCTTCATATTTCCCGTTGATATTGCAAGGCTTTCCGGCCTCCATCGATTTGGCACGCCGCTTGCTTTCTTATTGATGAGGCCGACAAGGCTCACCCATTGGCGTCCAACGTGGGGCGTCTCAAGCAAAGCTGCTGATCAGGATTGACGAACACGCTTTCAGCGTGCGCGAACCCTGACCAGCAGCTTTTTTGTTTTAATTCGAACCGAGGGAAGGCGCGACGTTGTCGCGCACGGAGAAGCTATGCCCGCTTTTGACCAAACGCCGCCATTGCCTGCTGATGCACCACAACGCGCACTGTGGATATCGACACTCGCATTCACGATCTGTTTTGCGGTCTGGACGATCTTCGCGATCATCGGCATTCGTATCAAACAGGAGCTCGGGCTGAACGAGGCCGAGTTCGGCTTGCTCGTTGGCACCCCGGTCCTGACCGGTTCGATCGTCCGCATCGTTCTCGGCATCTGGACCACCCGCTATGGCGGCCGTCTCGTCTACACGCTCACCATGCTGGCCGCCGCATTGGCGACCTTCCTGCTCTCCTATGCCCACACCTATACGCAGATGCTGATCGCCGGCCTCGGTGTCGGCCTTGCTGGCGGCTCATTCGCGGTTGGTGTTGCCTACGTCTCGCCCTTCTTCCCGCCGGAGAAGCAGGGAACGGCGCTTGGCATCTTCGGCGCCGGCAATGTCGGTGCCGCGGTGACCAAGTTCGCAGCCCCCTTCGTCCTCCTCGCCTGGGGCTGGCAGGCCGTTGCCGAGATCTGGGCGCTGGTGCTTGCCGCCATGGCGATCGTCTTCTGGTTCACCACGACCGATGATCCGGCTTTCCGCGCTCGTCGCAACGGCGGCGGCGCATCCAAGAGCCTTTTGCAGGAATTCGCGCCGTTGAAGAACGTGCAGGTCTGGCGCTTCTCGCTCTATTACTTCTTCGCGTTCGGCGGCTTCGTCGCCCTGTCGCTCTGGCTGCCCCGTTATCTGGTCGGCGTCTACGGCTTCAACCTCGAGACTGCCGGCATGGTCGCTGCCGCCTATTCGATCCCGGGCAGCATCTTCCGCGCCTTCGGCGGCATGGTTTCCGACAAGAAGGGCGCCCGAAGCGTCATGTACACGATGCTGGCGGTGTCGGCGCTCACAACCCTAATCCTTTCGCTGCCGGCCGCCGCGGCAGCAGGCCCAGCCTTCGGCATCACGCCGGCTATCTTCATCGTCGTCATCTTCATCCTTGGCTTCTTCATGAGCCTCGGCAAGGCGGCCGTCTACAAGCACATTCCCGCCTATTATCCCGGCGCTGTCGGCGCGGTTGGCGGTATCGTCGGCATGATGGGCGGCCTTGGCGGCTTCGTCCTGCCGATCGCCTTCGGCCTGCTCAAGGACATGACCGGCCTTTGGTCGAGCTGTTTCATGCTGCTCTTCGCGATCGTCACGATCTCGCTGGTATGGATGCATCTCTCCATCCGGCAATTGCAGCGCAACAGCGCATCGAGCGCAAACGCCAGCGTTTTTGCCCAATAATTCGGATCGGAGCTCCTCATGACCCAGAAACTTGTCATCATCGGCAACGGCATGGCGCCCGGCCGAATGCTGGAACACCTCCTCGAAAAGGCGCCCGGCCAGTATGAAGTGACGATCTTCAACGCCGAGCCACGCGTCAATTACGACCGCATCATGCTGTCGCCAGTCCTTTCCGGCGAAAAGGACTATGAACAGATCATCATCCACGGCGATGGCTGGTACATCAAGAACAACATCACCTTGTACAAGGGTCACAGGATCGTCGCCATCGATCGCGCCGCCAAGACCGTGTCGTCGGATCATGGCGTCACCGAGAGCTACGACAAGCTGGTGATCGCCACCGGTTCCGTGCCCTTCATCATTCCCGTTCCCGGAAATGATTTGCCGGGCGTCCTGACCTATCGCGATCTCGACGACGTCAACGCCATGCTGCTTGCCGCGCAATCCCGCGCCAAGGCGGTCGTCATCGGCGGCGGTCTGCTTGGTCTCGAAGCTGCGGCAGGCCTTAGTTCGCGCGGCATGGACGTTACCGTGCTGCACGTCATGCCGACGCTGATGGAGCGCCAACTCGATCCGGCTGCAGGCTACCTTCTGCAAAAGGCCGTGGAGGAGCGCGGCATCAAGGTCATCACCAAAGCCAATACCAAGGCGATCGTCGGCGACGGCAAAGTCGAAGGTGTGGAATTGGCCGACGGCACCATCGTGCCTGCGACGCTGGTGGTTATGGCGGCCGGCATCCGCCCGAGCGCCGGTCTTGCGAAGGATGCCGGCCTCGCGGTCAACAGAGGCATCGTCGTCGACGCCGGTATGGGCACCTCCGACGGCGATATCTATGCGCTAGGCGAATGCGCCGAAGTGGGCGGTCAGGTCTACGGTCTGGTGGCGCCGCTCTATGAAATGGCGCGCGTTGCCGCCGCGCAGCTTGCCGGCGACACCTCTGCCGGCTTCGTGCATTCCGACACGCCAACCAAGCTCAAGGTCACCGGCATCGACCTCTTTTCGATCGGCGACTTCGCGGACGGCGACGATCGCGAGGAAATCGTGCTGCGTGACGCCGCAGCCGGCGTCTACAAGCGTGTGATCCTCAAGGATAATCGCATCATCGGCACCGTGCTTTATGGTGAGACGGCTGATGGCGCATGGTTCAACGATCTGAAGAAGAAGGCGACCGATATTTCGGAGATGCGCGAGACGCTCATCTTCGGCCAGGCCTACCAGGGAGGGTCCCCGCTGGACCCTATGGCGGCCGTTGCAGCCTTGCCGGATGATGCGGAAATCTGCGGCTGCAACGGCGTTTGTAAGGGCAAAATCACCTCGACAATCGCCGACAAGGGGCTGACGTCCCTAGACGACGTGCGCGCCCATACCAAGGCGTCCGCCTCGTGCGGCTCCTGCACGGGGCTCGTTGAACAACTGATGTCGATCACGCTTGGCGACAGCTACAATCCCAAGGCCGTACAGCCGATGTGCGCCTGCACAGAGCTTGGGCATGACGACGTCAGAAGACTCATAAAAGCCAAAGGGTTGAAATCAATTCCTGCTGTTATGCAGGAACTTGAATGGAAGACGTCCTGCGGCTGCGCGAAATGCCGGCCGGCGTTGAACTATTACCTCGTCTGCGACTGGCCGGATGAATATGCCGACGACTATCAGTCCCGTTTCATCAACGAGCGTGTTCACGCCAATATTCAGAAGGATGGCACCTATTCGGTCGTGCCGCGCATGTGGGGTGGCGTAACCAGTTCGAACGAACTGCGCGCCATCGCCGATGTTGTCGACAAATTCGAGATTCCGATGGTCAAGGTGACCGGCGGCCAGCGCATCGACCTGCTGGGCGTGCAGAAGGAGGACCTGCCCGCCGTCTGGGCCGATCTCGGCAAGGCGGGCTTCATCTCCGGCCAGGCCTATGCCAAGGGCCTGCGCACGGTGAAGACCTGCGTCGGCTCCGACTGGTGCCGCTTCGGCACGCAGGATTCCACCGGCCTCGGCATTCGCATCGAGAAGTTCATGTGGGGCTCTTGGACCCCGGCAAAGCTTAAGATGGCGGTTTCCGGCTGTCCGCGCAATTGCGCCGAGGCGACCTGCAAGGACATCGGCGTCATCTGTGTCGACAGCGGTTTCGAAATCCATTTCGCAGGTGCTGCCGGTCTCGACATCAAGGGCACGGAGGTACTCGGCCTCGTCAAGACCGAGGACGAGGCGCTGGAGCATATCGTGGCGCTGACGCAGATGTATCGCGAGCAGGCCCGCTATCTCGAGCGCATCTACAAATGGGCCAAGCGCATCGGCCTCGACGAGATCCGCCGCCAGATCATGGAAGACGGTGAAAAGCGCAAGGCTTATTACGAGCGCTTCGTCTTCAGCCAGAAATTCGCCCAGGTCGATCCCTGGTCCGAGCGCGTCTCCGGCAAAGACAAGCATGAGTTCAAGCCGATGGCAACGATCGGCTACCCGCAGGCCGCCGAGTAAGGAGATGGACATGAACTGGCCCAATGAAAACTGGCATCCAATCGGCGACATTTCGGATATCCCCCTGCGCGGCGCGCGCTGCGTGAAGACCCCGCAGGGCAAGATCGCAGTCTTCCGGACCGCCGAAAACGAAGTCTTCGCTATCGAGGACCATTGCCCGCACAAGGGCGGACCGCTTTCGCAAGGGATCGTGCATGGCGCGGCCGTCACCTGCCCGCTGCACAATTGGGTCATCTCGCTTGAGACCGGCAAGGCACTCGGAGCAGATGAAGGTTCGGTTCGGACCATCCCGGTGCGCAATGAGGACGGAATGCTGTCGATCAGGCTCGATAGCCTCCTGATGGCGGCGGAATAGATGGTTTTGCACCCGGCTCAATTTTCGGATCTCGGAGGGCAACTCGATGTCCGCTGAGACCAAAACGACCTGCCCCTATTGCGGCGTCGGCTGCGGCGTCATCGCCAGCGTCGATGATGACGGCAAGGTTTCCGTCAAAGGCGATCCCGATCATCCCTCCAATTACGGGCGGCTCTGTTCCAAGGGATCGGCGCTGGCGGAGACGATCGATCTTGATGGTCGGCTTCTCTATCCGGAAGTCGGTGGTGAACGCGCGAGCTGGGACGACGCCCTCGATCTGGTGGCGAACCGTTTTTCCGAAACCGTGGCTGCGCATGGTCCAGATTCGGTTGCCTTCTATGTCTCCGGCCAGCTTCTGACCGAAGATTATTATCTCGCCAACAAGCTGATGAAGGGCTTTATCGGCTCAGCCAACATCGATACCAATTCGCGCCTCTGCATGTCGTCCTCGGTTGCGGGCCACCGCCGCGCCTTCGGTTCGGACACGGTACCCGGCACCTATGAGGACATCGAGCTGGCCGATCTGGTGATCCTGACCGGCTCCAATCTCGCCTGGTGTCACCCGGTCCTCTACCAGCGCCTCGCGGCCGCCAAGGCCGAGCGCCCTGGAATGAAGGTAGTCGTCATCGATCCGCGCCGGACGATGACCTCCGATATCGCCGACCTGCATCTGGCAATCCGTCCGGATGGCGATGTCGCGCTGTTCACGGGCCTGCTTGCCCGTCTGGCCCAGAGCTCCGCCATCGACCAGAATTTCATCGCGACTCATACCGAGGGCTTCTCGGACGTTTTCGCCGAAGCCTCGGCGCTGAGCTTCAGCGACCTGCTCGACAAGACCGGTCTGCCGGCGATGCAACTGCGCGAATTCTTCCGTCTGTTCGAGACGACGGAAAAGGTCGTGACTTGCTATAGCCAGGGTGTCAACCAATCGTCCTCCGGCACCGACAAGGTCAACGCCATCCTCAACTGCCATCTCGCCACGGGACGCATCGGTCGCCCCGGCATGGGGCCTTTCTCCTTGACCGGTCAACCCAATGCCATGGGCGGACGCGAGGTCGGCGGGCTCGCCAACATGCTTGCCGCCCACATGGCGATTGAAAACGCCGACGATCGGGATCGGGTGCAGCGCTTCTGGAAGTCCCCCGTCATCGCCGCGCGGCCGGGGCTCAAGGCCGTCGACATGTTTCGCGCCGTTGCCGATGGCCGCATCAAAGCCCTGTGGATCATGGCGACCAATCCGGTGGTTTCGATGCCGGATGCCGATGCGGTCGAAGCGGCAATCAAGGCCTGTCCCTTCGTCGTCGTTTCCGATGTCCTGGGACAGACGGATACGACACGACATGCGGATGTGTTGCTGCCCTCCACCGGCTGGGCCGAGAAGGACGGCACCGTCACCAATTCCGAGCGTCGGATTTCCCGGCAGCGCGGGTTTCTCCCCTCTCCCGGCGAGGCGAAACCGGACTGGTGGCAGATGGCCGAAGTGGGTCGTCGGATGGGGTTCACTGAGGCCTTCTCCTTCCACTCGCCGGCCGGCATTTTTGCCGAACATGCCGCCCTTTCCAGCTTTGAAAATAACGGCAGCCGGGATTTCGATATCGGCGCCTGCGCGCAGATTACGGCCGAAGACTATGAAACGCTTTCGCCGTTCCAATGGCCGCAGCCTGCGGGAACGGCGCTACAGACGACACGCTTCTTCGCCGAAGGCGGGTTTTTTCATGCCGACGGCAAGGCCCGTTTCGTGCCCGTGAAGATGCCCGTTTCAGATCGCACGACTGCGGAATTCCCGTTCACGCTCAATACGGGCCGTATCCGCGATCAGTGGCACACGATGACCCGCACCGGCAAAAGCGCCCGGCTGTCGGCACATATTGCCGAGTCCTTCGCCGAAATCCATCCCCGCGATGCGATCGAAATCGGCGTCAGCGACGCCAGCCTGATCGAGATCGAAAGCCCGCAAGGCAAGGTCATCGTTCGGGCCTTGGTGACGGAACGGCAGGCGCGCAGCAGCCTGTTCGTGCCGATGCATTGGAATGACAGCTTCGCCGCAAAGGCGCGCATCGATACCGTCGTCGCGCCCGTGACCGATCCGTTTTCCGGTCAGCCGGCTTCGAAAAATGTCGCCGTCGCAGCACGTCCTTTCAAGGCATCGCATTATGGCTTTGCCGTTTCCGTGGCAAAGCCGCAGCAACTGGAAGCCGCCTATTGGGCTCTCGCCAAGGCCGACGGCGGATGGCGGATGGAACTGGCATTCGACGATGCCGTGGAAGATTGGGCGGAATGGTGTCACGCGACGTTCGACATTCCTCCAGATGTCGAACCGCTCGGCTATGCCGATCAAACCTCCGGGGATCTGCGTCTGGCGTTCTTCGACGGAGACAGGCTGCTCGCGGCGCTGTTTCTGGCCCGCCAGCCGGTGGCCGTCGCCCGCAATTGGGCGATCGCGCAACTCTCCGCATTGCACAGCAATATGCGCAAACGCTTTGCCCTCGTCGCGGGCCGGCCGGGCACCAATACGCCTGATCCCGGTGCAACCGTTTGCTCGTGTTTCGGCGTCGGCGTCAACCAGATCGTCAGTGCGGTTCGCAATGGCTGCCACAGCGTCGAAGCCGTCGGCAAAGCGCTGAACGCTGGGACCAATTGCGGCTCCTGTCGCGCCGAAATCCGTGGGATCATCGATGGATGCCTAGCGACTGCGGCTGAATAAACGGCTTGCTGGGCTAAATTACCATTCCCCTAGAGCATTTTATCCGCTCGCAGGTGATTCCACCTGCAGGCGGAATGCTCTAGAAGTGGATCGTGAGCCCCAGGATTGGCCCCTGCTGGACAACGTTGAAGACGAAACCGTCGTGGCTATAGTCCACCCCCAACGCGCGATAGCCCGCAACCGCCGAAATCGTGTTGTTGAACTTGTATCCAAGGCCAGCGGCGACATCCCAGTCGATATCAGCTCCGCCGCCGCCGACAAGGCCCCAACCTGTCAGATAGATGTGGGGTGTGAAGAAGTAGTCTCCTCTCACCCCGGCAACTGCATCCACCCAGGTGGCGCTGTCGTCGCGGCTGACGCCGCCAAGAAGGCCGCCATTGAAGGCAATGTTTGTGTCGACCGACCACACCTTGGCACCTCCGACGAGGTCGAGATGGCCGGCCGGCCCGTCGATGACCGCATATCCGCCACCCAAAAGGCCCATGAAGGTCTTCGACGTGACTTCGATGTTGTTCGCGAAGATGCCTCTGGGCGTGGTGGCATCCTCGGAGAGTTTCACATAAATGATATCGCCGAAGATGCTATAGCGATCATACCGCGCCTCGCCGGCCGCCATGATCCCGAAATCGAGAACGTTAAAGATATCGCTGAAGTCTGCGTCGACATGCACTTCGGGCAAACCGAATTGCGCAATATCGCCCTTCATTCCAGCTGCCCAGAAATACGGCGTGAACGTGAACGTCCATCCGCTTTGGGTCGCGATGGGTTTGGATTCCGGATTGAGAAGCGGCGTCAGGTCGGCCGCCTGCAGCGGCCCGCCGACCGTCACGGCGCCCAAAAACATCAGCAGAAAGCCGAGGCAGAATTTCATCGTCATGTCCCCTCCAGGATTGATCATGGCTTGGGGCAATTCGCGCAGTGCCCCGAGCCCACATGCACGTATCTGAAGTGGCCATCCCGAGGAGGACTGCTTGCCATCGAAAAAGGCTTCAATCCCGTTGCTGCGTTGCAGCCTCCTGCGTGCATGGCCGAACACCCGGTGACGACTCACAAAGTGTTGTAGCAAAGCATGGGCACAACCGCGGCAAACTGTAAGTACGTTACGGTAACAAACGTCGAAAAATGACCGGAAAGGCTTTGCTCCCGGGACTAAACCTGCGGAAAAATGAGTTTTCGGTCGTTGCTCTGATCACGGCAATAGACGGTCGATCATAAGATGGAACAAAGCGTCAAGCCTGCCGTTCGATGTGAAACTGGGAGGTCGACGCATGGCTCAACGTTCTTTCTGGAAAGGCTATCTCAAGCTTTCGCTCGTGACCTGCCCGGTCGCGATGGCGCCGGCTGTATCGGAAAATGAGAAGATCCGTTTCCACACTCTCAATCGCGAGACCCGGAACCGCGTCGTCAGCCAATATGTCGACTCCGTCACCGGCAAGGTGGTGAAGGAGGACGACGAGGTCAAAGGCTATGAGCGTGGCGAGGGCGACTATGTATTGATCGAAGACGACGAGCTGGAGTCCGTCGCGCTCGAAAGCACCCGCACGATCGATATCGATGTCTTCGCGCCGCGCGATTCCATCGAATGGATCTGGCTCGACCAGCCGCACTATCTGACCCCGGACGATCCGGTCGGCGAAGAGGCTTTCTGCGTCATCCGTGACGCCATGGCAACGACCAGGACGGTCGGCATCTCCCGATTGGTGATGTATCGCCGCGAGCGGGCTGTCATGCTCGAGCCCCGCGACAAAGGAATCGTATTGTGGACATTGCGTTACGGCGACGAGGTTCGCGATAAGGCGGCCTATTTCGAAACGATCAACGCGAACAAGGCCGATCCGTCCTTGATGTCGCTTGTCCTGCAATTGATCGACGAGCAGACAAAACCCTGGACGCCGTCAATGGCGAGCGATCCGGTACAGGACAAACTGCTGGAGCTGATAACCGCAAAAAAGAAGGGCCGGAAACGGGCGGCCAAACCCAAGCCCGAGGCTGAAACGCCACCGAGCAATGTCATCAACATCATGGACGCATTGAAAAAAAGCGTGGCCGCTGCCTCGAAAGCCAAGCGCTAGCGTAATTCCGGGCGCGACAGACTGCGATCAAAGCGAAGCATAGTAATTTATCAGAGCATGACCTTCAGGAGAAAGCCAGTCGGAAGGCCCTTCAATAAAGCCCGCGATCCGACCTTTCGGGGTTATAAGATAGGTGATCGGCATACCGTATAGAGGCAGCAGCGCGTCAGCGGATGATCGCGATTGCGTAAGCGACGCGCTCGGGTCGATCAGGACGCGAAGATGCCTGATCCCCAAGTCTTGAACAAATTCCGTGACCTGGGCACCGTCAGACAGATCGACACAAACGGCAACGACGGTCGCTTGGCCGCCCATTTGCCGCGAAAAATTATCCAGTGCCGACAGGTCGGTGCGGCAGGCGACGCACCAGGTGGCCCAGAGATTGATGAGCGTTACCCGCCCCGGCTCGGGGTGAAAATCGACCTCGTTTCCACGAAGATCCACGAGTTTTGTCGGCTGCAGGATTCTTGCGGGCTCCAGCAGCGTGAATTGATGCCGCACGTTTTCAAAGACAGGAGGGTCATCCGTCGCCTTCGCAAGATCCGACCGCGACAGGAAGGAAAGCGCGGCGCCGCGGGCCATTCCGCGCAGCAATGTTCGCCGGCTGTATGTTGCACGCGACTGATGGCTAGGCATGAATATAGACCCAACCATGTTCCTGAAGATCAATCACCCGCCCGACGCCATAGGGCACGACCGTGACCCCTTCGATTAGCGGCAGCGGGTGGCCTTCTTTCTGCTCGGCAATCGCCTTGGAAGAACCGCACATGCTGAGCGCGATGCCTGGGACCATCGTGCGCAGGGCCGCTATTGCATCCTTCAATGGCGATGTGTCGTCTCGAAACATCTCGATCCCGGTAGCGTTGGCAACGATCTCGATCGAAATGCCTTCGTGCTTGGATTTATAATATTGGGCCGCGTTAATGGACCCGCTGATGGCGTGTTTCATGACCGTAACGTCATTGCTGTCCACCTGAAACACGACCTTATGTTCCAAGGGCTTTGATTGCGTTGCAAAGGCGGGCGCGATCGCCGAGGCCCAGCCCAGCATCGCGATGATTGCCAAAACGAATAGCGCCGGCGCCAGTGTGGACGGCGAGGATTTGATCGGGCTGCGCTTGTTCATGTGTTACTCGAACCCGACCGTCAGCGCGCCTGAAAGAGCTGGCTGCTCTGTACAAAGGCGAGGACGCCTGCGGCAGCGCCCAAAATGATCGTGTGTATGACATCGCCATGCAGCGCCAGGAGTTGGGTGAAGAATGCTCCAACGCAAACGCCCGCGAGCACAATAGCGCCAAAGGCCGACCGGCGTGGCCAGATGGTAAGGCCCGCACCGGTCAGCTCAACGACGGCGGTGAAATAGCGAAACCATTGGCCGAGACCGATTGTGTCGAACTCCTGAACCATTTGCGGCACCCCAGCGATTTTTGCGAGCGCTGCGGCAGCAAAGAGGGCCGCGAGAATGACGCGCAGGCCGATCAGAGCGGCAGTCTTCAACGACGATTTTCTTGGCAAAGCATATTCAGACATCACGAATTCCTTCCGGGGAGATATTGCAAACAGAAAATCATGGTTTACGAATTTGCGTCAGATCCGCATCTCGGAACACATGGTTGCTGATATGGAAACCTTCTCTGGCTCGATCGATGATGTGCGCGCCTTTTGCGCCGTTGTCGACTTTGCAACGCTGTCGGCGGCGGCTCGGCAGCTGAACGAGACGAAAGGCAGCATCAGTCGACGGATTTCGCGGCTTGAAAAGGCTGTTGGCGTGCGGCTGCTTTCACGCTCCCCTCGCTCCGTCTCGTGTACTGCGGAGGGAGTGGAATTCTACGATAAGGCCATGCCTGCTTTGGCACTGCTCGATGACGCCGGAGCGAGTGTACGGAGGTCTCGGTCGATCGCGCGTGGGACCATCCGAATAACCGCACCCATTGATATTGCGATCGAGGTATTGCCGGAGATCATCACGTCGTTTCGGCAAGACTATCCGCAGATCGCCATTGAGGTTATCGCAACGGACGCGACACTGGATCCTGTCGCGCATCGCATTGATCTCGCACTTAGAGTGAGCTTGGCGCAAATGCCCGACATGCAGTTTCAGGCATTTCCAATCGCGGAAATGAGAGTCGGCATGTTCGCGGCACCATCCTATCTACGAGGGAGCGGTCCGATCGAGGTTCCGGCGGATATCGAGCGACACGCACTGGTTCTACCGAGGGAGCGGCCGGGCGTGACGCACCTCGTGCTCTCCAATGGCGCGCGAGAAGAGAAGGTTTCCTTGCGAGCCGATGTACGAGCAAGCGATTTCGCATGCGTGTTGAAACTCGCCGAGGCAGGGGCTGGAATCGCGCCTCTTCCCGAAATTGTCGTTGTCAATTCGCTGTCGGCTGGGAGGCTCGTCCGCGTCATGCCCGATTGGGGTTGGTCTGGCCTTACGCTCCACGCAATCAGCGCGCCCGGACGGCAGATGACCGCGCGCGCAAAGGCGTTTCGAGACTACATCAAAGCTCGGCTCTAGCGCACTCCGCTCTTTTTGGATTTTGCTTTCTCCAAAGGAGCGGCCGCCGCTCGAAAATCCTCCCAGGGGTCTGACCGAAGTGCCGCGAGCCGGGTGGGCGTATTATTGACCGTGAAATAGGCTGGCCCGATCGCCGGACTAAGTTCGTCCCAGGTCAGCGGCATCGAGACCGCAGCCCCCGGACGCGCTCGCGTCGAATAGGGCGCGACAGCCGTTGAGCCGCGCTGATTGCGCAGGTAGTCGATCAGGATTTTGCCTTGCCGCTTCGACTTGGTGATGGTGGAAACATAGCGCTCGGGGCTGTCCGCGGCCATCTGGTCGGCAATGGATTTCGTGAAAGCTTTGACGGCGGGCCATTCGGCTGTTGGCTTCAATGGCGATACGACATGCAGGCCCTTGCCGCCTGATGTCTTGACGAAGGCTTCGAGGCCGGCCGACCTCATGCGATCTCGCGTTTCCTCCGCCGCTTCGATCACTCGCTCCCAAGGTACGTTGGGTCCGGGGTCAAGATCCATGATGATGGTCTCGGGATGCTCCCAATCGGCGACCGTGACGCCCCAGGGGTGAAGCTCCAGCGATCCTGCCTGCACGAGACCGAGCAAGCCATCGAGATCGTCGATGCTGATCAGCGGAGTGTCGTCCTCGTCCTTGGGATCATGGATGAGGACAAT
This sequence comes from Rhizobium jaguaris, assembly GCF_003627755.1. Classification (NCBI taxonomy): domain Bacteria; kingdom Pseudomonadati; phylum Pseudomonadota; class Alphaproteobacteria; order Hyphomicrobiales; family Rhizobiaceae; genus Martinezella; species Martinezella jaguaris. The sequence continues at coordinate 1,312,855 of NZ_CP032695.1, read as the reverse complement.
GCTCTCGTTCAGGCCTTTCCACGCATGCTTTTGGAAGAAGTGCTGGCCGCTGATGCCATCGGGGCAACGCAGCAGTGCCAATGGCCGCTGGACGACGAAGGGCGCCATATATGTCCAGACATCGGTGTAGTAATCGGCGAGACCTTCCTTGGTAACGCCTTCGTCTGGCCAGTAGATACGGTCAGCATGCGTGAGAATGACGGTCCGCTTTGGCAGTTCGGGTTCCGCACGCGCGTCGATGGAGGTCTCTCGAACAACCTCGTTCGCCGACTTGTCCTCGCGCAGACCGCGAAATGCGGCGTGCCGCAGCAGGTTATCCCCTGTCCATGTGCGGAACTCGATTTCCGCAACCAGTTCCGGACGCACAAAACGGACGCCACGTGCTTCATCCGCGCTGAGACGTTGATCGAGCGGGTTTTTATCGACCCGCATGGCTTCAAGTCGTGAATAAAGATCCTCCGCAACCTTGTTGGTAAATCCCGTGCCGACGCGGCCGACATATTGCAGCCTGCCCTTGTCGAAAATGCCGAGCACGAGAGAACCGATCGCCTTGCGCGCCGTCGACGACGGCACATAACCCGCGATCACGAATTCCTGCCGGAAGGAACCCTTCGATTTCAGCCAGCCTCTGCCGCGGCCGGAGCGATAAGGCTCATCGGCTTGCTTCGAAACGATGCCTTCCAGACCCAGACGGCGGGCATGCTCCAGCAGCAGATCGCCATCGACATCGAAATCAATGCTGAAGCGGATCTTGCCGGTCCCCGAAGGTATGATTTTCTCCAGCATCTTTTTTCTCTCGATCAGAGGGGCTGCGCGCAGATCATATCCGTCGAGATAGAGGAGATCGAAGGCGTAGAACACGAAACGATCGCTCCTGCCGTCGCGAAGATCGGCCTGAAGGGCTGCGAAATCCGGCGCGCCGGACGCGGTCTCGACCACCAGTTCGCCATCCACAAGCGCCGTCTTGAGCGGAAGAGCGGCGAATTCAGTAAGAAGTTCTTTCCCGAACTTGTCTGACCAGTCGAGACCGGTGCGTGTCAGCAATCTGACGCGGCCGTCCTCGATGCGGGCCTGCAGGCGATAGCCGTCGAACTTGATTTCATGAAGCCATTGCTTGCCACTCGGCGGCTTGTTCGTCAGCATCGCCAATGTCGGCTCGACGAAATCGGGCAAGGCCGACTTCCTGGCCTTCATCACGGACGAGGGATCGACCACAATTTTCGTTGCGGACCGCTGGGGTTTCTTGATCCTGCCCGTCTTCGAAGACCAACCGGGCTCTTCTCCCTCGAGCTCCTCGATCAGCCGGCCGGTCTTCACCGATTCCGGCCGCTCCTCGAGAATGTCATCCGCACCCTCGGGCCGGGCCGCCTCGTCGTCGACTTTGATGAGCAGCCAATTATCTTTCGTTTCCCGAGCGCGTCTGGCCATGCGAACCAAATGCCAGCGGCCGTGGAGCTTCTCCCCGTGCAGTTCGAGCTCGATGTGGCCCTTTTCTAAGCCTTTGTGCGGATCGCCATCCGGCTCCCAGGTGCCGCGATCCCAGATGATCACCGAGCCGCCGCCATATTCGCCTTTCGGAATAGTGCCTTCGAAATCGCCGTAGGCGAGCGGGTGATCCTCGACCTGGACTGCCAGGCGCTTGTCCCCCGGAACCAGGCTCGGCCCCCTTGCAACCGCCCAGCTCTTCAAGACGCCGTCAAGCTCCAGGCGAAAATCATAGTGCAGACGGCGGGCCGCGTGTTTCTGGATGACGAAACTGTTGTGCGCCGCCGTCTTGCGTTTGCGCCCCCTGGGTTCGGATGTCTTGGAAAAATCCCGCTTTTCGCGATAGGTCTCGAGCACCATGGATCAGCCAGCCTTTCGCGGCCGCGAGGCATTGGACGCCGCGCGTTTCGGTGCCCGCTTCTTTTCTCCAGTGACGCCGGCGCTTTGGCGAAGCGCCTCCATGAGATCGACGACTTTTTCCGGCTTGCGCTCCTTGCGGACGGTAATTTTGCGGCCTTCGATCTTTGCCTTGATCAGTTCGGTGAGTGCGGCCTCATAGCGATCATCAAAGGCCTGCGCGTCGAACGTGCCGCTTTTCGTGGCGATAATATGCTTTGCCAGATCGAGCATTTCACCCTTGATCTTGATGTCGGGCACATCCTCGAAAGCCTTGTCGGCGGAGCGGACCTCATAATCGTAATTCAGCGTCGTCGCGATCAGGCCCTTGTCGTAGGGTCGGATCAACAGGGTGCGCAGGCGCCGGAAAAGGACGGTGCGCGCGATGGCCGCAGCCTTCTTTTTCTGCATGCCGGCCCGGATCAGCACAAACGCCTCTTCGCTGCCCCGATCGCTCGGCGCGAGATAATAGGGCTTGTCGAAGTAAACGTCGTCGATATCAGCGTATGCGACGAATGCCTGGAGATGGAGGGTCTTGTCGCTTCCGGGGACAACGGCGGCGACTTCGTCAGGCTCAAAGATCACATAGTCATCCTTGCCGACTTCATAGCCTTTGACCTGATCCTCGCGCCCTACGGCTTTCCCGGTGCTGCTGTCGATGAATTCACGCCGGACTCGATTGCCCGTCGCGCGGTTGATGGTGTGAAAAGACACACGCTCTGATGTCGACGTGGCGGTATAAAGCGCCACCGGGCACGTCACCAGACCGAATTGCAAATAGCCCTTCCATTGCGCACGCGGGGACATCGACACATCTCCGATGTGAAGCCAACAGAATTGAACGATATTTCCCAAGCTTTGTTCCGGAGTGCCAGCCAGTTTTTCGCGTTATAAAGTAAATGCCACCACAGCTCATGATGCCACGAACAAATGGCCGGCGATCCAGTTACGGTCACTGAAGCGACGATTCTGCTTGCACCTCTAGTGGCTAGAGGGAGTAGTCCTGTTTGGCGATCGAGAGAAACAGCCATGACGCATACCCACGATCATGATCATTCCGCCCATACCGCCGGCCACGGCCACGATCATGGCCAATTTGGGCATGCGCACGTGCCGCAGAACTTCGGCAAGGCCTTCGCGCTCGGCATCGCCCTCAACGCCGCCTTCGTGGTCATCGAGGTCCTCTACGGCGTGCTCGCCCATTCTGTCGCCTTGATTGCCGACGCGGGCCATAATCTGTCGGACGCGCTCGGACTTGCCGTCGCCTGGGCGGCAGTCGTCCTCGCAAGGAGGAAGCCGACGAACCGCTTCACATACGGGCTTGGTGGAACATCGATCCTTGCCGCTCTGTTCAATGCCGTCTTCCTGCTCGTCGTGACAGGTGGTTTGACGTGGGAGGCGATACGGCGCTTCGCGGAACCGCAGCCGGCCGCAGGCGGTACCGTGATGATCGTTGCCGCATGCGGCATCGTACTGAACGGCTTCTGTGCCTGGTTATTCGCTTCCGGACGGAAAGGAGACCTCAACGTTCGCGGAGCCTATCTGCACATGGCAGCCGACGCTCTCGTGTCCCTGGGCGTGGTCGTCGGCGGCCTGATCATCCTGGTAACCGGTTGGATATGGGTCGATCCTCTCATGACTCTGGTCATCAGCGTCGTGATTGTCCACGGCACCTGGAGCCTACTCACGGGAGCGATTACCATGTCATTGGGTGCTGTTCCGGCAAACGTGGACCTCGGCAAGTTGCGCGCTTTCCTGCACGAGCTGCCGGGCGTCGCCGACGTCCACGATCTGCATGTATGGTCTTTGAGCACGACCGAGACTGCCATGACCTGCCATCTCGTACTGCCGGACGGCCATCCCGGCGACGAGTTCATCGATCACGTCGCGGACGAGATAAACGCTCGCTTCGAGATCGGACACGCGACACTGCAGATAGAAAAGGCACCGTCGCCAGAACATATATCCAAGGCGTGTTGAGTGACGTTCGGCTTGTCCGGCCGCGTCGAGTACCGAAACCCGATATTGTTCCCAACTCACCCGGAGGTGAAGCCATGATCGACATCCCTTATCGCAGCGCGCTCATCATTGGTGTCGGGCCAGGTATCAGCGGATCCCTGACACGGCTCCTGCGCGCAGCCGAAATTCCGGTCGTGATCGCTGCCCGGCATGTCGACAAGCTGACACCGCTGGTCGATCAGACGGGTGCCATCGCATTGCCGGTCGACGCCAGCGACGCCGGCCAGATCGAACGGCTCTTTGCCGAGACCGATGCGCGGATCGGCGCGCCGGAGATCGTCCTCTACAATGCCAGCGGTCGCCTTCGCGGCCCCATCGCCGAGCTGGACCCCTCCCAGGTCGAGCAGGCCGTCGCCGTCTCGGCGCTGGGCGCCTTCTATACGGTGCAGCAGGCGGCCAAGCGCATGGTGCCGGCAGGCAAAGGCGCGATCCTCCTGACCGGAGCCACCGCGGGGATCAAGGGTTTTGCCCTCTCCGCGCCCTTCGCCATGGGCAAGTTCGCATTGCGGGGCCTGGCGCAGAGCGCTGCGCGCGAGCTGGCACCGCAGGGCATCCATGTGGCCCATGTCGTGGTCGACGGCGGTGTGCGCGCCGAACATCGCCCTGACCCGCCGGATCGGCCGGACAGCACACTCGACCCCGATGCCATAGCGCAATGCTATATCGACCTGCTGCGGCAGCACCGCAGCGCCTGGTCCTCGGAACTGGAAGTCAGGCCCTGGGTCGAGAAATTTTGACGGACGGCATGCAAGCCACCGCCATTAGATGTGCAGGCGGTCATCCAGCCAGACCCGGAAACCACCACGGAAGGCGTTGTCGTTATTGCCGCGTCGGCACTTTGACGGCAGTTCCTTCAGCCGTTCGACGTTGCCGCCGCCGATGACGATATAGTCCGGCAGCAGGGCCTTGCCCAAGCGCTCGGCAACGTCGAATACCGATTTTCGCCATTTGCCCTTGCCACGACGTTCCAGGCCGCGTTCGCCGACATAATCCTCGAAGGTCGCCTTCCGGTAGGGCATGTGCGCCAATTCCAGGGGCATGCAAACGTTCTCGGCGATCATGGCCGAGCCGAGGCCGGTGCCAAGACCGAGGAAGAGCATGCGGCCCGCGTCGTAGCTGCCGATCGCCTGCATCAACGCGTCGTTGACCATCCGCACGGGCCGGCCGAGGGCCGATTCGAAATCGAAATCCTTCCATCCCGGCCCAAGGTTGAATGGATCGGCAGCGGCGCGATGTGCGACCACAGGTCCAGGGTATCCCATGGCGACAACGTCATAGTGCCAGTCGGCCGTGAGATCGCGCAGTGCCGCCACCATCTTGGCCGCCGTCATCTGGTCCCCTGATGCGACCGCACGCCGCTCCGTGCCGCTGCTGAGTTCCACCTTGACATGTGACCCGCCGATATCCACGGCGAGCACGGTGCGGCTGGCCGGCGCGGCGTGCGTCTTCGGCTTGCCATGGTGGCGTGTTTGCTCCGCTGCCGGTGCTTCAGTTATGTCAGCCATGCTTTACGCTCCTCTCAGGGCCGTGCCCTCAATCGTTCCCACGCTCCATCGGGCGCAACATTAGCATTGGCTGTCAAGTCCAGGCGTATTGCGGATCGCTTAAATTCAATCCAGGATGGCTCACCGAAGAGGAGCGCATACTAAGCGGAGGATCGACACTTGGCCTTTCCGACACTGCCACCCGGTTCCATAGTCCCGCCTGGTGCCCCCGGCATCGAGCCTCGCTGGACTTCAAGTGACAAGAGCGCGGTCGGCACCGCCGTCAGCACGGCAAGCAACGTTTGGTTCACGGCGAGCCATGGCATCCTCAACGAGATCTACGCGCCGCGGCTCGATATGGCCTGCGTTCGCGATTTCGGTTTCATTGTGACGGCTGACGGCTATTTTTCCGAAGAAAAGCGCGACGCCGATCATCGCGTGCAGGCGATCGAAGACGGCGTCCCGGCGTTCCGCCTCGTCAATACCGCCCGCGACGGTCGCTATCGCATCACCAAAACCATCCTTTCGGACCCGGAGCGTGAGGTGGTGCTGCAGGACGTCCGCTTCCAGGCGCTCATCGGTGATCTCTCCGATTACCGGCTGCATACCCTCATGGCGCCGCATCTCGTCAACGGCGGCGCCGATAACACCGGCTGGCACGGCGATTTCAAAGGCAGGCCGATGCTTTTTGCCGAGGGTTCCGGGCGGGCGCTCGCGGTCGCAGCCTCTGTGCCCTGGCTTGCGCGTTCTGTCGGCTATGTCGGCTTCTCCGACGGTTGGCAGACGCTGTCGCGCGGCGAAGGGCTGAAGGAGGAGTACCGCTATGCCGCGTCCGGCAATGTCGCGCTGTCGGGGACGCTCGACATTGAGGCGAACGAAGGGCGCGCGCTGATCGCCATCGGCTTCGGAACCCAGCCCGAGGAGGCTGCCTTCCGTGCCGTCCTCAGCCTGGAACAGGGCCTCAAGCCGGCGCTCAAGCACTATCGTAGCGGCTGGCGGGAGTGGCAGGCCAGCCTGCTTGCCCTGGATGAGCCGCATGACCCCAGCCAGCTCAACCGCTACCGCGTCAGCACCGGCGTGCTCGCCACCCACCGGGATGATGCATCCGGCGCCATCATTGCCAGCCTTTCGATCCCGTGGGGCTTCAACAAGGGCGACGATGATCTCGGCGGCTATCATTTGGTTTGGACGCGTGATCTGGTGGAAACGGCCGGCGCGCTGCTTGCCGCAGGCGCCAAGACTGACGCGCGCTCCGTGCTTGACTATCTCTCGGCTATCCAAGAGGCGGATGGCCATTGGGTACAGAATGCCTGGCTCGACGGCCGACCCTATTGGCACGGCATCCAGATGGACGAGACGGCCTTTCCCATCCTGCTCTATGATATGTTGCTCCGCGCAGGCGCGATCGACGCGTCGGAGAGCGACCGATACCTGCCGATGATGGAGGCCGCCGCGGCCTATATCGTCAGAAACGGTCCCGCCACCCAGCAGGATCGCTGGGAGGAGGATGCCGGCTACTCGCCGTTCACGCTCGCCGTCGAGATCGCCGGCTTGCTCGCGGCGGCCGATGCGGTGGAATCCGCCGGTCGGCTGGCGACGGCGCAATATCTGCGCGAGGTGGCCGACGGCTGGAACGAGCGCATAGAGGAATGGACCTATGCCACCGATACCGAACTGTCGCGCGGTCTCGGCATCGACGGCTATTACGTGCGCATCGCCTCGGCCACGGACAGCAGCTCGTCGCTCGGGCGCGACTTCATCCCAATCCGCAATCGCGACGACGGGAATGAAGTCGTGGAGGCAGACCTGCTTATCAGTCCCGATGCCTTGGCGCTGGTGCGGTTCGGCCTCAGGGCCGCCGACGATCCGCGCATCCTCGGCACCGTCGCGGCGATCGATGCGGAATTGCGGCGCGACCTTCCCGCCGGACCCTATTGGTACCGCTACAATGACGACGGCTACGGCGAGCGCATCGGCGGCGCGCCCTTTGCCGGCAGCGGTGTCGGAAGGCTCTGGCCGCTCTTGACCGGCGAGCGCGCTCACTATGAACTTGCCGCCGGGCGACCGGACGAGGCGCGGCGCCTGTTGGCGGCGCTGGAAGCCTCTGCAAGCGAGGGCGGACTCCTGCCCGAGCAGATATGGGACAGCGACGACGTACCGGAACGCGAGCTTTTTCTCGGCCGCCCCTCCGGCAGCGCCATGCCCTTGGTCTGGGCTCATGCGGAACACATCAAGCTGCTGCGCTCGATCCGCGACGGCGTGATTTTCGATATGCCGCCCCAGACCTTTGCCCGCTACGTGGGCGCAAAGCCGGCACCCGCGCCCTTCGCCTGGCGCCCGACCAACAAGCGCGCCCAAATGCCGGCAGGCCGCGCCCTGCGCATCGAACTGCCCGAGCCTGCCCTGGTGCACTGGTCTACCGACGGATGGGCAAGCTTCACCGACAGCCAGTGCCGTGATACGGACTTCGGCACTCACATCTGTGACCTGCCGACGAAGACGCTCGGCCCGGGCACGATCGTCTTCACGATCTTCTGGACGGATACACAGCGGTGGGAAGACGCGGATTTCAAAATCGAAGTGGTTTGAGACCGATCCCACGTCCCGATCCGCGGCGATAAGGGCATTTTATCGCCGGCTTGACTGTTACCATCCATTATGAGAACATATAGTGAACATATGGAGGTATCCATGACGAAATCGGAACAAGTCATAGAGCGCGCCATGGCCTTTGTAGCGGTCTCGAAGGCGCTTCGGGAACGCGAACAAGAACGGCGCGCTGCCTGGAAGCGTCGCGTCGACATCGGCCGGCCTTTACCCCCGTTACCGCGCGGCTTGCAGCTTTCCCTCAAGTTGGATCGATGGGACGCCACCGATAAGAACTGAAAGCCGCGTCGACGGCGATCGGGGATATCGAAGCCGTTTTCGCGATGCGTTTGCGGATGGCGAGAATTTGCGGTCTAAGCTGCTTTTGAAAAAGCGGTGACATGACGAGGCAAGTTGGGATCGCTCAGGGAACCGCGACCGTGCCATGGCGTTTTCTCTCGGGAGGAAAAACCATGGCAAAATATGATCCGACGTCGCCCCCGGTGCCCGCGCCGGAAGCGGGGCTGCCAAATCCCATTCAGCCGCCCTCGGCGAATCCGCCCGAGCTGGACAGGGAAAATCTAGGGAATGACGCTGACGCAGAAGATGGCGATGAGGCCGCCTATGAGCGTGGAGCGGAAGCTGGAAACAGGGAGGCTGCGGACAATAAAAATCCCTATCCCGAAGGTAGCAGTCGCGCCAAGGCATTCGAGCACGGCTATCTGGATGCGCAAAAGATAAGGCGCGACGACAAACCGCCGCGTTGACGTCATATGCGACAAACGACCTTCATCGACACGGCAGACTTCAAACGGCCTGCCGTGAGCATCCGCAGCGTACCGATAGTGATAGTTGAAGCGTCTTGGCATTGAGGCACCTTGATTGCGTTCTGCCTATGGCGTCACATCTCGACGCGCCGCCGCAGTCTGACGAGCCGCGGGAACGTTTGCCATTAAGCATGGATTTGTGATGTCTATTCCGCGGGCCGGTCCGCAAAGTGGGAAATGGCAAACGCGGCTACTTTTTCGTTCGACTTGCGCGCATCGTCAATCCAGAACGGGAAGATCTGCCACTGATGGATCATGCCCGGCCAAACTTCCGCCTTCACGTGGACTCCTGCCTTGCGCGCCTTGTCTTCGAGCCGGAGAGTATCGTCGAGCAGCGTCTCCCGCGAACCAACCTGCAAGAGTAGCGGTGGAAAGCCGGTCATATCGGCGTAAAGCGGCGATCGCTCGGGATCGTCCGGAGATTTGTCGCCAAGATAGACGTTGCGGATGGCCTCCAGCTCGGCCTTGCCCATAAACGGATCGTTCTCGGCGTTTGTGGTGATGGACGCGCCTGTTGCGGCGAAATCGGTCACCGGGCTCATCGCGACCACGGCCGCCGGCAAAGGTCCGTTGATCCGCAGCTGGTTAAGCGTAACTTCAATTGCCAGGGTTCCGCCTACGGATTCTCCAGCGATCACCACGTTCTCAGGCCTGTATCCTTCAGCCAGAAGCCAACGATATGCCGCCAGAGCGTCATCGATCTGGGCTGGAAACGGATGTTCCGGCAACAGGCGATAATCGACCAGCAGGACATCGGCCGACGCGGCTTTCGCGAGGGAGCCCGCAATATTCCGGTGCGTCCTCAGCGAGCCGCTGTAGTAGCCGCCTCCATGCAGATAGAGGATCGCGCGCCGGCCGATCGGATGGTGCAACCGCGCGGGCCATATCAGGTCAGCCTCGACACCGTTGGCATTGACATGACGGATCTGGACACGCTTCGGATCCGGCGTAGACGCCATAAGCTTTTCGAAGGCGGCGCGCCGCTGGCGAAGGCTCTGGGCGCCGTCATAGTTCTGACGCAGCGTTCCGATGAGTTTTTCGATCTGGCTATTCGGGGCTTTCGCTTGCGAAGCCGCATCAAGTGCAAAAACAGCTGACGCCGGCGAAAAGGCTATGGCAACCGTTGCGATCAAAATCGTCGAAAAAAAGCGCATGAAGCGAAATGACCAAAATTCGTTCATACGATTAGCCTTTCTACCGCAGAAACCAGACGCAACATTGTCTTCCCACGGTCGCAGAAATGATGATTGAGTCAAGCGTGGTCAGCACGATAGGAGACGCCGTCATCGGGCCTCTTGGGCGACGACTGGAGTCTCTCCAGCTGAGACCGAGGCGAACGCCTGGTGTCAGCTATAGTGCACGCCTTCATACAGCACATACCCTACAGGATGGTGTGTGAAGTGAAGGACCGGCAGTACCGGGTTGCTGTTGTCTTCAGTGGGATAGGCTGAAGCGATGGAAATATACTCTCCCTGCAGCTCGATGGGTTCGCCTGCTTTCAGATCGGGGATCTCATGGTCGAGCCCCTCATTGTCGCCAAAACGCACGGCAATGAAGACTGTCTGGCCACTGATATCAGCGTCGCCGCCATCAAACTTCAGGACCGTTTCGATCTTCACCGTGAAATGCTGGTGGTTTGCACCGTGGTGGTTCTCAGGGGCCTCGAACACATGCGCTATCTCTCCTTGCACCCGAGCCAAAGGCGCTCCGAGAGAATGCGAAAACCGATGGTGGGGAAGTATCTTATTTGCCCGATTACTCATCTCAACCTCGATAAATGCATAAGCCAAACCAACTATCGGACTACTTTATTATCTCCAATCGATTGCACTCAGGTGACATGGTCACTTGTTGTACACATCGACAGCCGGCATCGTTCACGGAATCCTGTTGGCACGCGCTATTGAAGCCTATGACTTCATATCGCTTTGAATGGATCTACGGTCACCCGGACGTGGCGGTGCTCCGGCCTATCTGTGCGGCGCGATTTGATCGCCGGCCTCGACGTTGCCCGCCCTCGCCGTTCTTTGTTCTCCATCAGACCAAGGTCCTGCCTGTGACCGGACCTAAGTCCCGAAGGCTAGGCTATTGGTCCCGAGCCCATGGATTTGTCCCAGAAGTTGCAGCAGAGTTGCGCAGCACACGGAACACTGCGAAAGCGCCCGTCGCTTTTCAAGAAGGCATGCGGAGGAAATGAATGAGCTTAGGCAAAGTCCCCAAGAACGGAATCGTCGTTCTGGCGACGGCCCGATCATGGCCAAGTGGTGTCTGCATCACCACCGCGAGAGCTTCATCTAAAAACATCTCGAATAGATCTGCGATACCAACCGACACCGCATCTTCTCGACTCGCTCGTTTTGGACTGGTTGCCGCGGGCGTTGCCAACAGTAATATAAAGGGCATCTAATGATCGTCGGTACCTCTCCCACCGCATGCCAGCGTGCCGCGAATGCCGATTCACCCCTCCTGCTGTGTTTCCAGAACTTTCTCGATATCTCGATTGCCTATGGCGAAGACTTCGCAAACGAGGTCCTCGACCGCCTTTGCGCTCGGGCCGCCGCTCTTCTCAGGAGCCGAGGGGTCTCTGTCCTGGTGCGCGGCAGCGACCGGTTTCTTGTGGCGGATGGGGCTCAACCCGGGATGTCTTCCGGTGGGTACGTTTGGGCCGAAACGCTGCTGTTGATGCTTGGCCGCGAACCTTTGGTCGTGGATGGTGTTGCCGTTCTGGTGGCTTTGTCTGTGGTTGCCGGCGGCGCAAGTGCAGTCAGCGCATTCAAGCCTGCCCCTTATGGCCGAATTGTCGGCGATCGCTACAAAGAACTGATGGCCCAGGCTGTCGACGTTTACGAGGCAATCGCGGTAGGCAGGCTGGTTCTGGCGAGGCAGGCCATTCGCGCCACGGATGACAGCGAGCTGTTCTACGATGAATGTCTGGCGCGAATCGTTGCGCCGACGGGCGGGCAGAAACTAATCGCCCCCGCACGGTTTTTGCCCGCCATCGAACAACTCGGGCTATCCCGCCTGTTCGACCGTGCCGTCGTTCAGGAGACGATTTCGGCCCTGCGTCGGTCACCGTCCGTGCGTCTCGGCTGCAACATCTCGGCGCAGAGCGCGGTTGACGACGAATATTGGACCTCTCTTTTTGGCATCCTAACAGCTGAACCCCAGCTTGCGGCGCGGCTGGTCATCGAAGTGACCGAGACCGCAACTCTGCCTGATGTCGACGCAGCCCGCTTGTTCTTCCTCCGGCTGCAGGCGCTCGGCTGCATGGTGGCGATTGACGATTTCGGAGCAGGATTCACCTCCATCCATCAGGCGAGGACGCTACAGCCGGACATTATCAAGATCGATGGCCGTTTCCTCAAGGAGGCGGTCGGCTGCCCTTTCGGGCGCGAGTTCTTGTCGAGGCTGGTTGCTTTGGCATCGCAGCTTGCCCCGCAGGTGGTAATCGAAGGCGCCGAAGACGAGGAATCCATGCTGGCGGCATATGCGGGCGGCGCCCATTGGGTGCAGGGGTACTGCATCTGTAGGCCGTCCCACCCAAGGCACCTTGTTGCCGTTGACGACAGGATCGCCTCAGTATTGCCCGCCGGTATGCTGCCCACAAAGAGCCCCGGTCCCGTTCAAGGCAGCGTTGGTACATGGATCGTTCAGGGGTCTGAGTTAGCCGTGCGTTGTAGGGAGTGAAATGTCAAAGAATTTCACCGGTTGGGCAGTCGACAGAGCAGAAGCTATTGTGGCCAATCAGGGATTAGATTTGTTGCGTTCGACCGATCCCAACTCTCGTTGGACCACAGATGAGTGCGTCGTTCGACTCACAATTGCTATCTTGGAAGCGCTGATTGATGCCCAGAATTCTGAACGCCGGCTGTTCCCGATCCCACACTGAGCTGATTCTGCTTTGTCCGCGCCTGGCTCTGTAGAGTTCACCGTCCCGGTCGAGGTCGAACACGTAGAGGAAGCCCGTCCAGGTTGAGTGACTTTGACCTCAGCGACGGCATCCCGCGACGTTGCGAGATAGTCGGCCCCTGCGCCCTCAACCTGAAAGCGGGACACTTCAGCGTGTTCGGTAGAGAACTAGTTCTCTGTCAGAGGAGTTGCTTCAGCGACTGGAACCCGGGACTTGAAACCATCGGTTAACCACCCGTCCCTACCCTCGCATCCAGTGAGTCCACTGTGGAACCACGCCTTCGCCTCACGCACGGCGATGGCGCTCAATATGCGAAGGACACTTGGATGGTTGACGATGCGGCGAGGATTTCACGCTCTGCGGAAGAGCAGATGCTGGATGACCATTACTGCGAATATCCCGGATGTGTGAGTTTGGGCAGGCTCCGTTACGACGTCGAACAGGGAACCCAGTGGTTCTGTTTGGAACACAAATGGAACGACTATCGACTCGGTAGAGCCCGACGCTCGTTCTTCGACGATGAGGCTTTAGGAATAGATGCCATCATGATCGAACCACCCGCCGCTGTCCGCGTAGGACGATGAAAGGGAACAGCTCTTGCTGCCCCCTTCGCCGTGGTTCAATTAATGTATCGAAAGGCTCGCCGCCGGATAAGGATGCCGCAGACGGAACTGCGATATCATCGTCATCGCCTGCTGTAGCAGAATATTCGCAGCGTCGAGTTCGTCAGTGGCTAGATCGTCGGCAGAGCCGCTAATAGCCAAAGCGAGATTGCGAGAGTTCTCGGCATAAGTACCCTGCCCTTCCAGGGAAGCTTCCTTGGAAGTTTCTTCCAGCGTATCCACGACCGCCGACAATATTTCCTGCCGCTCTTCGATCGTCATTTCGTTGATAGATTTGAATGCAACCATAATTCATCTCCTCAGAAGGAGAGAAACGCTTGTTTCCCGTTGTCAACTATCTGGCGATGACTGCCTTCGACTACAACGGCCTTCCAATGCAATTAACGCATGGCACCCATCTGCTTTGCTCAATACGAGCGCCGGCAGGCAAAATGAGCAACTGCTCCCCGGCCCATCGGGGCCGACAAACGCACTCAAATGGCCGAATGACGGGTTGAGATAAGATCCAGCAATGGCTATCTGGTGCCAACTCAAGCAAGCCGCTTCGCGAACAACAAGGTACATGCCGGCATGATCCCAGATTTCCTCGTGACCCATTCCGGTGGCTTTCATGCCGACGAGCTGCTGTCCAGCGTCATTCTGACCAGGCTTTTCCCGCAGGCACGTCTCATCCGCAGCAGGGAGACGGAATGGGTCACGCCCGGGATAGACCGCATCATCTATGATGTGGGCGGTGCATATGACGCTGCAACGCGGATTTTCGATCACCATCAGCGCGGCGCGCCGTTGCGCGAGGATGGCCAGCCGTACAGTTCGTTCGGTTTGATCTGGAAGCACTATGGCCGCGATTATCTTGCCGCGTCAGGGCTTCCCGCGGCTCATGTCGAGGCCGTACATGCCTCTTTCGATGCCAGCTTCGTCCTGCCGGTCGATCTCGTGGACAATGGTGTGCTTGATCCCTCTATTGCCGGGTCACTGGCGGGCCTGACGCTACCGGCTCTGCTGGAAACATTGAAACCCGTTTTCGATGAGGCCGATCCTCGGGCAGAAGATCGTGGGTTCCAGAACGCTCTCGCCATCGCGCGTAGTTTCGTCGAGGCGAAGATAGCCCAAAGCGCCGCAAAATTTCGGGCCGAGGCGGTTGTGCGTCAGGCAATCGAGGACGCTGGCCAGCGGCGAATTCTTGAACTCCCAATGGGAATGCCCTTTCGCCCCGCTATCGTTAAGGCTGGCGCTGATCATCTGCTGTTTGTCGTTCACCCGCGCGCAAAGGATTGGTGCGTGACCGGCATTCGCCGCGCCGACGATGGGTTTGAGCTGCGGGCGGACCTGCCTGCACCGTGGGCAGGCCTGACCAATGGTGATTTGGAGGCGGCTTGCGGCATTGATGGAGCAAGCTTCTGCCACAATGGCCGCTTCATCGCCGCCGCCAAGACCCGCGAGGCCGCTCTCGCTATGGCCGAGCTGGCGGTAAGGGAGGCCGTCTCCACAGGGTTGAAATCAGTCGTCGACTCCGGCCTTGCTTCGCCTGCAAATATCGCCGCCGGCTAGTTGGGGATGTGCCGCCGCTCTAAACGCCTGCATCATCGTCGAATATCCAACGATATGCCGTCTCCTTAAGATGCAGATTGGGGATGGCTCCCGCTTTTTGCGCATGTCGATAAGCGTGCTGCGCAACGTCGAACGACGTTACCCACATGATGGAACTCAGCAGCATCGCAATGATGTAAGCTTTAGCAGTCATCGAAGCATCGTCCTTGGCAAAATCCTGCACCCAATATTTAGCAACGCTGACACCTGGCTGAACCAAAGTAAGTGCCGCGGCGGCCTTGGGATCGCTTATAGCAGGTTTTGCGACGTTCGCCTAAACCGGATCACGTGAAGATGCAATCAGGCGGGCGATGATGACCTCGCGCGCCGTCCGTGAACCGGCAAGACGCCGCTTCGTTCTCGCGATGACATCGGCTGTCGCCTCTTCCGGTGTGCCAGAATGGAACGGCGGTGCCGGCGCATATTCCAGCGAAAGCTGAACCGTCTCTGCTTCCTCCTGGCCAAAAAGGGCCGCAACGACGGCGAGCCCGAAATCGATGCCAGCCGTCACACCGCCGGCGGTGATAAGATTGCCGTCCCGAACGATACGGCCTGCGGTCGGAATGGCACCGAAACTTGCGAGGAAATCGTGAGCATTCCAGTGCGTCGTCGCCCTCCTGCCCTTGAGCAGACCGGCAGCGCCCAGGACAAGGGAGCCGGTGCAGACGGAGGTAATGAAACGTGCCTGCGCCGCCATTGAGCGAATGAAGGACAGCACGGCCTCGTCTTCAAGCAGCGCATTGATACCGCCGCCGCCAGGCACACAAATGACATCGAGCTGAGGGCAATCGTCGAATGTTACCGTCGGCTGAAGCACCAGTTTCGTTGCGGAAATGACCGGCCGAGTGTCTTTCCAGATCAGATGAACCTCCGCGCCCTCAGTCGAGGCGAAGATCTCGTAAGGTGCTGTGAGATCGAGTTGCTGAATGCCAGGAAAGACGAGCAGGCCGAAGCGGATGGTCATGCTGCATCTCCAATGGTTGACTTCGGTGAGTTTACGCGATCACTATCTGGCGTATTTGCCAAAGTCCCCTCATTTTGAGCCAACCATGCGCCGCATTGAGATCGTAGCCTTCGAAAACGCCCAACTGCTCGACATAACGGGTCCGCTGCAGGTCTTTACCAGCGCCAACGAGGCGGCGCTCGCCGCCGGTCAGCCTAGGCCCTATGAGGCGATCGCGGTTGCGACGAGCGGGCAAACGGGAACGACATCGGGTCTGACGCTTGCGACGGCGTTGCTGCCCCATGACGATGAGCCGATCGATACTTTGATTGTCGCCGGTGGCATCGGCGTCAATAAAGCGTGTGAAGATGCCGCTCTAGTCGACTGGATCCGCCGGCGTTCAGCCAGGGCGCGGCGAACCGCTTCGGTCTGCAGTGGTGCCTTTCTTCTTGCCCAAGCCGGGCTTTTGGAGGGGCGGCGCGCGGTGACGCATTGGCACCGGTGCAACGAGTTTTCCAAACGCTTCCCAGATGTCCAATTGGAACCCGATCCGATCTTTGTCCAGGACGGCAACATATGGACCTCGGCAGGCGTCACGGCCGGTATCGATCTGGCACTGGCGCTGGTGGAGGCGGATCTCGGCCGAAAATTGGCGCTCACCGTCGCCCGCGAACTCGTCGTCTTCCTGAAGCGACCGGGCGGTCAGGCACAGTTCAGCACAATGCTCGCACTGCAGGAAAGCGGCGATCGTTTCGACGGGCTGCATGGGTGGATCCTCGATAATCTGCGCGGCGATCTGTCGCTGCCGGCGCTTGCCGAGCAGGCCAATATGAGCGCGCGCAGCTTTTCGCGGCACTATCGCCAAGCAACCGGCCGCACGCCTGCCAGGGTTATTGAGGATATCCGCGTGGAGGCGGTGCGGCGCCTCCTGGAGCAGGGCTTTTCCATTCGCCAGGCACGTATCCGCTCCGGCTTCGGTTCGGACGAGACCATGCGACGGAGTTTCCTCAAAACATTCGGAACGACCCCGCAGGCCTTTCGCGATCATTTCGGATAGCAGTCGGCAGGGACGCGAGCACGCTGAGTGCATGATATTTCTCGTTCCGCAAATCGTGACAGCCCAACGTGACTGGACATCTCGTCTCTTTGGGATAATCATCAGTTAGGGCTGAAGTTACATCGAAGGGGACCAACTATCGCCAAATAGGAGGCCGAGATGAAGCAGCATGCACGCGATGACTTGCAGAAAATTGCAAAAGTCGATCAGGATTTCCTTAATCGAGAGATGTCGCGAACCCAACGGCTCGAACGTTGGATAGATCTTCTCGAGCGGAGTCCCCGACAGTTTCTTTCCACTTTGCGCGAAACCGAATTTCAGCCTAGCGAGACCAGGGCTGCAATGCGGACGGATAGTTCCCCCATCTCCGTCGCCTTTGCAGATCCGGTTCTTCGCGCTGCTGGTTTGGAAAACGACAGCTACGGGGAAGCCAAGCGCTTCTTCGAACTCACGGATCATGAACTGCACGGAATTGTCTGCTACTGCCATTTCGGCGAAACGGTCAGTTCTTCCGTGGTCGCACGCTCCATTCGTCCGCTGCTTGCCGGAAGGCCACCGAGCCTGTTTGCCCGGTTGCGCAAGATGCTGACGATATAGTCTACCCTTGGCGTTGCCGGCTTGGGCCGCTGGCCTTGCGGCGACGCCTCCAACTTGGTTGGATCGCATAAGTAGGCTGTCGGCAGCCAAATGTTGGCTTGGCAATCCCTGGGAATGCAGGTTCTCACGGATCGCCTTGTTCGACGCCTAGCCGATGGAACCATGCATAGGGCGGCAGTTGCTGGGGGTGGCATGTCGCAGGGCTCAGTGCCCATCCGGCGGGATGGTCTCCTTGGGAATGTCTCCCGTAAGATTCTTCCGGTGAAAGATGAAGAGCCCCGCGATTACGATGACAGCGGAGCCTATCAGAATCTGGCTGTCCGGAAGATCGCCAAAGAAAAGGAAGCCGAGTGCAATCGCCCAGACAAGCAGACTGTATTGCAGCGGGGCAAGCAGCGAAGCCGGAGCGAGCTTCAGCGACCGGGTAATCATCATATGAGCGCTTCCGGCTACAACCCCAAGCGTCAGCATCGCTGTGAAATCGAGTGCCGACGGGGAACGCCAGTTGCCGATGCTGAGCACCAGACCGGTAATAAGAGCGGCAACTGTTTGCCAGGTGACGAGTGTCACGTCGCTCGTCAGACGCAGGCGTCGGCCGAGCACCAAAGTCAGCGCAAAAGCAAGGCTACCGACAAGAGCAAAGATCGACGGCCAGGACAGCATCGCCGTGGAGGGTCTGAGCGCAATCACGACACCGATGAAGCCGACGACGACCGCGAGCCAACGGCGCCATCCGATCGTCTCGCCGAGGAAGAAATGTGAGAGCGCCGCGACATAGATAGGACCGGCCATATAGAAGGTCATGACATCGGCAAGCGGCAAATAGGCAACGGAGGCATAAAACAGCCCGACGTCGGCGGTCGTCAAAACGACGCGCAGGATCTGCAGCGGGACGCGCTCGATGTGGAAGAGCGTATGGCTCCCCTGCCTTGCGATCAAAGGCACCAGGATGAGAAAGGAGCCGAGCGAGCGCACCACCAGCACTTGCCCAACGGGGAAGCTCGCGACCAGCCATTTGCCCATCGCATCGTTCAGCGAAAAGAGAAAATCGCCGAGCAACATCAAAAGCACGCCAATGACCAAGACATTGCCGGAATTGCCGGCCGTGCGAACACTCAAGGCGCCCCTCCCCAAAACGGATGTATCCGCGGGCTTTAACCGGTTTTGTGTTTTTCCCGCAAGGCCGCCCAGCATGCGCCAATGTCACACCATGTTTCGACTACTTCAAAATGATGGCTTGGTTCATCCGTATTATTCTGCTCCGCCGGCTCAGATTCGAGACCGGAGTCGCTTGACTTCTTCTTCAACCTCCGGCTGGCTTTAGGACGTCAAAATGACGCATGCAAGCAAGTCATTTTGATGTTGACTGGGAGGTCAGCAAATCAAACCGCCCGGCCAAACGACCGGGCCAAGGGAGGAGTTTTCACGTGCTAAAGAAAGCTATTACCTTACTCTCGGCGATCGTCATTGCCGCAGGAGCGGGCTTCGTTTCGGCGGCCTACGCGCAGGGCAAAACCTACTACTGGATCTCGCACGGCTCTCCGGCGGATCCTGTCTGGACTTATTTTCTGGCAGGAGCCAAGCTCTGGGCCGAAGACACCGGCAACAAGGTCAACACATCGTTCCACAACGGTGATGTTCCTGCGCAGCAAGAGGCCGTGAGGGCCGCAATTTCGGCGGGGGCGACCGGGATTGTCACCACCAGCCCCGATCCGGGTAGCCTGGTCCAAGTCGTTAAGGAAGCCAACGCCGCCAATATCCCAATCATCAACTTCAACACGCCCGATCCTCAGGCGAGCTTTAATGCCTATGTCGGCGGTGACAACAAGACCTTCGGCCACAACTGGGCGCAATATCTGGTCGACAAGAAGCTGGTGAAATCCGGCGACTTCGTCTGGATGCCGGTGGAGGTTCCCGGTGCGACTTACGGTGTGCAGGAAGAAGAAGGAATATCCAGCGTCTTCAAGCCGCTGAACATCACCTGGGAAATCACAGACTCCACGTTGGACCAGGCCGAAATCATTACGCGCATGTCGGATTACCTCACCGCCAATCGCTCTAAGGTGAAGGCAATCATCGGGCTCGGCGACCTCGTAACCGGGAGCATCAAGCGGGTATTCGATCAGGTCGGCGTAAAGCCTGGCGAAATTCCCGTCGTCGGCTGGGGCAACTCGCCCGATACGACGCAGGAAGTTCTGACGGGTTACGTGAACGCCGCTCAATGGCAGGACCCGCAGGCAACCAGCTACATGGCCTTGTCGATGGCAGCTATGGCGGCAAACAAGATCCCGCCCGGCTTCAACATCATTACCGGCGCTCTTTATGAAAAGGACAAAGCGGGGATCTACGACAAGATTCTGTCTGGCAAATAACGTGGTCGAAAGGCGTACTGGCTGTGTCACTCGGTTGCAACCCGGGTGGCACACCCCAATCCGGTGAGCATCCATGCAACAGCATTCCCTTCTTCAACGCTTTATCTCGAAGCCCGAATTCGGTCCGCTCGTCCTACTAGTCCTTGAGCTCGTGATCTTCTGGTCATTCAATTCGGACTTCCTCTCGCTTCAAAACATCAGCAACACGCTCTCGTTTACCGTCGAACTCGGGCTTATCGCGTTGGCGATGACCCTGCTGATGACCGCCGGGGAATTCGATTTGTCCGTCGGTTCGGTGTTCGGCTTTTCCGCCGTTCTGATGTGGACGGTGTTCAACGCCAATCTGATGCCGCTCGGTGCCGCCTTCCTCGTCGCCCTCGCTTTCAGTCTCTTCATCGGCTTTGCAAACGGGTGGTTCGTTACCAAGCTGAACATACCGTCCTTTCTGGTCACGCTCGGGATGCTCCTGGTGGTGAGAGGCACTGCCCTTTACATCACCGACG